>NZ_JBEZHO010000009.1:0-242978 GCF_040650615.1 Streptomyces sp. NPDC048643
TTCTCCTCGCCCGTGATCAGCCCGTCGACGGCGGAGAACTGTCCGGTGACACCGATGACTGCGCGGGCGGCCTGGGCGTGGGTGGCGAGGTCGTGGCCGCCCACCTGGATCTGGCCCGACCCCGTGTCCGGGGTGATAAGGGTCGAGAGGATCTTCACCGCCGTCGTCTTGCCGGCACCGTTCGGGCCGAGCAGGGAGAAGACAGTGCCTTCGGGGACCGTCAGGTCGACGCCGTCGAGCACGACCTTGTCACCGTAGGACTTGCGCAACCCGTGCGCCGCGATGGCCAGGTTGGTCATGGAGCTGCTCCTTCGGCAGTGCTGTCGCGAGGTCAGATGCTGCGGGCGGTGATGTCGCCCTGGGCGGTGGTCGCCCGGATGGTCAGGCCAGGGGTGCCGTCGGTGTTCTTCAGCGCGTTGCTGATCCGGCCGTGGCTGGTGCCGGCGTCCAGGGAGGCGGAGACGCCGCGGGAGGCGCCGACGGTGATGTCGCCCTGCTGCGTGCTGAGCGTGACGGCACCGCGGACGGCCTCGGTGATGTTCAGGTCGCCCCGCTGGGTGCTGATCTCCGCGGGGCCGTTCAGGCGGCCGACCGTGATGTTCGCGTCGTGGCCGGCGAGGTTGGCGCTCGCGGCCTCGTCGATCTTGACCGAGCGGTAGCCGCCCTCGAAGGTGACGTCACCGAGGCGTCCCACTCCCCGGAACTCCGCCGCGGCGGCCTTGGCCTCGACGCGGGAGTCGACGGGGAGCTGGATCGTGATCTCGACGGACCCCGAACCGGTGCCGAGGATGCGGTTCTTGGCCGGTGCGGCCTCGATGCGCAGGACGCCGTCGGCGTAGACGACGGTGACCTGCTCCGCCGCCTTCACATCCCGGCTCTTGGAGGCGTTCGCCGGCAGGACCTCCACCGTGGCGTCCGCGCGGTCGGCGGCGATGACCTGGATCCGGCCCGCGGGAATGTCGATGACAGCCGAGACGGGGGCGGGCGAGTCGAACTTCTGCATCATGCTCTCCTTCACCTGCACCGTGCGCCCCTACGGCGCCCGCGCTTTCCGATGACAGAAACGCTACGTTGCTTTCACGCATTCGACAACGCATTCATTGCACGCCAATGACATAGGTGCAGGTAGAAGGCGAGAAGTTGTTGCAATGGATTCGGAGATAACGCAACAGCCGCCACGAAATGTGTTGCAATGATTGACAGTGAACGCTATGCGAGCCGGCCAACCGACCTGATGCCGCACCCGGGAACCCCAGCGGCTCGACGGCGGGCGGCGCTACTCGCAGAACACCCGCACGGTGGAGTCGGGATCCTCGACGTCGACGACGACGTCGTCCAGCTGGTCGATGAACTCCTCGACGTACTGGGGCTTGAGCTCGGCCAGGTCGATCGGCACCCCCGCCTTGTCCAGCTCCACGTTGATCCTGGCGAGCGCCTGCGGAGGGACGAGGCTCGCGAGCCGGACCCCGGCGCGCAGCAGTTGCAGGGGGACGCGGATATTGACCCGGCTGGGACCCTCCCCTTCAGGAGTCTCGGCCGAATTCACCACCACACGGAGGTACTTGGGCCGCCCTTTCGGTCGAGACCCACCTCCCGGCGGGGCCGCGGGCAGCTCTCGGTCCAGGGCCGCGATCAGCCGCTCGGCCTCGTCCGCGGTGACCTTCCCCTCAGCCAGCATCTGCAGGACCTGACGGCGCTGCTCATTCACGGGTACTCCCTCTCCTCTGACTCATCTGACGCTGACCAGGAAGGCCGTCCGGCCCTCCTGGATCTCGAACCGGGTGCCGGGCAGCGCCCACAGCAGCTGCCCCAC
This sequence comes from Streptomyces sp. NPDC048643, assembly GCF_040650615.1. NCBI lineage: Bacteria > Bacillati > Actinomycetota > Actinomycetes > Kitasatosporales > Streptomycetaceae > Streptomyces > Streptomyces sp. NPDC048643. The sequence continues at coordinate 1,814 of NZ_JBEZHO010000009.1, forward strand.
TCCTCGCAGGGCCCCGCCCGGACTCACCCGCGTGGCGCGGCACGCGACCAGGCCGGCCAGGAGCCCGAGGAGCAGCAACGGTGAGAGCACCAGCAGGACCGGCACCACCGGTACGTACAGCCGCAGTCGGCGGCCGCCCGAGCGCCGGTAGCCGACCGTCACCAACTGCGGGAGCATCAGGCCCCCTCCAGTTCGGACAGCGCCTCCTGGGCCGTGATCTCGCCCCGCCGCAGACGGTCGACGACATCGGCGGCGCCGGTGGGGGCCGGGTCGGTGTCGACGAAGTCGAGCTGCTCGGAGATGCGCTTCAGCCGGGACTTGACGGTCGGGTAGCTCACTCCGAAGATCCGCTCCATCTCCTTGATCGAGCCGTGCGCCCGCACGAAGGCGGCAACGAACACCTGGTCCTCGATGCCGAGTTGAGCCAGCTGCGGCGGCTCGAACTCGCCCTCGACCGCGATGCCGCTGTCGGCGAGACGGACCCGCTCGACCACGAACGACCGCCCGCGCGTCAGGTCCGTCAGCTCCTGCCAGTCCACACTCGACCCCTCACTCTCGATCGCGCCGTACTCGTTCTTTGTACCTTGAGATTTTTGAGATCACAACGAGCAGAACTTAATTTCTCTGACCTTTCCTTCAATGAATGTGACAACTACCCGTCCGAGCCGAGCCGACCAGGGGCATGAAAGAAGGGCGCCGGACCTGAGTCCCGGCGCCCTTCGGGGCCACGCATGTCGGCCGACATCCGGTCGGCCCCGGTTCACAGCCCCGCGATCGCGTTCCAGCGCTTGGCGAACTCCGTGCGTTCCGTGGAGGTGATGTCGCGGGCGATGGCGAGGCGCTTGCGCATGGTGGCGTCGGGGAAGATCAGCGGGTCCTCGGCGAGGGCGGCGGTGTCCTTGTCCCTGGAGGAGGCGAGGACGTCCTGGGCGGCCGGGACGGGACAGACGTAGTTGACCCACGCGGCCAGCTCGGCGGCGACCTCCGGCTCGTAGTAGAAGTCGATGAGCTTCTCCGCGTTGGCCTTGTGGCTGGCCAGGTTGGGGATCATCAGCGACTCGGCCCACAGCTCGGCACCCTCCTCGGGGACGACGAACCGGATGTCGGGGTCGTCGGCCTGGAGCTGGATCACGTCGCCCGAGTAGGCCTGGCAGGCCAGGACGTCACCGCTGGAGAGGTCCTTGATGTAGTCGTTGCCGGTGAAGCGGCGGATCTGACCGCTGCGCACGTGCTTCTCGACCTGGTCGCAGATCCGGTGGAAGTCGTCCGCCTTCCACTTCGTGATGTCGACGCCGTTGCCCTGCATGAGCAGCGCGAACGCCTCGTCCAGACCGGAGAGGAGGGTGACCCGGCCCTTCAGGTCCGGGGCCCACAGGTCGGAGAGGTGCTTGATCTCGCGGCCGACCCTGCGGCGGTTGTACGCGATGCCGGTGATGCCCGACTGCCACGGCACGGAGGACTTGCGGCCGGGGTCGAAGGCGGGCGAACGGAGCAGCGGGTCGAGGTACTTGGCGACGTTGGGCTGCTTGGCCCGGTCCATCTCCTGCACCCAGCCGAGCCGGACGAAGCGCGCGCACATCCAGTCACTGATGACGATGAGGTCGCGGCCGGTCCGCTGGTGGTTCATCAGCGAGGGGCTGATCTTGCCGAAGAACTCGTCGTTGTCGTTGATCTCCTCGATGTAGTCGACGGAGATCCCGGTGCGCTTCTCGAACGCCTCCAGTGTGGGGCGCTTCGTGGGGTTCTTGTCATCGGTGTCGATGTACAGCGGCCAGTTCGCCCAGGTCAGTCGCTTGACCGCGGTGGACGTGTCGGTCCCGGCCCGCTCCCCGGGGCTCACGTACGCGGCGGGCACCCCGCAGCCGGCCAGGGCGCCGAGTGCGGCGCCTCCGCCCAGGGCGCGCAGCAGGGACCGGCGGGACGGGCGCGAGGTGTTCCGAATCACTGGCACGCCCGCAGCATGCCGCCCGCGTCCGGCGCGAACAATGGACGCTGCGTCAGCGCGGTGGTCCCACGACCCGACACCCTGTCGATCACTTTCGCCCGAGGGCCGGACGGCCTGCCCGGCGGGCGCCCGCACCGACGACTCGGCGCGGCCCCGGAGGGATCGCTCCCTCCGGGGCCGCGTGACTGCCGAAGCGCTTACGCGTCCAGCGACGTCATGACGTGCTTGATGCGCGTGTAGTCCTCGAAGCCGTACCCGGAGAGGTCCTTGCCGTAGCCCGACTTCTTGAAGCCGCCGTGCGGCATCTCGGCGACCAACGGGATGTGCGTGTTGATCCACACACAGCCGAAGTCGAGCACCTTGGACATGCGCATCGCCCGGCCGTGGTCCTTGGTCCACACCGAGGAGGCGAGGGCGTAGTCGACGCCGTTCGCCCACTCGACGGCCTGGGCCTCGTCCGTGAAGGACTGGACGGTGATGACCGGACCGAAGACCTCGTTCTGGATGATCTCGTCGTCCTGCTTGAGTCCGGAGACGACGGTCGGGGCGTAGAAGTAGCCCTTGTCGCCGACCTGCTTGCCGCCGGCCTCGACCTTGGCGTGCGCGGGCAGGCGCTCGATGAACCCGGAGACCTGCTTGAGCTGGTTCGGGTTGTTCAGCGGGCCGTAGAGCACGTCCTCGTCGTCCGGCTGGCCCGTCTTGGTCTCGGACGCGGCCTTGGCGAGCGCGGTCACGAACTCGTCGTGGATGGACTCCTGGACGAGCACGCGGGTGGCGGCCGTGCAGTCCTGGCCGGCGTTGAAGAAGCCGGCCACGGAGATGTCCTCGACGGCCTTGGCGATGTCGGTGTCCTCGAAGACGACGACCGGGGCCTTGCCCCCCAGCTCCAGGTGGACGCGCTTGAGGTCCTTGGACGCCGACTCGGCGACCGACATGCCCGCGCGGACGGAGCCGGTGATGGACGCCATCGCCGGGGTGGGGTGCTCGACCATCGCGCGGCCGGTGTCGCGGTCGCCGCAGACGACGTTGAAGACGCCCTTGGGGACGATGCCGCCGATGATGTCGGCGATCAGCACGGTGGAGGCGGGGGTGGTGTCCGAGGGCTTCAGGACGACCGTGTTGCCCGCGGCGAGGGCCGGGGCGAACTTCCACACGGCCATCATCATCGGGTAGTTCCACGGCGCGACCTGGGCGCAGACGCCGATCGGCTCGCGGCGCACGATCGAGGTCAGACCCTCCATGTACTCGCCGGCCGAGCGGCCCTCGAGCATGCGGGCGGCACCCGCGAAGAAGCGGATCTGGTCCACCATCGGGGGGATTTCCTCGGACCGGGTCAGACCGATCGGCTTGCCGGTGTTCTCCACCTCGGCGGCGATGAGTTCCTCGGCCCGCTCCTCGAACGCGTCCGCGATCTTCAGGAGGGCCTTCTGGCGCTCGGCGGGGGTCTGGTCGCGCCAGGCCGGGAAGGCCGCGGCGGCGGCGGCCATCGCGGCGTCGACGTCCGCCTCGCGGGAGAGCGGCGCGGTCGCGTACGCCTCGCCGGTCGCGGGGTTGACCACCTCCGTGGTCCCTCCATCGGCGGCATCGCGGAACTCTCCGTCGATGTAATTGCGCAGACGACGCAGCTCGGTGCTCACTGCCCGGCCCTCCTGTCGGATGTCCAACGACCCAGGTGTCCAGTACCTGAGATACCTGAGTCCCCACCCTAATCCGTGGCTCGACGTTTTCAACACCCCCGATCGGTCCAGAACTGCGAAATCCGCAAGTCACGTCCCCGTAAACAACGAATTTCATCGCCCGAACCTTGCGCAACTATCGAGACGTCGTGCACAGTGAGGTCGTGGTCAGTCGAAGTGCGGAACCCAGGGACTCCCGCGAGTCCAGGAACGGCAGCCCTCAGCTGGATGCCGTCTCCCTCGCCATCATCGAGCAGTTGCAGCAGGACGGGCGACGCCCGTACGCCGCGATCGGCAAGGCCGTCGGCCTGTCCGAGGCGGCCGTGCGCCAGCGCGTCCAGAAGCTGCTCGACCAGGGCGTGATGCAGATCGTCGCCGTCACGGACCCGCTCACCGTGGGCTTCCGTCGGCAGGCGATGGTGGGCGTCAACGTGGAGGGCGACCTCGATCCGGTGGCCGAAGCACTGACTGCCATGTCGGAAGTCGAGTACGTGGTGATGACCGCGGGCTCGTTCGACATCCTCGCCGAGATCGTGTGCGAGGACGACGACCACCTGCTGGACGTCATCAACAAACGCATCCGGGCGTTGCCCGGCGTGCGCTCCACCGAGAGCTTCGTCTACCTGAAGCTCAAGAAGCAGACCTACATGTGGGGAACCCGATAACCGTGAGCACCAAGGACCTCAGCAAGACCGCGTACGACCACCTGTGGATGCACTTCACCCGCATGTCCTCGTACGAGAACGCGCCCGTTCCCACCATCGTCAAGGGTGAGGGCACCTACATCTACGACGACAAGGGCAAGCGCTACCTCGACGGTCTCGCGGGCCTGTTCGTGGTCCAGGCGGGCCACGGCCGCGTCGAACTCGCGGAGACGGCGTTCAAGCAGGCGCAGGAACTGGCCTTCTTCCCGATCTGGTCCTACGCCCACCCGAAGGCCGTCGAGCTGGCCGAGCGCCTCGCGCACTACGCGCCGGGCGACCTGAACAAGGTGTTCTTCTCCACGGGTGGCGGCGAGGCCGTCGAGACCGCGTGGAAGCTGGCGAAGCAGTACCACAAGCTCACCGGCAACCACACGAAGTACAAGGTCATCTCGCGTGCGGTCGCCTACCACGGCACCCCGCAGGGCGCCCTGTCCATCACCGGCCTGCCGGCCCTGAAGGCCCCCTTCGAGCCGCTCGTCCCGGGCGCGCACAAGGTGCCGAACACCAACATCTACCGTGCCCCGATCCACGGCGACGACCCCGAGGCCTTCGGCCGCTGGGCCGCCGACCAGATCGAGCAGGAGATCCTCTTCGAGGGCCCCGAGACCGTCGCCGCGGTCTTCCTGGAGCCGGTGCAGAACGCCGGCGGCTGTTTCCCGCCGCCCCCCGGCTACTTCCAGCGCGTGCGCGAGATCTGCGACCAGTACGGCGTCCTGCTCGTCTCGGACGAGGTCATCTGCGCCTTCGGCCGCCTCGGCACGATGTTCGCCTGTGACAAGTTCGGCTACATCCCGGACATCATCACCTGCGCCAAGGGCATGACCTCGGGCTACTCCCCGATCGGTGCCACCATCGTCTCGGACCGCATCGCCGAGCCGTTCTACAAGGGCGACAACACCTTCCTGCACGGCTACACCTTCGGCGGTCACCCGGTCTCCGCGGCCGTGGCGCTGACCAACCTCGACATCTTCGAGCGCGAGAACCTCAACCAGCACGTCCTGGACAACGAGGCGAACTTCCTGCAGACCCTGCAGAAGCTGCACGACCTGCCGATCGTCGGCGACGTCCGCGGCAACGGCTTCTTCTACGGCATCGAGCTCGTGAAGGACAAGGCCACCAAGGAGACCTTCACGGACGAGGAGTCGGAGCGCGTGCTCTACGGCTTCGTCTCCAAGAAGCTCTTCGAGTACGGCCTCTACTGCCGCGCCGACGACCGCGGTGACCCGGTCATCCAGCTGTCGCCGCCGCTGATCTCCGACCAGTCGACCTTCGACGAGATCGAGGGGATCATCCGTCAGGTGCTGACGGAGGCGTGGACCAAGCTCTGATCCACCCCCCGACGGCCCCGCTCCCCCGGCCCCGCGCCGAGGGGGCGGGGCCGTCGGCGCTTCCGTACGGCTGATCAACACCGGCCCCGGTGCCGCCCGTTCGAGTGAGAATGGGCGGCCCGGGGCCGCGTGCTGTCCGGCCTCCCGACCGCGACTCCCTAGCGTGCGCAGTGACCGATCGGCCCTGCCTTCGTTCCCCCGTCCGGGGGACCGAGCGACCTCGATGAGGCCGCCGGGCAAGGCACATCAGATCTGAACGAGGTGTACGCGATGGTGGCCCCGCCTGACAACGACGTGCTCTGGGCACGCGCCCTGCACGTCAAGCACAACGGATCCCCCGCGCTCAGCGGTGTCTCGCTCGGCGTGCGTGAGGGCGAGATCCTCGCCGTCGGCGGCCCGCGCGGCAGCGGCAAGACGACCCTCCTGCAGTGCCTGTCCGGCCAGCTGCTGCCCCAGCAGGGCGAGGTCTGGTTCAACAGCTCGCCCGTGCACACCATGGGCCCGGTCGCCCGCGAACGGTTGCGCCGCGACCGGTTCGGCTGGATCGACCCGGCGCCGGTCCTGGTCCCCGAGCTGAACGCCTGGGAGAACGCCGCCCTCCCGCTGATGCTGCGCGGCTGTGCCCGCCGGGCCGCCAAGACCGCCGCCCTGGAGTGGCTGGAGCGCCTCGACATCGGCGGCTGCGCCCGCAAGCGCCCGCACGCCCTGCTCCAGGCGGAGCGGCAGCGCGTCGCCATCGCCCGTGCCCTGGCCCCCGCCCCCACGATCCTGTTCGCCGACGAGCCGACCGCGCCGCTGCACCGCGCCGACCGCGCCCATGTGCTGCGCACGCTCACCACGGCCGCCCGCTCGCACGGCATCACGGTCGTCCTCGCCACGCACGACGCCGACACCGCGGCCCTCGCCGACCGCACGGTGTCGCTGCTCGACGGACGGCGCGTGAACACCGTGCACCTCCCGCCGGTCGCCGAGACGGAAGGCCGGGCCGCGTGCTCGCTCTCCGTCTAGCCCGCGCGGGCCGCCCCCTCGTCCAGCTCCGCCGGCTCCTGGTCGCCGCCGCCTCCGCGGGCACCGGGTTCCTGCTGCTGTGCACGCTGGGCTACGCGATGAGCCACCCGGACGCCTCGGCCGCCGGCGCGCTGCGCCTGGCCTGGTGCGTCGTCCCCCTCGCCGCCACCGTCTACTTCGCCATGGCGGTCGCCCGAACCGACCCCGGAACCCGCCCCCGGCCCGGTCTGTCCGCCGTCGGTCTCGGCCCGGTCCGGCTGATGGCGGTCTCCGCCCTCACCACGGCCCTGTCGACGCTGCTCGGCTCGGCGCTCGCGCTCCTCCTGTTCCTCCAGCTGCGCGGTGACCTGACGGGCATCCCGTTCGACGGGGCGGCGGCCGAGTTCCTCGCCGTCGACCAGGAGCTGCCCCTGCCGGCCGCCCTGACCCTGCTCGCCCTGGTGCCCCTCGCGGCCTCCGGCGCGGCCGCGCTGGCCCTGCGCCCGCGGGAGGGCCGTGCGAAGGGCGCCGCACGGACGTACGGCCTGACATGGCTGTCGGCACGGCAGAGCGCGGTCGCGACCGCTCCCCCGCGCGCGGTCCTGCCCGGCGCACAGCCGGACGGCCGCGGCACACCCACCACCACGCCGACCGAGACCCCCGAGGCGTCCGAGCAGTCGCCGACGGACTCCGACGGCAGCGGCATCCACTGGACCAACGCGGCGCCCGCCGCCGACGAGACGCCGGTACGGGTCGGCGCACAGGACCGCTCCGGCGCCGGCGCTCACGGCAGGACCGGCACATCGGGCGCGGGTGAGGGCGCGGACGCCGCCGCCCGCCCGGTCGTGGAGACGGGTTCCCGGGGCCTGCCCGCCGCGGAGACCGCGCCGAACGGCCTCTCCTGGGGCGCGGCCGCCGTCGCGGCCGGGCTGGCCGTGGAGACGTACGCGAGCCGTTCGGGACCGGCGCCATCGCTGGCGCTGCCCGGTGGTTTCGTCAGCGGTCCGGCCGGGGTGCTGGCCGGCTGGGTGCTGACGGCGGTCGGACTCGCCCTCGCGGGGCCCGCGATCACGTATCTGTGCGGGCGGCTGCTCCAGGCGGTACGGCCGGGCGCGCTGCGGCTGCTGGCCGGCCGGGTGCTCCAGGCGGAGGCGCGGCGCATCGGGCAGCCGCTCGGTGTGGTGTGCGCGGTGGCGTCGGGCGCGTTCGCCGCGACGGTGCTGTACACCGGCTCCCGGCCGGCGTTCGGCCCGCTGACCACCCTCGGCGCCCTGCTCGTCGCCGGGTGCACGCTGCTGACGCTGGCCACGGCGGCCGTCGAGGCGAAGCAGGCGCGCGCCGACACCACGGCGGCCCTACTGCGGCTGGGGGCGCCCGCCGCGACGCTGCGAGCGGCGGCGGCCCTGCGGGTCGGCGCACTGTTCGCCGCGTTCGCCCCGCTGACCTGGGCCGTCGCCGAACTGGCCGCGCTTCCGCTGATCAACTGACCGGCCCGCGCGGGCCGGCGCGCGAGTCTCCGGACACATGTTCCGCGCGGTGCGATGAGTTCCGCGCGGACCGCCGGTCTAACCCTGCGAACGACACGACGCCAGCGGCACACCGCGAACGGGAGACCTCAGATGTACCAGCAGATGATCTTCGTGAACCTGCCCGTGTCCGACGTGGACGTCTCGAAGAAGTTCTTCACGGAGCTCGGCTACACGATCAACCCGCAGTTCTCCACGGACGACAACGCCTGCGTGGTCATCAGCGACACGATCGTCGCGATGATGCTCAGCAAGCAGCGCTACGCGGACTTCACGAAGAAGGAGATCGTGGACGCGACCAGGTCCAGCGAGGTGCTGCTGTGTCTGAGCGCCGAGAGCCGCGAGAAGGTCGACGAGCTGGTCGACGCCGCGATCGACGCCGGCGGCTCGGCCTCCGGCGAGACCCAGGACCAGGGCTTCATGTACGGCCGGGCCTTCGACGACCCGGACGGCCACACCTGGGAGGTCGTGTGGATGGACCCGGCGGCGGTCCAGGGCTGAGCAGCCTCTCACTCCCGGTTCGAGTCCCGGGGCCGGAGCGCGGTACAGGGGTTCGCGCACCGGCCCCGCCGCCGTTCCCGGAGGCCTTTCCGGTACCCGCCCGGGACGCGGACCGCGGCCCCTAACATGGCCCGGTGCAGCCGACACCTCTTCACGCAGCCCATGACCGTGAGATCGAGTCCCTCGCCGAGTTCGACGCGGTCGTCTCGTCGGGCGGCTCGCTCGCCCGTCTCCGCATCCAGGCCATCGATCTGACGGACCGTACGCGCGCCCTGCTGGCCGTGGACACCACGGACACCGTCTTCCTCGGCTGCTCGATGGGCCCCGAGGCGGCGGCCAAGGTCCGCGCGTCGGGCGCGCTCGTCTTCCCGCCCGTCCCGGGCCTCCCCCTCGACCCGTACCGCGGCCGCCTCTACTCACCCACCGAGCTCTTCGACGGGCTCGACGCGGGCTACGAGGCGACGCCGGACGCCCGCGCGTACGCCTGGTTCCAGCAGACCAGGGCGGACGGCGACATCTTCGCGTCGACGGTGCGCGCCATCCACGACGACTCGGTCTCGGACGCGCTCGACGAACTCCTCGCGGGAGCGCGGGTGGTCGGCGTGATGGGCGGCCACGCGATGGCGCGCGGCACGGAGGCGTACGCGGGCGCCGCACGGCTCGGCCGCGACCTGGCCCGCTCCGGTCTCATGGTCGCGACCGGCGGAGGCCCGGGCGCCATGGAGGCCGCCAACCTCGGCGCGTACGCGGCCCCCTTCGAGGACGGCATGCTCGGCGAGGCGCTCGGCATCCTGGCCGGTACACCGTCGTTCACCCCATCGGTCACCGAGTGGGCGCGCGCCGCCTTCGCGGTGCGCGAGCGCTGGCCGTCCGGCGAACCCTCGGTGGGCATCCCCACCTGGTTCTACGGCCACGAGCCGCCGAACGCGTTCGCCGCGCACATAGCCAAGTACTTCGCCAACGCAACGCGTGAGGACGGCCTGTTGGCCCGCTCGAACGCCGGAGTCGTGTTCCTGCCGGGGGCCGCCGGGACCGTCCAGGAGATCTTCGACAACGCGACGCCGAACTACTACGAGTCACGGGGCGAGCCCACTCCCATGGTCCTCGTGGACCGCGTCCACTGGACCGAACGGCACCCCGCCTGGCCCTTGCTCCAATCCCTGGCGCGGGAACGGGCGATGGAGTCGCGGATCGCTCTCGTCGACCGGATCGATGACGCTCCGGAGGCACTCAAACACCTTGCCGGTTAATGTCTCGGCAAAGCCAACAGCCGTCTGGCGTCTACGCATTGACAGCCCTTAGGCAACGCTTATAAACCTGTGAAACTCGTGGGGGTGCTGTTGCCAGTGAACGAAGCGCAGCAAATCCCCCGACACCCCCCGCAGTTGCGCAACCTGTGAAGGGCAATCGTGTCCATATCTCGACGCACCGCACGTACCGTGCGAATCCTCGGCGTTGCCTCCGCCTCTGCCGCGCTCGCGCTCGGCGTGGCGGGCAACGCACTCGCCTGCAACATCCGTGACTTCTCGGCCGTCGCCTCCTGCGACAACGGGAAGGGCAGCATCACCGTGACCGACACGGACGCCTCCGGCAAGGAAGCGACCGTCACGGTCTTCCTGGAGTCGAACGGCGCCGACGCCAAGCAGATCGGCAGCGAGAAGGTCAAGGGCACCCGTGACGGTGCCACCGTGACGTTCTCGGAGAACTGGGGCCCCAAGGCCCAGTACCGGATCCACGTCGACGTCCCGGGCCTCGTCAACGAGGACGTCTCGCCGACCCTCACCACGTCGGCCGAGGGCTGTGCCTCGGAGTCCCCGTCGCCTTCCGGGACCCCGTCGCCCTCGGACACCCCGAAGCCGTCCGAGAAGCCTTCGGACTCGGCGACCCCCTCGGCCGAGGAGAGCAGCAGCACCGCTCCGGCGGCCGCGGGCGACAACTCGCCGTCGGCTGCGGCCGGTGAGTCCAACCTCGCCGAGACCGGCGCCAGCTCCAACACCCCGATGATCGCCGGTATCGCCGGCGCGCTCGTCGTCGTCGGTGGCGGAGCGGTCTTCTTCGGCATGCGTCGCCGCGGCGCCTCGAAGGCCAACTGACCCACCCCGCACGACCGTGTGGCCCGCCTCCTCCCCGGAGGCGGGCCACACGCCTGTTCCGCTCCCGACCCCGGGGCTGCTATCCGCCGAGCAGCACGATCTCCGCGGGGTCGAACTGCACCCCGACCGCCTCGCCGGGCTCCGGCGCCTCCCGCAGCGCGCACGCCGCCTCCAGTTCCGGCGCGTCCCGCGGCCGGAGCCGTACGGCGACGTGGGTGCCCCGGAAGGTGCGTGCGGTGACCGTGCAGCGCAGCCCGTCGGCCGGGGCCACCAGCCGGACGCCCGCGGGCCGTACGAGGAGCGTGCCGGGCCCCTGCGCGGCTCCCTCGGGCGCCGGGACCTTCCCCCAGGGGGTGTCGGCGGCCTCGCCGCTCACGGTCGCGTCCACGACGTTGTCGAAGCCGAGGAACCGGGCCACGAACGCGTCCGCCGGCTGCTGCCAGACCTCAAGAGGCGTGCCGGACTGGGCGATCCGTCCGTCGCGCATCACCACGACCCGGTCGGCGAGCGCGAACGCCTCCCCCTGGTCGTGCGTGACGGCGAGCACCGTCGTGCCCAACTCTGCGAAAAGTCCGCGCAGTTCCACGACGAGCCGTTCGCGCAGTGAGCGGTCCAGCTGGCCGAGCGGTTCGTCGAGCATCAGCAGGCGGGGGCGGGGGGCGAGCGCGCGGGCCAGCGCGACGCGCTGCTGCTCGCCGCCGGAGAGGGAGGCGACGGCCCGGTTCCGCGCGCCGGGCAGGCCGACGAGTTCGAGCAACTCCGCGACCCGCTCGACCTGTTCGGCCTTCGGCGCGCCGTGCATGCGCAGCCCGAAGCCGACGTTGCCGCCCACGTCCCGCTGCGGGAAGAGCTGGTGGTCCTGGAACATCAGGCCGACGCCCCGCCGGTGCGCGGGCACCGCCGCCTGGTCCCGCCCGTCCAGCGCCACGCCGCCCGCGTCCAGCGGCTGGAGACCGGCGACCGCCCGCAGCAGGGTGGACTTGCCGCTGCCGCTCGGCCCGAGCACACAGACGATCTCGTGCTCGGCGACGTCGAGGTCGACCGCGTCGAGCACGGCCCGCCCGCCGAATCGTACGGTCGCGCCCCTGAGGCTCAGCAGCATCTAGAACTCCCCGGTCCGGTCGGTGCGTACCCGCTCCAGCAGCAGCAGCGCGGCCGCGCACACCGCCATCAGGATCGTCGAAAGGGCCATCGCCTGGCCGTAGTTGAGATCGCCGGCGCGCCCGAGCAGCCGGGCCACGGCGACCGGCAGCGTCGGGTTGTCGGGCCGCGCGATGAAGACCGTCGCGCCGAACTCCCCGAGGGAGACGGCGAACGCGAACCCCGCTGCGATCAGGAGGGCGCGCCGCACCATCGGCAGATCGACCTCGCGCCACACCCGCCACGGTGACGCCCCGAGCACGGCCGCGGCTTCCCGCAGCCGCCCGTCCACCGCCCGCAACACGGGCAGCATCGTCCGGACGACGAAGGGGACACCGACGAGCGCCTGCGCCAGCGGCACGAGGATCCAGCTGCTCCGCAGGTCCAGGGGCGGCTCGTCCAGGGCGATCAGGAACCCGAAGCCCACGGTCACCGCGGAGACGCCGAGGGGCAGCATCAGCAGCGCGTCGAAGCCCCGTACGAGACGGCCCGCGCGGCGGGTCAGGGCCGCGGCCGCCAGACCACCGATCAGCAGCGCGATCGCGGTGGCGGCGAGCGCGTACTCCAGCGAGTTGCCGATCGCGGCGATCGGGGCGACGAGGAAGGTGCCCCCGTCGTCGTCGGCCAGCGACCGGTAGTAGCGGAACCCCGGGGCGTCGAGGGAGCGCTGGACGAGGACGGCGAGAGGCAGCACGAGCAGGACGGCGATGCTCGCCAGTACCCCGGCGAGGAGCGCCCACTGCCCGACGCCGCGCGGCCTGCGCGCGGTCGTGTCCGCGGACACCAGCCGCAGCGCGGTCTCGCGGCGGCGGACGGTCGCGGCGTGCACGGCGAGGATCGCACCGACCGCCACGAACTGGATGATCGTCAGCACCGCCGCCGTCCCGAGGTCGAAGATCTCGGACGTCTGCCGGTAGATCTCGACCTCCAGGGTCGAGAAGGTGGGCCCTCCGAGGATCTGCACCACACCGAACGAGGTGAAGGTGAAGAGGAAGACCATGAGGGCTGCGGCGGCCACGGCGGGGGCGAGCGCCGGAAGGGTCACCCTGCGCCAGGCCGCGAGGCGCGAGGCGCCCAGCATCCGCGCGGCCTCCTCCTGCCGCGGGTCGAGCTGCGACCAGAGCCCGCCGACGGTCCGTACGACGACCGCGTAGTTGAAGAAGACGTGGGCGAGCAGGATCGCCCACACCGTGGTGTCCAGCCGCACACCCCACAGCTCGTCGAGCAGCCCGCCCCGGCCGACGAGCGCGAGGAACGCGGTGCCGACGACGACGGTGGGCAGCACGAACGGCACGGTCACCACGGCCCGCAGGATCTGCTTTCCCCGGAACTCCAAGCGCGCGAAGACGTACGCGCCGGGGAGCGCGATCAGCAGCGTGAGCGCCGTGGAGGCGAGTGCCTGCCAGGTGGTGAACCACAGCACGTGCCGGATGTCGGGCTGGGCCAGGACGTCCCAGAGCCGGCCGAACCGCCAGCCGCCGTCGACGTGGAGCCCGCGCGCGACGATCGCGACCACGGGGTACGCGAAGAACACCGCGAAGAACGCGACGGGCAGGGCCATGAGGCCGAGCCGCGTCGCGCCCTGCCGACGGGCCGCGCGCGGGTTCCGCCCGGCTACTTCAGTACGAGCGAGGTCCACGACTTGACCCACTGGTCGCGATCGGCGGCGATCTTCGCGGGGGCCAGGGTCTCCGGGTCCTTGGCCTGCGGACCGAACTTCGTGAACTCCTCGGGCACCCGAGCGGTGTCGGTGACGGGGTACACGAACATGTTCAGCGGCATGTCCTCCTGGAACTGCTTGGTGAGCAGGAAGTCGAGGAGCGCCTTGCCGCCCTTGGTGTTCGAGGCGTTGTCGAGCAGACCCGCGTACTCGACCTGGCGGAAGCAGGTGCCCTCCACGACCCCGGTGGGAGCGGTGCTGGGCTTCGGGTCGGCGTAGACGACCTCGGCGGGCGGCGAGGAGGCGTACGAGACGACGAGGGGCCGGTCGCCCTTGGCCTTCTTGCCGCCGGCGGATCCGGAGAACTCGTCGTTGTAGGCCTGCTCCCAGCCGTCGACGACCTTCACGCCGTTGGCCTTGAGCTTCTTCCAGTAGCCCTGCCACCGGTCGTCGCCGTACTTCGCGGCGGTCCCGAGCAGGAAGCCGAGACCGGGCGAGGAGGTCGACGCGTTCTCGGTGACGAGGAGGTCCTTGTACGCGGGCTCGACCAGGTCGTCGAACGACGTCGGCGGCGCCAGCTTGTGCTTGCTGAAGTACGCCTTGTCGTAGTTGACGCAGATGTCGCCCGAGTCGATGGGCGTGACCCGGTGCTTGTCCTGGTCGACCCGGTACTGACCGGCGATCGCGTCGGAGCCCTTGGCCTCGTAGGACTGGAAGAGCCCGTTGTCGAGGGCCCGGCTCAGCAGGGTGTTGTCGACACCGAAGAAGACGTCGCCCTGCGGGTTGTCCTTGGTCAGGATCGCCTTGTTGACGGCCTGCCCGGCGTCGCCGTCCTTCAGGACGCGGACCGTGTACCCGGACCGCTTCTCGAAGTCCTTGAGCACGCTCTTGGACACGACCCACGAGTCGTGGGTGACGAGCGTGACGGTCTTCGAGTCGCCCGAGGCGCCGGCGTCGGACGAGCCGCACGCCGACAGGACGGGCAGCGCGACGAGGCTCAGCCCGACGGCCGTGGCCGCGAACCGCTTGCTGGTGATGCTCACTGATTCCTCCTGGCTGACCAGGAAGAGACGCGGCCCTGCCCGGGACCTCTGACAGATCCCGGGCAGGGCGCAACAGCTTGAGTGATGACCGAACTTCCTACCCAGAATGACCTGGGCAAGGTTCAGAGGGTCTGCGGTCTGTCCCGCACTCTCAGCGCTGTGGCGCTCCCCTGTCGGAATATGAAGATGTTAGGGATATGAAGTTGTACGGACGCGCCTCAGACTACCGCTCGGTCGCGGCGAGCTGACCGCACGCTCCGTCGATCTCCTGGCCGCGGGTGTCCCGGACGGTCACCGGCACGCCGTGGGCGGCGATCGCCTCGACGAACGCCTTCTCGTCCTCGGGCCGCGAGGCGGTCCACTTCGAACCCGGGGTCGGGTTCAGCGGGATGAGGTTGACGTGCACCGGCTTGCCCTTGAGCATCCGGCCCAGCCGGTCGCCCCGCCACGCCTGGTCGTTGATGTCCCGGATGAGGGCGTACTCGATGGACAGGCGCCGCCCGGACTTCGCCGCGTACTCCCATCCGGCGTCCAGCACCTCGCGCACCTTCCACCGCGTGTTCACGGGGACGAGGGTGTCGCGCAGCTCGTCGTCCGGAGCGTGCAGGGAGATCGCGAGACGGCACTTGAAGCCCTCGTCGGAGAACCGGTTGATGGCGGGCACGAGGCCGACCGTCGACACGGTGATGCCGCGCTGCGAGAGGCCGAGGCCGTCCGGCTCGGGGTCGGTGAGGGCTCGGATCGCCCCGACGACGCGCTTGTAGTTGGCGAGCGGCTCGCCCATCCCCATGAAGACGATGTTGCTGAGCCGCGCCGGGCCACCGGGGATCTCGCCGTCGCGCAGCGCCCGCATCCCGTCGACGATCTGGTGCACGATCTCGCCCGTCGACAGGTTCCGGTCGAGGCCGGCCTGTCCGGTGGCGCAGAACGGGCAGTTCATCCCGCAGCCGGCCTGCGAGCTGATGCACATCGTCACCCGGTCCGGGTAGCGCATCAGCACGGACTCGACGAGCGTGCCGTCGAAGAGCCGCCACAGGGTCTTGCGGGTGGTCTCCTGGTCCGTCGACAGGTGCCGGACGACCGTCATCAGCTCGGGAAGCAGTGCTTCCTGGAGCTTGCCGCGCGAGGCGGCCGGGATGTCCGTCCACTGCTCGGGGTCGTGCGCGTACCGCGCGAAGTAGTGCTGCGAGAGCTGCTTGGCACGAAACGGCTTCTCGCCGATCGCGGCAACCGCCTCTTTGCGCTCGGCAGGCGTGAGATCGGCAAGGTGCCGCGGCGGCTTCTTGGCTCCGCGCGGCGCTACAAAGGTGAGTTCTCCGGGCTTAGGCATGGCTGTACCAGTGTCGCAGATCGGATCGCATGACCCGGGCCCCGCGTGTCCCGGTGCGGACGGACCGGGGCGTGCCCGCTCGGATTCGGGCCTCCCCGCCCCTTGCGCCTCCCGGGACGCCCTGCGCACAGTGCCCGCCGGGACCACTCGCGACCGGCCTGTTCCGGCAGAGTGCTCTCACCACATGCCGCTTGGACCTAGAATCGAACTCGTGTCCGATAACGTGTCCCGTCCGGAGCGCCCGCGCGCAGTCCGCGCCTGGCCGGCCTGGCAGCCGTCCCGCACCGGCGACACGATCGCCGAACCGGAATCTCGGTGTCCTGTGAACAACGACCACGCATCATCCGACCCCACCGGCCCCGACGACGCGGAAGCCCCCACCGCGCCCATCGTCGTGGGCCGCCCCTCCGGAACCGGCGGCCGCCGCGTCACCATCCGTGCGCGGAGCGCCGGCCTCGCCCACAGCGACGCCGACCTCGTCGAGTTCCTGCGCCGCGCGGGCCTCCCGGACGCCGAGGACCTCCTCGACGACCCGGCCTGGGTCCACTGGCAGGAGGGCCCACCCCACACCTACGGCCCGAACTGACGACACCGCCCCTCCCGGTCACATGACTCACCGTGTGGTGATCATCCGACCGGGAGGGGCGGTGTCGTAGGTACGCGCAAACGGACGCGTGGGTGCGGAAGGGCGGTCAGCCCGAGCCGACGAAGAGGACGAGCAGGAGCCAGACCACCGGAGCCGTCGGCAGGAGCGAGTCGAGCCGGTCCATGATGCCGCCGTGGCCCGGCAGCAGCGTGCCCATGTCCTTGATGCCGAGGTCCCGCTTGATCATCGACTCGCCGAGGTCGCCGAGCGTGGCGCTGGCCGCGACCGCTAGGCCGATGACCAGACCCTGCCACCAGGTGCCGTCGTCGATCAGGAACTGCATGCACAGCGCACCCGCGACCATCGCGAAGCCGACCGCTCCGAACAGACCCTCGCGGGTCTTGCCGGGGCTGATGCGCGGCGCCAGCTTGTGCTTGCCGAAGCGCCAGCCGACCGCGTAGGCGCCGGTGTCGCTGACGACCGTCAGGAGCAGGAAGGTCAGGACGCGGCGCGGACCGTCGTCGGCCGTGAGCATCATGGCAACGAAGGTCGCCAGGAACGGCACGTAGAAGGCCGCGAAGACCCCCGCCGTGACGTCCTTGAGGTAGCCCTCGGGCGGTTCGGTCATGCGCCAGACCAGGACGGCCAGTGCCGTCAGGGCCATGGCGACCCAGGCGCCCTCGGCGCCCCGCACGTATCCGGCGACGACCATGGCCGCCCCGCCGACCGCGAGGGGTACGAGGGGCGCCTTGATGCCCTTGCGTTCCTCCAGCCGTGAGGTGAGCTCCCAGAGCCCCACCACCACGGCGACCGCTATCACTCCGACGAAGACGGCCTTGACGACGAACAACGACGCGACGATCACCGCGCCGAGCCCGACGCCCACTCCTATGGCCGCGCCCAGGTCGCGTCCCGCACTCTTCTTCGGAGGTGCGGGGGCGGGCTGGGGGGCGGCGCTGGGCATGGGCTCCTGCGGGCTCTGCGGGTTGTGCGACGGATCCCCGTAGGGCGCCGTCGACGGTGCGTCGTCGTGGAACAAGGGGCCGCTCGGCCGAGCGGCCCCCGGGTCGTCATCCTGGTCTCCGCCATGTGCGGGTACGTCGGGCACGATGGGCATGGGCCGAGTGTGCTGCGCGTCATGCGCATCGTACGTGGGACCCGCCGGGGCTGCCCCCTGGACAGGCCCCTGCTCGGACGGCCCCCAGTACCCGGCTTGTGGCGGCGCCCCCCAGGAAGAGTCGTTCATCAGACCTCGAGCAGCTCCGCTTCCTTGTGCTTCAGGAGCTCGTCCACCTGGGCGACGTACTTCGCCGTGGTGTCGTCGAGTTCCTTCTCCGCACGACGGACCTCGTCCTCGCCGGACTCCTTGTCCTTGACGAGCTTGTCGAGGGCGTCCTTCGCCTTGCGGCGCACGGAACGGATCGAGACCTTGGCGTCCTCGCCCTTGGTCCGCGCGACCTTGATGTACTCCTTGCGACGCTCTTCCGTCAGCTCGGGGAAGGTCACACGGATGATGTTGCCGTCGTTGCTGGGGTTGACGCCCAGGTCGGAGTCGCGGATCGCCTGCTCGATGTTGCGCAGCGCGCTCTTGTCGAACGGGGTCACGATGGCCATGCGCGGCTCCGGCACGGAGAACGAGGCCAGCTGGTTGATCGGCGTCAGCGCGCCGTAGTAGTCGGCCACGATCTTGTTGAACATCGCCGGGTGCGCACGGCCGGTGCGGATCGCGGCGAAGTCCTCCTTGGCGACCACGACGGCCTTCTCCATCTTCTCCTCGGCCTCGAGGAGGGTCTCTTCGATCACCACTTGCTCCTGCGTGTCTTGAGTAGGCCCGGCAGCTGTTCCTCGTCGGGGTCGCGGCCGGCTGCGTCGCGTCTTGTTCCTGCACGGTTCCGGACCGGCAGGACATTGTCCATCCCCCGGTCAGGGTCCGTCCGCGTCCGGGGCTCGTACCCGGACGGGAGCGTTCCCCGTCAGGCCCGGCCGTTCTGGTCGCCGACGAGTGTGCCGATCTTCTCACCCTTGACGGCCCGCGCGATATTGCCCTCCGCCAGGAGCTCGAAGACCAGGATCGGCAGCTTGTTGTCCCGGCACAGCGTGATGGCCGTCATGTCGGCGACCTTGAGGTCCCGCGTGATGACCTCGCTGTAGCTGAGGGAGTCGAACTTGACCGCCCCGGGGTTGGTCTTCGGGTCGGAGTCGTAGACGCCGTCCACGCCGTTCTTGCCCATGAGGAGCGCCTCGGCGTCGATCTCCAGGGCGCGCTGGGCGGCGGTGGTGTCGGTGGAGAAGTAGGGCATGCCCATGCCGGCGCCGAAGATGACCACGCGCCCCTTCTCCAGGTGCCGCACGCCGCGCAGCGGGATGTACGGCTCCGCGACCTGGCCCATGGTGATGGCGGTCTGGACGCGGCTGTCGATGCCCTCCTTCTCCAGGAAGTCCTGGAGGGCGAGGCAGTTCATGACGGTGCCGAGCATGCCCATGTAGTCGGAACGGGCCCGGTCCATGCCGCGCTGCTGAAGTTCGGCGCCGCGGAAGAAGTTGCCGCCGCCGATGACGACGGCGATCTGGGCACCGCCGCGCACGACGGCCGCGATCTCGCGGGCGATCTTGTGCACCACGTCGGGGTCGACGCCCAGTCCGCCGCCGCCGGCGAACGCCTCGCCGGAAAGCTTCAGCAGAAAGCGTCCCGCGCCTTTGCCGTCGTCGGTCTTGTCGCCCTTGTCGGCCGGGGTGGTGGTCATGGAGATCTCCTCATGGTGCACATACGAAGAAGGCCATTGCCGGTGGGGTGTGTTCGCATCCCGTGCTCGGCAATGGCCTCCTCGTCAGATCTGCTGTCGTCCGGCACACGCGCGTGGGTGCCGGCGTACGCGGACGACTGCTGTCGACCCTATAGGGGCCGCGCGTCGATCGCGGTACGGACTCAGATGCCGACCTTGATGCGCGAGAAACGCTTCAGGGTGACACCGGCCTCGTCCAGGACCTTCTGGACGGACTTCTTGTTGTCGAGCGCGTACGGCTGACCGAGGAGGGTGGCCTCCTTGAAGAAGCCGTTGACGCGACCCTCGACGATCTTGGGGAGGGCGGCCTCGGGCTTGCCCTCGGCGCGGGTGGTCTCCTCGGCGACGCGACGCTCGGTCTCGACGACCTCGGCCGGAACGTCCTCACGGGAGAGGTACTTCGGCGCGAAGGCGGCGATGTGCTGCGCGATGCCCTTGGCGAGGTCGGCGTCGACCTTGTCCAGCTCGACCAGAACACCGATCTGCGGGGGCAGGTCGGGCATGGTGCGGTGCATGTACGCGGCCACGTAGGCGCCGGAGAACTGGGCGAAGCGGTCCAGGACGATCTTCTCGCCCAGGTTGGCGTTGGCCTCGTCGACGAACGCCTGAACCGTCTTGCCCGGCTCGATCTCGGAGCCGAGGAGCGCGGGGAGGTCCGCCGGGGAGGTGGCGGCGACGTGCTGGGCGATCTGGTTGGCGACGGCCTGGAACTTCTCGCCCTTGGCGACGAAGTCCGTCTCGCACTTCAGCTCGACCAGGACACCGGAGGTGTTGTCGTCAGCGATGACGGAGACCACGGCGCCGTTCTCGGCGGAGCGGCCCTCGCGCTTGGCGACGCCCTTCTGACCCTTGATGCGCAGGGCCTCGACGGCCTTGTCGACGCTGCCTTCGGCCTCGTCCAGTGCCTTCTTGCAGTCCATCATGCCGGCGCCGGTGAGCTCACGGAGCTTCTTGACGTCGGCGGCGGTGTAGTTCGCCATGATTCCTGGAATCTCTCTCGAAGTCTGAAGATCTACGGGAAGAACGGCGGGGGCTTTGTGGGCCCCCGCCGTTCACCAACCCGAAGGGGTGAGGGGTCAGGCCTGCTCGGCGTCCGCGGCCGGGGCCTCGGCGGCGGGAGCCTCGGCCTCGGCGTCGGCAGCGGGGGCCTCGACAGCCTCGGCCTCGGCGGCGGGGGCGTCGGCCTGCTCGGCGTCGGCGACCTTCTCCGTCTCGGCGGAGGTCTGGACCTCGGGCTCGTCGGCCTTCTTCTCGCCCTCGAGCAGGTCGCGCTCCCACGCGGCCAGCGGCTCGCCCGCGGCCTTGTCACCCTCGGCGGCCTTGCCGGCGCCGGAACGGGAGATGAGGCCCTCGGCGACGGCGTCGGCGATCACGCGGGTGAGCAGGGTGACGGAGCGGATCGCGTCGTCGTTGCCCGGGATCTTGTAGTCGACCTCGTCGGGGTCACAGTTGGTGTCGAGGATGGCGACGACCGGGATGTTGAGCTTCCGGGCCTCGCCGACCGCGATGTGCTCCTTCTTGGTGTCCACGATCCAGACGGCGCTGGGCACCTTCTGCATCTCGCGGATACCACCGAGGGTCTTCTCCAGCTTGGCCTTCTCGCGCGAGAGCACGAGAAGCTCCTTCTTGGTGAGACCCGAAGCGGCGACGTCCTCGAAGTCGATCTGCTCGAGCTCCTTGAGGCGCTGCAGACGCTTGTAGACGGTCGAGAAGTTGGTGAGCATGCCGCCCAGCCAGCGCTGGTTGACGTAGGGCATGCCGACGCGGGTGGCCTGCTCCGCGATGGCCTCCTGCGCCTGCTTCTTCGTGCCGACGAACATGACCGTGCCGCCGTGGGCGACGGTCTCCTTGACGAACTCGTAGGCGCGGTCGATGTACGACAGCGACTGGAGCAGGTCGATGATGTAGATGCCGTTGCGCTCCGTGAAGATGAAGCGCTTCATCTTCGGGTTCCAACGACGGGTCTGGTGACCGAAGTGGACGCCGCTTTCCAGCAGCTCCCGCATCGTGACGACGGCCATGGCCGTTCTCCTAGGTTTTCTCGGTTGTACCGCGTGTGCCGGACGGCACTCGCGCCTGACGCCCGCGATGCGCCGTGCCACAAAGGACCGAGAGGCGCTGACACCGGTACTGAAGACCAGATGTCGGGGCGTGCGAAGTCGACTCGGTGACCCGAATCGCCACCAGAAGTGTACGGGACCCGAGAGGGGCCGGGTGACGCCGCTGTCCACAACCGGCCGGTACTCCACAGTTCCCGGCCATGATCCGCTCGGTGGGGGACGGTTTCCGTATGCGAGCGAAGCGATCTGTGCGTACCCGGCCGGGCCTTCTCCTCGGCCTGACCCTGACCGTCCTGGGCGTCCTGACCCCTGCCGCCCCGGCGTCGACTCCGGCCCGGGTCCCGGCACGGGGACCTCTGTCCTTGGCCCTGACGTCCTCGACGTCCCTGTCCCACGGAGGCGGACCAGCACCACCGATTCAGGCCACCCGCGCGGTGCCCGTCGGCACGCTCACCTCCGACGCCGATGAGGCCACTGAGGCCGCCGGGTCCGCCGACCGGTCACCGGCCGATCCCGGTGACCCGCCGGGGGTCGATCCCGGTGACCCGCCGGAGGCCGCTCCGGCAGAGCCGCCCGACCCCCACACCGAGCTCCCTTCGGGAGCGGACTCGACCGCCCCGGCGCCCGCCGGACCCGTCACGCCCCCCGTGGCGGATCCTGCCGTCCCGGCACTCGCCCGCGCCTGGCCCGTGGGGGTCCGCCCTCCGGTCGTACGGGGCTGGGAACCGCCGGCGACGGCCTACTCGCGGGGCCATCGCGGCGTCGACCTCGAAGCCGCCCCCGGCGCTCCGGTGCGCGCCGTCGCCCCCGGCAGGGTGTCCTTCGCCGGCCGGGTCGCGGGCCGAGGGGTCGTCTCCGTGGAACTCGCGGGCACCGGGTCACCTCCGCTGCGGACGACGTACGGCCCGGTCCGGGCTTCGGTGCACCAGGGCGACGAGGTCCTCGCGGGCACGGTTCTCGGGACGGTGGAGGCGGCGCGCGACCCGCACTGCGGGCCGACGTCCTGTCTGCACTGGGGCCTGCTCAGAGGCACGGCCTACCTGAACCCGCTGTCCCTGCTGCCGCCCTGGCTCCTGGGCCTCGGGCCGTCCCGCCTGCTGCCGCTCGACGGACCTCCCCCCGAGCACTGACACCGGGCGCCCGCGACGTCCGCGACGCCCGGTGAGCGTGGGTCAGCCTCGGACGCCCCGCAGGGCCATCGCGACGGCCGCCTCGGTGATCGCGGTGGGGTCCTCGGCGGCCCCCAGTTCGATACGGCGCACGGCGGCGTCGACCACACCCTGCAGGAGCATCGCGGCCAGCCGCGGCTCGGCATGGCCCATGGCGGCCAGCGCCTCACCGATCATCGTGACCAGCCCGCCGTGCGCGGCCCGGATCTTCTCCCGGGCGCCCGCGTCGAGTTCGCTGGCGGAGATGGCGACCACGGCGCGGTGCCGCCGGTCCCCGACCAGGGCGAGCTGGCGGCGCACGTATGCCTCGACCTTGCCCTCGGGGCCCTCGGCGGCCGCCATCGCGGAGGAGACCTCGGCGGCCCAGACGGGGAAGTCGGCCTCGCAGAGTTCCTCGACGACGGCGGCTCGGGAGCGGAAGTACTCGTACACGGAGGACCGGGCGAGCCCCGTGCGCTCGGCGAGCGCCGGGAACGTCAGCGACTCCGTCCCGCCCTCGGACAACAGGGAGCGCGCCGCGTCCAGCAGGGCGGCTCGCTGCATCGACCGGTGCTCGGCCACGGAGGCCGCTCGAATCCTTGGCACGTCAACCACTCTACGGACGCTCCGCCGCGTACGGGAGCCACTCCACCCACTCGGCCGGGTGGCAGGCGGTCCGGGGGCACCGGCCCCAGGCTGTGCGGCGGCGGACGAACGCCCTGGTCAGCGTCCGAAACTGGCCAGCTTGGCGCGGAGCTGAAGTACGGATTTGGTGTGGATCTGGCTGACCCGGCTCTCCGTCACGCCGAGTACGTTGCCGATCTCGGCCAGGGTGAGCCCCTCGTAGTAGTAGAGCGTGACGACGGTCTTCTCCCGGTCGGGGAGGGTGTTGATCGCCCGCGCCAGGAGTCTGCGCAGTTCCCGGTCCTCGGCGACCTCGACCGGGTTGTCGGCGGCGGTGTCCTCCAGGGTGTCCATCAGGCTCAGCCGGTCGCCGCCCTCGCCGCCGGCGTGCAGCAGCTCCTCCAGGGCGACCACGTTGGCCAGCGACAACTGGCTGAACACCGCGTGCAGTTCCTCCACCGCGATGCCCAGTTCTGAGGCCACCTCGGTCTCCGAGGGGGTGCGTCTCAGCCGGGCCTCCAGCGTGGCATAGGCGCGCTCGACGTTGCGCGCCTTCTGCCGGACCGACCGCGGGATCCAGTCGAGGGCGCGCAGTTCGTCGATCATGGCGCCCCGGATCCGGGTGATCGCGTACGTCTCGAACTTGATCTCGCGCTCGATGTCGAACTTCTCGATCGCGTCGATCAGCCCGAACACCCCGGACGAGACGAAGTCGGCCTGTTCGACATTGGCCGGCAGACCCACGCTGACCCGGCCCGCGACGTACTTCACCAGCGGTGAGTAGTGCAGGATCAGCTGCTCGCGCAGCCGCTCGTCACCGGTCGACTTGTATGACCGCCACAGCTCGTCGAGGGTCGAGGGAGCGGGCGGGCGCACGCTGCCGCCGTCGCGGGCGGCTGGCGGGATCGCCGTCCGGTCGGACCCGGAGGTGTGCTGGGGCATTCGTCGCCTTGTGCCGTTCTGCCGTGAACTGGGGGTGCCTGGGTACCTGTCGGTCTCGTGCCGAGACGGTGTGCCTGCGTCGGATCCTCGTGAGCGTAGCGTGACTGAACAGTCGCAGTGCGCGAAGAGAAGGCTGTCACCCGGACGCGCGGCGGTTCCACAAGGCGGCTCGCGGCATCCCGCCGGTCGCCCTGCGTGACCGGCGGGATCCGCCAACTGCGGGAATCCGCAAGGGCGTCGGCGTTCCCCCGGACGGCCGAACACGCTCGGTCAGCGGGCCTCCCTATCATCGCGGACGGAGGTCGCCGCCTGGCGTGTCAACTTCCAGCCGTCGCCGTGTCGTTCGACGAATCCAAGTGCTCGGAGTTCGTACAGTCTCCCGACCGCGTCGTCCGTGGTGGTGGCCGCTCCGCGGGCGATCTCGTCGACGGGCGCGGGGCGCCGCGCCGGCAGCGCGGCCAGGACACACTGGGCGCCCGGGGGCAGGAGGTCGCGCGGCAGCACGGGTCCGCGCCGGTCCGGGGCCAGCTCGCCCATGTCACCCACCAGCTCGGCGACTTCCGCGGCGTCGGTGACCAGAACCGCTTCTCCGCGCAGCAGTTCGTGCACCCCGGCGGAGAGCGAGCTGGTGGCCGGGCCCGGCACTCCCATGGTGAACCGCCCCAGCCGCTGTGCCGCTCGGGCGGTGACGAGCGCCCCGCTGCGATACGCCGCCTCGACGACCACGGTGCCCCGGGTGAGCGCCGCGATGACCCGGTTCCGGAGGATGAACCTGCTCGGCGTGGGATGGTCGCCGGGTGGCAACTCCCCGATCACGAGCCCCTGTTCCGCGATCCTGGTGATCAACTGAGTGTGGCCGCGCGGGTAGGGCCGGTCGACCCCGCAGGCGAGCACGGCGACGGTGGCGCCGCCCGCGCCGAGGGCGCCTCGGTGCGCGGCCCCGTCCACCCCGTAGGCGCCGCCGGACACCACGACCCAGCCCCGCTCCGCGAGCCCGGCGCCGAGGGTGGCCGCCATGTGCGCGCCGTACTCGGTGCAGGCCCGGGCGCCGACGACGGCGACCGACCGCAGCGCCCATATCCGCAGGCTGGACAGCCCCCGGACCCAGAGCCCGAGGGGCCGCCCGTCCCCCAGGTCGTCCAGTTGGGCCGGCCATTCCGAGTCGCCGGGACAGACGAACCGCACCCCGGCCTCCCGCGCCCGGACGAGGTCGCCCTCCGGGTCGGCCCGCTCGGCCCTGGCCCGCAGCCCCGCCCACCGGGCGTCCGTCATCCCGCGCGGCTGTCCGTCACCGGCGGACAGCCACCGCACGGCTTCCCGCGCCCCGACCTCCCGGACCCACCGTCCGCAGACCTCGTCGCCGGGTTCGACGACCCGGGAGAGCGTGACGCGGGCCCCGCGTTCGTCGTCCGTCATACCGGTGAGCCGATCGCCATCGGCACCCCGCGCGGAACCCCGGTGCGCAGTTGGAGGGCGAGGGCCACGTCCCCGGCGTCGGGCCGGTCGTGTCCCGACAGGTCCGCGACGGTCCAGGCGACGCGGAGCACCCGGTCCAGCCCCCGCGCCGTGAGCAGTCCGCGCTCCAGGCTGTGCTCGGCGCTGTCCATCGCACCCGGCACCGCCTGCCAGCGGCTGCGCAGCTCCCGCCCCGGGACCTCGCTGTTGGTGTGCCAGGGCGTCCCGGCGAGGCGGGCTGCGGCCCGCTCGCGCGCGGTGCGCACGCGCTCGGCGACCGTCTTCGTGGACTCACCCTGAACGCCCCGCGCCGTGAGTTCGGACCGGGTGACGGGCTCCACCTCTACGCGCAGGTCGACCCGGTCGAGCAGGGGCCCGGACAGCCGTGCCTGGTAGCGGCGGATGGCGGAGGGCGGGCATTCGCAGTAGTCGTTCGTCACGCTGAAACGGCCACAGGGGCAGGGGTTGGCGGCCAGCACCATCAGGAACTTCGCGGGGAACCGCACGACACCGGCGCTGCGCGCGATCACCACGTGTCCCGCCTCCAACGGCTGGCGCAGGGCGTCGAGCACGAAGCCGCTGAACTCCGGCGCCTCGTCGAGGAAGAGGATCCCGCGATGTGCCAGGGACACCGCGCCGGGCCTCGCGAGGCCCTTGCCGCCACCGACGAGGGACTGCATGGTCGCGGAGTGATGGGGGGCGCAGTACGGGGCGATGTCGACCATCGGTTTGCCGGGCGGGAGCAGGCCCGCCACGGAGTGGATCGCCGTCACCTCCAGGGATTCCTGCCGGGACAGCCGCGGCATGAGGGACGGCATCCGCTCGGCGAGCATCGTCTTGCCCGCCCCGGGTGGACCCTGCAGGAAGACGTGGTGCCCTCCGGCCGCCGCGACCTCCATCGCCGTGCGGGCCGACAACTGGCCGACGACGTCGGCGAGATCGTGCCCCTGGTCGTGTTCCGGGACGGCGATGCCGCACAGGCCGGTGGCCTCCCCCGTCCCCGGGACGCGCAGGCCGGCGAGCAGCGGATCGGGGCGGCCCTGCTCGTCGGGGTCCTCCTCGGGCACCGGTTCGTCGGCGAGCACCGCGATGAGCTGGCGCAGGCTGCGGACGCCGAGCACCGAGACTCCTGGCACCAGTGACGCCTCGGCCGCGGCGCACTCGGGGACCACCACCTGCTCGTATCCCGCGTCCGCCGCCGCCAGCACCGCGGGGAGGATCCCCCGGACCGGCCGCACCCGGCCGTCGAGCCCGAGCTCCCCGATCATCACGATGTCGGCGAGCACCCGGGGATCGATCCGCTCGGAGGCACCCAGCGTCGCGCAGGCGACGGCGAGGTCGAACCCCGAACCGCCCTTCGGCACGGAGGCCGGACTGAGCCCCACCGTCAGCTTCTTCTGCGGCCAGGCGGCGCCGGAGTTCACGACCGCGGCCCGGACCCGGTCCCGGCTCTCCGTCAGGCTCTTGTCGGGGAGCCCCACCAGGGTGAAGGCCGCGACACCGGGCTCCAGGTCCGCCTGGACCTCGACGACGACGCCCTCCACACCCACCAGGGCCACCGAACACGTACGCGCGAAGCCCATCTCAGGCCACCCCCCGCGCGTGCTCGACCACAGGTGCGCCGCGGTCGGGGAGGACGACGCCGATCAGGTCGATGCGGACACCGCCTGGTGGGGCCCCGCCGTGTTCCTGGAGCCAGCGCTCGGCGAGGCTCCGCAGCCGCCGGGCCTTGGCCGGTGTCACGGCCGCCATCGGATGCTGGAACGTGCCGGTCCTGCGGGTCTTGACCTCGCAGAGGACGAGCGCGTCTCCGTCCCGCGCCACGATGTCGATCTCGCCCGTCCTGCCGCACCGCCAGTTGCGCGCCAGGACCGTCATGCCGGTCTCGGTCAGCCGCCGCGCGGCCAGATCCTCGCCGTACCTGCCCAGTGCGTTCCGTGCGTCGTTCCGTACTCCGTCCCGTACTTCGTTCCGTGCGTCGTTCCGTGCCTCGGTCGTCTTCATGTCGGCACCACCTCCGGCACCCACACTGAGGCCGTGCCGTGCGGCTTGTGGATCTTGGTGGACAGCCGCGCGACTGTGGAAATGTCCGTCACCCGCACGAGTCACGACCGGGAACACGAAGGCCGGGAAACACGAAGGCCGGGAACCCCTCGGTTCCCGGCCTCGCCGGCCCGCTGTCCGGCCGGCCCGTCAGTCAGCCGCCCGGCCGCTTCGGCTTCAGCCGCCCGGCAGCTCCAGATCGCTCTTGTTCAGCTCCTCGATGTTCACGTCCTTGAATGTCAGGACGCGTACCTGCTTCACGAAGCGAGCGGGCCGGTACATGTCCCACACCCAGGCGTCCGCCATGGACACCTCGAAAAACACCTCGCCCTGGACCGAGTGCACCTGCATCTCGTAGTCGTTGGTGAGGTAGAAGCGCCGTTCGGTCTCGATCACATATTTGAACAGACCGACGACGTCGCGGTACTCCCGATAGAGCTTCAGCTCCATCTCGGTCTCGTACTTCTCGAGGTCCTCGGCGCTCATGGCATGTTCCCCTTCAGCCGTGCGTCCCCCTATTGTGCGCCAGCCCCGGGAGCCCCTAGACGATTTCCGTGTCGAGGATCTCGGGCGTGGCCGGGGGACCCTCGTCGAGCACCCTGCGGAGCAGCCCGGCGAGCTTGGTCGGATACACCGTCTCATGTGCCTCGGTCAGTTCCCGGCACGTCCACCAGCGCGCTCCGGCGACGCTGCGCCGTTCCAGGTCGGTCAGTGCCGTGGCCGCCGTGGCCGTCTGGGTCGTTCGGGCCAGGAAGTACCACTCGTCCTGGTGCCAGCGCCGGCCGGCGAACGTGAACGCGCAGATCCGCTGCCACAGCACCGGGCCCAGCTCGACCTCCGTGATACCGGTTTCCTCCAGGAGTTCCCGCAGCGCGGCCTGTTCCCGGGTCTCGTCCCCCTCCAGGCCGCCGCCCGGGGTGAACCACCAGTCGTCCGAAGGATCGTCCGGCTCGTGCCCGTGCAGGAGAAGGACCCGGTCCTGCGGATCGAGCAGGACGACCCGGGCGACCTTGCGCAGACCGCCCTCGGGCGTTTCCTCTCCGTCGGCAGTCGGCTCAGCGGACACCGGCGGGCCCCGTCTTCGTGCGGGAGCGGCCCGCCCGCTTGGCGATGGGCCCGTAGGCGGCGCCGCCCAGCACCAGCACGGCACCGGCGATCACCGCGGCGACCATCGTACGGAGCGGTCCCGGCTGGGACAGGGCGCCGAGCGTCTCGAAGCCGGTGGGGCGTTCGAGCATGCCGTCCATCGGCCAGGCGATGGCGTCCACGCGGGCGGACACGGCGCTGCGCGCCACGGTGCCGCCGGCGGCGTCCGAAAGGTGCGCGGTGGAGTCCAGCGAGCCCTGCCGCTCGTCGCCGAGCAGGAAGAGGCGGCCCTGGGGGACCTTCACCGTGGGAAAGTTGGTGATCTCGGCGAGGCTGCCCTCGGGCAGGTACGGCTCGTCCATCTGCTTGCCGTTGACGGTCAGCTTGCCGTCGGTGCAGCAGGAGACCGTGTCACCGCCGACGGCGACCACGCGCTTGACCACGGACGCGTTGGTGACCCACGCCTTGTCCTTGAAGACGACGACGTCACCGCGGCGGACGTCGCTTCCGTCGACGCGCTGTGCGAGGACCCGGTCCCCGATGTTGATCGTCGGTGCCATCGAGCTGGTGGGCACGGTGTACGGCAGGTACACCACCGCTCCCCAGGCGAACCCTCCGAGGAACAGCACCAGGCCCAGCCCGACGGCCAGCCCGGACAGTCGCTGTCCGATCTTGCCGCCCGCCTGGTCCCTGGCCACGCCACCGCTGCGCGGGGCTGTACGTGTTGCGCTCTCGCCACCCATGGGACCGCACCCTACCCGGGGGTACGGTCCGCGGTCAGCCCATGGTTCGGACAACGATCACCGGCCCGGGCGCCCTGGGGAGGACCTGTGTGGATCGCCGGTACACGGGGTGATCCGGGGGACGCCTGCGGTCACCGGTCCCCCGTGGGAACGGGCAGGGGCCGGCCGCTCCGAGAGTCCGGAGCGACCGGCCCCGAAGGCCGGAGACGACGCGGTCGTCAGTCGTCCTTGGACGCCTTGCGCTTGCGGCGGATCAGCACGAGCGGCACCGCGCCGACGAGCGCGACGGCTCCGGGCGCCGTGACCGCGGCGGCCGCCTTGGCGTTCAGGCCGGACTGGTCGAAGGTGTCCGGGACCGGAAGGGTGCCCCAGCGGTTGATCGGCCAGGCCTTGACGATGGCACGGCCGACGACGTCGTCCACCGGGACCATGCCGTGGTGCTTGTCGGCCTGGTTGTAGCGGGAGTCCCGAGAGTTCTGGCGGTGGTCGCCCATCACCCAGATCATGCCCTTGGGGACCTTGACCTTGAACTGGCCGCCCTCGTCGTCCTGGCTGCACGGGGTGTTCCCGGCGTAGACGAACGACGAGTCGTTCAGTGCCTTGCCGTTGACCTTCAGGGGGCCGGTGCCGTTGCACTCGACGGTGTCGCCGCCGACGCCGATGACACGCTTGATCAGGTCCTTCTCCTCGGCGGACGGCATCAGGCCGATCCAGCTGAGGAAGGTCTGCAGGGCGTTCGGGTCCGCCGTGGGCTCGCCCGCCAGCCAGTTGTCGGGGTCGTGGAAGACGACGACCTCGCCGCGCTCCGGCTCGGACCCGAACCACGGGGTCAGCTTGTCGACCAGGACGCGGTCACCCTGCTGGAGGGTGTTCTGCATCGAGTCCGAAGGGATCGAGAACGCCTGCACCAGGAACGTCTTGATGAGCAGCGCGAGCACGAGGGCGATGCCGATCAGGATCGGCAGCTCCTTCCAGAAGGAGCGCTGCTTCCTGGACTTCGGGTCCTGCTCGGAACGCCCGGTCGAGGCGTCACCGCCCTCGGAACCACTGCCGGAACCCGACCCGTCCTCTACGCCGGGGGCAGCCGCATCGTCGGGCCGCTCCGGCTGCCCTTCGGGACCATCGTGTCCGGACCGTGCGCCGACCGCCACATCCCCCACATCCACTCCTCACTCCGTGCCGCTGCCCGCGCCGTATTCGGCGCAGGCCCACCACTCCCATAACGAGCGGGAGTTCCGCAGGGCTCGGGAGCGGGATCAATCCGTCTGGATCCGCAGGGGCCACCCTATGCGACAGCGCAGAGGCGACGGTCGACGCTCCAGGCGCGTCGGCCACGGTCGAGAACGTGCTCGGCTCGCGCAGTCGGGTCCAGTGACCGATGGGCCATCCGATGATCATGGCCCGGCCCACGATGGACTTCTCGGAGACGGTACCGCTGAACTTGTCGGTCCGGTGGTAACGGGAGTCCGCGGAGTTGCCCCGGTGGTCGCCGAGCACGAAAAGCCGTCCCTCGGGCACCTTGACCTCGAAGGCGAAGTCGGACGGCTTGTCGCCCGCGAAGATGTAAGGCTCGGTCAACGGGGTGCCGTTGACCGTCACCCGGCCCTGCGCGTCGCAGCACTTGACCGTGTCGCCGCCGACGCCGACGACCCGCTTGATGAGGTCCTTCTCGTTGTCGGACGGCAGCAGGCCGATGAAGGTCAGCCCCTGCTTGAACTGCTTGACGACCACGGGGTCGTCCTTCTTCTTGGTCTCCTCGGCGGTGAGCCACCCACCGGGGTCCTTGAAGACGACGACGTCACCGCGCGAGGGCTCGGAGCCGAACCACGGGGTGAACTTGTCGACCAGGACGCGGTCGCCGATCTGGATCGTGTTCTCCATGGAACCCGACGGGATCACGAAGGCCTGGACGAGGAAGGTCTTGAGGACCAGGGCGATCAGCACGGCGACCCCGACGAGGAGGGGTATCTCCTTGGCCGCGGAACGCCGTCTGCGTCGCTTGATCTTGCGGGCGAGCTTGCGCCGCTCGACCCTGCTGGGACGGGCGGCTCCTCCGGAGGCACGCCGGGTCCCGGTGGGCAGCAGGTTCTCCATGGCGCTCGCGGGGGCTCCGCGCGGTCGTCCCCGGTTACCCATGGGCACCGCCGGCGGCGGGCACGCGCGCGTAGGCGTCGGGACGGCCCAGCCGGGTCCAGTGGCCCGCGGGCCAGGCGATCCAGTCGGCGCGGCCGATCACGTCACCGACGGGGATCATGCCGCCGCCGGGCGAGCCCAGATGGTCACGGGAGTCGCTGGAGCGGCTGCGGTGGTCACCGAGGACGAAGAGGGAGCCGTCGGGCACCACGACGTCGAAAGGCACGTCCGAGGGGCTGTCGCCCCGATGGAGAAACGCGGACTCGTCGACCGACCGGTCGTTCACCTCGAGTCTCCCCTCCCTGTCGCAGCAGACCACGTGGTCTCCCCCTACCCCCACAACGCGCTTGACGTAGTCGGCGCTCCCGAAATACCCGGTGCCGTCGAACACGACGACGTCGCCCCGCCGCGGTTCGGAACCGAAACGGTACGCCAACTTATTTACGAGAACGCGGTCCCCGATCCTCAATCCGGACTCCATCGAGCCGCTGGGAATCTGGAACGGCTGCATCACGAAGCGGCTGACCAGGAGCAGGAAGACCAGGCAGACCAGCACGGTCAGGGTGATCCACCCGCCCGGGAGCCAGTCGGCGGCCCGGCCCGCCAACGCGAAGCGCGACCGGCCCTCCGGCCGCTCCGTGTCCGAGATCTCCTCGGAAGCGGAAGGGCGGGAGGAGCGGTCGCGCTCCACGTGCTGTGCTTCGGTGTCCATCGGGGCCAGATGCTATCCGGCCTCCATGAGACGCCTTCTTACCGGCTCGGTCGCCGACGTGTCACGTCGGCGGCACGGGCTCAGCGGTCGCGCTTCTCCTTGATCTTCGCGGCCTTGCCGCGCAGGTCACGGAGGTAGTACAGCTTGGCGCGACGCACGTCACCACGGGTGACGACCTCGATCTTCTCGACGATCGGGGTGTGCACCGGGAAGGTGCGCTCGACGCCGACGGAGAACGAGACCTTGCGGACCGAGAAGGTCTCCCGGACACCGGCGCCCTGGCGGCGGATGACTACGCCCTTGAACTGCTGCACACGGGAGCGGTTGCCCTCGATGACGCGGACGTGGACGTTGACGGTGTCACCCGGGCGGAACGCCGGGATGTCCGTGCGCAGCGACGCGCTGTCGACGTTGTCGAGCAGGTGAGTCATGTGTGTCTGCTTTCTTCGCCAATGCCACAGGTCATCGACGGGAGAGGATTCCGAGATGGTGCTGCCTCGTCGGGACGGGCGTCGTGTCCCCCTGTGGCAGGGGCGCACGCCGGACGACAAAGAGCAGCGGCCTATTCTTCCACGGCCTCGGGGCTGCGCCCAAATCGGCCGTCGGGACCCGGCCGCCAGCCGAGGATCGAGAGCATCTCGCGGTCCTTCTTGTCGAAGGTGGACGGGTCGCAGCGCTCGATGAGGTCGGGCCGGTTCGCCGTCGTACGGCGCAGGGCCTCGTCGCGGCGCCAGCGGGCGATCTTCCCGTGGTGACCGCTGACCAGCACGTCGGGGATCTCGCGGCCGCGCCACTCGGGGGGCTTGGTGTACACCGGCCCCTCCAGGAGGTTGGCCATGGCGCCGGGGGCGAAGGAGTCGTCCCGGTGCGACTCGGCGTTGCCGAGCACACCCGGCAGCAGCCGGGCCACGGCCTCGGTGACGACGAGCACGGCCGCCTCCCCGCCGGCGAGCACGTAGTCGCCGATGGAGACCTCGTAGACGGGCATCCGGGTCGCGTACTCGTCGATGACGCGGCGGTCGATGCCCTCGTAGCGCGCGGGCGTGAAGACCAGCCAGGGGCGCTCGGAGAGCTCGACGGCGAGTTCCTGGGTGAACGGGCGTCCGCTGGGCGTGGGGACGACGAGGACGGGCCCGTGGGAGCCGGTCTCGTAGCCGTCCGCGAGCGCGGAGTCCAGGGCCTCGCCCCACGGCTCGGTCTTCATGACCATGCCGGGACCGCCGCCGTACGGGGTGTCGTCGACGGTGTTGTGGCGGTCGTACGTCCAGTCCCGGAGATCGTGCACGTGGACGTTCAGCTGGCCACGCGCGCGTGCCTTGCCGACGAGGGAGACGTTCAGGGGCTCCAGATACTCGGGGAAGATCGTGACGACGTCGAGCCGCATCAGGCACCCGCCCCCGCGGAGTCCTCGCCGCCGGTGGCGTCACCCTCGTCGTCGTCCGCGTCACGGGAGGAGACGATCTCCGCGTTGTCGTCGATCAGGCCGGGCGGCGGGTCGATGACGGCCCGCTGCTCCTCCAGGTCGATCTCGACGACGATCTCCTCGACGAACGGGATCAGCACCTCGGTGCCGTCCTCCCGCTCGACCACGAACAGGTCCTGCGAGGGCAGGTGAGAGATCTCGGTGATCCGACCGACAGCGGCGCCGTCCGTGGTGAACACGTCCAGGTCCATCAGCTGGTGGTCGTAGTACTCCTCCGGGTCCTCCGGAGTCTCGTCCGGGTCGACCTCGGCGATCAGCAGGGTGTTGCGCAGCGCCTCGGCGCCGTTCCGGTCGCGTACGCCGGCGAAGCGCAGCAGGAGACGGCCGCTGTGGACGCGGCCGGTCTCGATGGTCAGCGGTCCGGTGGAGGCCGGATCGGTGAGCAGGACGGCACCGGGTCCGAGCCGGAGCTCCGGCTCGTCGGTGCGGACCTCCACGGTGACCTCGCCCTTGATGCCGTGGGCACGGCCGACGCGAGCGACTACCAGCTGCACTGTGCTTGATCTCCTGTCGTGTACCGACGGCAATGCTTCGGATGCGGATGCGGATGCGGGTGCGGATGCGGGTGCGGATGCGGGTGCGGATGCGGGTGCGCAGACGACTACGGGCCGGGGACGGCTCGTAAGCCCTCCCCGGCCCGAGCCGGTGCTGCGTGCTACGTCAGCGGACGTGGTCCACGTCGACGAGGTCGACACGGACACCGCGGCCGCCGATGGCACCCACGACGGTCCGCAGAGCGCGCGCGGTGCGGCCGTTGCGGCCGATCACCTTGCCGAGGTCGTCGGGGTGCACCCGAACCTCGAGAACGCGCCCGCGGCGCAGGTTGCGCGAGGCGACCTGCACGTCGTCGGGGTTGTCGACGATGCCCTTCACGAGGTGCTCGAGAGCCTCCTCGAGCATGCTCAGGCCTCGGTCGACTCGGACTCGGCCGGAGCCTCGTCCTTCTTCTCAGCCTTCTTCTTCTGGGTGATGGCCTCACCCTTGCCCGTGTCGTCGCCACCGAGGGCGTCGAACAGCGGGCGCGCGGCCTTCGGCTCGGCCACGAGCAGCGGAGCCGGGGCCGGCAGGCCCTTGAACTTCTGCCAGTCGCCGGTCAGCTTCAGGATGGCGAGGACGGGCTCGGTCGGCTGCGCGCCGACACTCAGCCAGTACTGCGCGCGGTCCGTGTCGACCTCGATGCGCGAGGGGTTCTGGACCGGGTGGTACAGGCCGATCTCCTCGATGGCCCGGCCGTCACGGCGGGTACGGGAGTCGGCGACGACGATGCGGTAGTGAGGCGAACGGATCTTGCCCAGACGCTTCAGCTTGATCTTGACTGCCACGGAAGTGGTGTCTCCTGGTCTTGACGGGGTTGGACACGACGAGATGGCCGCGTGGGGTTGCGGTACCCGAGTGTCCGATGGACGCGTCAGCCGGAGGAGAGAGGGGTCCTGTGCGGC
This sequence comes from Streptomyces sp. NPDC048643, assembly GCF_040650615.1. NCBI lineage: Bacteria > Bacillati > Actinomycetota > Actinomycetes > Kitasatosporales > Streptomycetaceae > Streptomyces > Streptomyces sp. NPDC048643. Next base: position 36,984 of record NZ_JBEZHO010000009.1, read on the forward strand.
TGTCGAGTACAGCTAGCCATTCTGCCACATCCCGCGGATCCCCCCGACCGAGGGTGAGCCGGCCCACACCTGACGGGCACCCGGCGGTCCCGGGTGCCCGTCAGGTGACGCCGGCCCGGGTCGGTCCGGGCGGTCGTCGCCGGTCTGCGGCGGTCGTCGGCTGCTGTCGGGACGGTGTCGCCCGCGCGCACGCGTGCCTCCTGAAGTCCCCCGCCGCCCTGGGACGGTGAGGGAGGCACGACTGCCCGCGGGCGTGTGCTGCCGGCACCCACGAGATGCCGGTGTCGCACCCGGATCAGCCGGCTGCCGCGCCGACCACCTCCGGAATCCGGAAGGGCTTGCCGCACCCCCCGCACACGATCGGCGCCTGCGCGAGGACCGACGGGACGACGCGGACGTTGCGCCCGCAGTCGCAGACGGCCTTCACGCGGACGCCTCCCCCGGAGGAACCGTGACGGGCGGCCGGGCCGCGGAACGAGCGGGCGGTGTCGGCGGCGGTGGCGGCCGTGTGGGCCTTCAACGCGCGCTGGAGCCGCTCGATCGTCGGACGGTAACGGCGCTTGGCCTCGGGGTTGAGCGTGACCAGCGAGAAGCCGCTGCTGGGATGCGGTTCCTCGGGGTGGTCGAGGCCCAACTCCTCGGCGATCGCGAGGAATCTGCGGTTGTGATAGCGGCCGGCGCGCGAGGTGTCGCGGACTCCGCGCGCGGCGGCGATGCCGTGGACTGCTTCGTGAAGCAGTCGCTCGAAGGAGAGTTCGTGTCCGCAGGCGGACGACGACTCCCCGATCAGGGACTCTGGCGCGGCAAGATCGGGCAGCTCGGAGTGGTGCCGCTGAATGTCGGCCCACGCCCCTGCCAGCTCTGCGGCGAGAACAGGTGGTGTCGTGCTCACGTAATGACAACGAGCGTGGGTGCCTCTGTGTTCCTATTCCGGGGCATCCCAAATAATTTGCACGTACCCGTCAGTTGCCGCTGATGCGTCCTGACGAGGGCGGGTGCGCTGATCTGCGGAGAAGCATCACAGCTCATACCAAGGCGGTACGTAGGGTCACGTACGCCCCGGCACGTAGACGGTGTCCGCGTACCGGGGTACCTGTGGTCGGCGGATGCGCAAGAGGTGTTTCGGTCGCGCTCGCGGCCGGCTCAGTAGGCGCGGGCGACCACGGCGACGTTACCGGGTGCGTCGTCGGTGTCGGGCACCGACCCGTCCTCGGCGACCAGACACCGCACGGTCACCGCGTGCTCGGCGAGCCGGGCCTCGCCCTCTTCGCCGAGGTCCGCCCACGGCATGCGCGCCCAACCGCCCGCGACGGCGGCCTCCACGGCCTCCTCGATCGTCGACACGTCGGACGTGCGGGACTCGCGGCGCTCGCGCGACTGCCTCAGCAGCAGCGCCTGGTCCTCCTCGAGAACACCGGGGAGCAGGGCGGCGAGCGCGTCGACGGCGACGGGTTCCTTGCCCCCGGGGATGCGGCGGACCAGCATCGCGGTGCCGCTCTCCAGGTCACGGGGGCCGACCTCGACGCGTACTGGGACGCCCTTGAGCTCCCAGTCGACGGCGCGGCGTCCGAAGGGGGTGTCCGTGCGGTCGTCGACCTGGACCCGTACACCCGCGGCCTTCAGCCGGTCGCCGATCTCGCGGACCTTGGCCAGAACCGCCTCGTCGCCCTTGATCGCGAGGACGACGACCTGGACGGGGGCGAGGCGCGGCGGCACCCGCAACCCGTTGTCATCGCCGTGGGACATGATCAGGCCACCCACCATGCGGGTCGAGGACCCCCAGGAGGTCTGCCAGACGAGTTCCTGCTTGCCGTCCCTGGACAGGTACTGGGTGTTGAAGGCCTTCGCGAAGTTCTGTCCCAGCTCGTGGCTCGTGCCCATCTGGAGGGCCTTGCCGTCGCCCATCATGCCTTCGAGCGTGAGGGTGTTGATCGCTCCCGCGAACCGTTCGCCGGCCGTCTTGCGGCCGAGGACGACGTCGATGCCGAGGACGTCGACCATGAAGTCGGCGTACACCTCCTTGTGGATGTACGCGGCGTAGTCCCGGGCGTCCTCGTAGGTGGCGTGGGCGGTGTGGCCCTCCTGCCAGAGGAACTCGGTCGTCCGGAGGAACACCCGCGGCCGCATCTCCCAACGGACCACGTTCGCCCACTGGTTGATCAGCAGCGGCAGGTCGCGGTAGCTCTGCACCCACTTGGAGAAGTACTCGTTGATGATCGTCTCGGAGGTGGGGCGGACGACGACCGGCTCCTCCAGCTCCTTGCCACCGCCGTGCGTGACGACCGCGAGCTCGGGCGCGAAGCCCTCGACGTGCTCCGCCTCCCGGGTCAGGTACGACTGCGGGATGAACAGCGGGAAGTACGCGTTCTGGGCCCCCGCCTCCTTGATGCGGGCGTCCATCTCCTGCTGCATCCGCTCCCACAGCCCGTACCCGTACGGCCTGATGACCATGGTGCCGCGCACCGGCCCGTTGTCGGCCAGCTCGGCCTTGTTGATCAGGTCCTGGTACCAGCGCGGGAAGTCTTCCGCCTGGGGCGTGAGAACGGGTGCCTTTGCCATGCGGCGATCGTACGGGCCCACGTTGCCGGGATGTGAATTCTCGCGACGTTCGCGCCCGGGGAGGAAACGGGCCCCCGCAACCCCTGGACGACACGACGAGGGCGGAGTTACCTGACATACGGGGGGAGTGCGGGCCTACTGCGCGGGGGCGAAGGAATCGGGGCCCGGCGGCAACTCTCGGCTGATTGGGGCACTTTCGATGACACCGACACTCGTGCGACAGCACCTTCCTCACGCGGGCCCACCGCCCCGCACGGACCGTGCTGCACGCGCGCGTGACTGGGCCGAGATCCAGGAGCGGATGCTGGTGCCGCTCTACGAGGCCGTCCACGAACGACTCGAAGTGAGCGGCAGGACGCGGCTGCTCGGGCTCGACTGCGGGGCGGGACTGGCCCTGCTGATGGCACGCTCCCGCGGCGCCGCGGTCACGGGGGTCGACTCCACCTCGCCCGAACGCCTGGCCCTCGCGCGGGAGCGTCTGCTGCCCGGGGACCGAGGCACGCGGGCGCACACCGGGACCCGGCTGGTGGCCGGGCCGCCCGAGGACGCGGCCGTCGAGGGAGAGCCGCCGTACAGCCTCGTGACCTCCTTCGAGCCGATCGGCTGTGTGGCCGGCGACTCCGAGGGGCTCGCCTCGGAGCTCGCCGCGGCGGCGCCGCTGACCGGGCGCGGGACGCCCGTGGTGCTCGTCGGCTGGGGACCGCCGGAACGCTGCAGCACCTCGGCCGTGCTGCGGGTGGCCCGCAAGCTCGCCGATCCGCTGCGCACGGCGCCCGGCTGGCGTGCCGCGCGGCGGGACGACCTGGAGGACGTCGCCCAGCGGGCCGGGTTACGGCCGGACGGCTCGGGCCGGGTGGCGTGCCCGTTCGGGTACGCGGACGTCGACAGTGCCGTGCGGGGACTGCTGTCCACGGGGCTGTTCGACGCGGCGGTCGACGCGACCGACCGGGCCCAGGTCGAGAAGGAGGTCGCGGAGGCGCTGCATCCGTATCTGTGCGGGAACGGGACGGTCTGGATGCCGAACGTGTTCCGGTACCTGATCGCGCGGACGGTCTGAGCGGCCGCGGGCCGGTCCCGGTCCCCGTCAGGCGTCCTTCGCCATGCGGGGTACGCCGGCGATCCGGTAGGCCTCCGCCTCGTCCAGCGTCTCGTTCGCGAGGAGCGCCTCGGCCAGGGCGTCCAACTGTCCGCGGTGTTCGCGGAGTTTGCCGCAGGCCTCCTCGTAGCACTCGTCGACGATGCGGCGCATCTCGTGGTCGATGGAGTCGAGGGTGCTCGGGGCGGCCGCCAGGCCGTACGCCTGCTGGGCGTCGTCGGGCAGTGCGGACATCCGTCCGACGCGTTCGCTCATGCCCCAGCGGGCGACCATGCCACGGGCGAGTCTGGTCACCTGTTCGAGGTCGTTCTCCGAGCCGGTGGTGATGACGTCGTACACGACGTGCTCGGCGGCCATGCCGCCGAGGGCACCGATGATCCGGCCGCGCAGGTACTCCTCGGTGTACGAGTACCGGTCCGCGTCCGGGGTCGACAGGGTGACGCCGAGGGCGCGGCCGCGCGGGACGATGGTGATCTTGCGGACCGGGTCGGCGCCCGGGTGCAGCATGCCGAGCAGGGCGTGGCCGCTCTCGTGGTACGCGGTGCGGCGGCGTTCGTCGTAGGGCATGACGAGCGGGCGTTCGGCGCCGAGCTGGACCTTTTCGAGCGCTTCGGAGAGGTCGCCCTGGGTCACCTGGTCCTGCTCGCGCTTGACGGCGAGGAGGGCGGCCTCGTTGGCGAGGTTGGCGAGATCGGCGCCGGTCATGCCCGGGGTCGTCCGGGCGACCTGCTCCAGGTCCACGTCAGGGGCCAGCGGGATCTGGCGGGTGTGGATCTCCAGGATCGCCGCCCTGCCGTCGCGGTCGGGCGGCGAGACGCTGACGACCCGGTCGAAGCGGCCCGGGCGGGTGAGGGCGGGGTCCAGGATGTCCGCGCGGTTGGTGGCGGCGATGACGATGACGCCCTCCGAGCCGGAGAAGCCGTCCATCTCGGTGAGGATCTGGTTGAGGGTCTGCTCGCGCTCGTCGTGACCGCCCATGCCGGAACCGCCCGCGCGGGCCCGTCCGATGGTGTCGATCTCGTCGATGAAGATGATGGACGGGGCCACCTTGCGGGCCTCCGCGAACAGTTCCCGGACACGCGAGGCGCCCACGCCGACGATCATCTCGATGAACTCGGAGGCGGACGCCGAGAAGAACGGGACGCCCGCCTCCCCCGCGACGGCCCGCGCGAGCAGGGTCTTTCCCGTGCCGGGCGGGCCCGCGAGGAGCACACCACGCGGCATCTTGGCGCCCATCCGGCGGTAGGCGTCGGGGTTCTTGAGGAAGTCCACGACGTCGTTGAGTTCACCGGCGACCTCGTCGATCCCGGCCACGTCGGCGAACGTCGTGCGCTTGCCGCCGGGCACCAGTTCGACCGGCTTGGGAGGTGCCTTGCGGCCGAGCATGCCGCCCGCGCCGCCCATGCCGGAGCTGAGCCGCCGGGCGATGAAGATCCACAGGACGACGAGCAGCAGCATCGGGGCGAGCGAGATCAGCACGTTGGAGAGCAGGCTGCGCTGCTGGACCACGGGCGAGGCGGTCACCGTGACGTCGTGCCGCTCCAGGTTCTCCCAGAGCTTGTCGTCCGCGAAGACCGGGCGCTGGGTCTTGAACTTGGTGTACTTCCCGTCACCGTCGGGCTTGTCCTGGGACTTCTTGAGCTGCCCCTGGATCGCGTCGCCCTTGGAGTAGATCTTGGTGACGTTGCCGTCGCCCACCTGCTTGCTGAACTCGGTGTACGAGATCGTCGGCTCGTCGCCCTCGTTGAAGAACGACAGGACCAGGTTGGCGATGAGGAACACGACGAGAGCGGCCAGGATCAGGCTCCACCAGCCGCCGGGCATCTTCCGCCTGCCGGAGGGCGGCGGTGTCGGCTCGGGCGGCGTGCCCTCGGTACGCCACGGCTTCTCAGGTGCCTTGCGCGGCGGAACGGGGTTGCTCATATCCGGACGTTACGACACAAGACGAACGGCGGCACCCGCGCTCGTACTGCGGGAACAGCCCCGCACGGAGCCTCCGGGTACGCCGCCGGGGGCGCCCCTCGGGAGAGGGACGCCCCCAGGGGGTGTCGTGCGAGCGGATCCGCGCGGGGCGGACGTCAGCCCATGAACTTCTTGAACTCGTCCGGCAGCTCGAAGTCCTCCTGAGCGCCCTGCTGCGGGAGGCCGAAGGCGTTGCCGCCCTGGGCGCCCGCCTCGCGGCGGGCCGCCTCCTCTTCCTCCTGCAGCTTGCGCTTCATCGGGTTGCCGGAGCGCTGCTTGCCCTTGGCCTGCTTCTGCTTCTTCTTGGTGCGGCCGGGGCCGCCACCCATGCCCGGCATCCCCGGCATGCCCGGCATACCGCCGCCCTGGGCCATGCGGGACATCATCTTGCGGGCCTCGAAGAACCGCTCGACCAGGCCCTTGACCGCGCTGACCTCGACGCCGGAGCCCTTGGCGATACGGGCGCGGCGCGAGCCGTTGATGATCGTCGGCTCCTGGCGCTCGGCCGGGGTCATCGACTTGATGATGGCGGCCGTGCGGTCGACGTCGCGCTCGTCGAGGTTGTTGATCTGGTCCTTGATCTGGCCCATGCCGGGGAGCATGCCGAGCAGCTTGCTGATGCTGCCCATCTTCCGGACCTGCTCCATCTGGGCCAGGAAGTCGTCCAGGGTGAAGTCCTGGCCCTTCTTGGACGCCAGCTTGGAGGCCATCTTCTCGGCCTCTTCTTGGCTGAACGTCTTCTCCGCCTGCTCGATCAGGGTGAGCAGGTCACCCATGTCGAGGATGCGGGAGGCCATCCGGTCCGGGTGGAAGGCGTCGAAGTCGTCGAGCTTCTCGCCGTTCGACGCGAACATGATCGGCTTGCCGGTGACCGAGGCGATCGACAGGGCCGCACCACCGCGGGCGTCACCGTCGAGCTTGGAGAGCACCACGCCGTCGAAGCCGACGCCGTCACGGAAGGACTCGGCGGTGTTGACCGCGTCCTGGCCGATCATCGCGTCGACGACGAAGAGGATCTCGTCGGGGCTGACGGCGTCGCGGATGTCCGCGGCCTGCCGCATCAGCTCCTGGTCGATGCCGAGGCGGCCGGCGGTGTCCACGATCACGATGTCGTGGACCTTGGTCTTCGCGAACTCCATGGAGTCCTTGGCGACCTTGACCGGGTCGCCCACGCCGTTGCCCGGCTCGGGGGCGTACACGGCGACGCCCGCGCGCTCGGCGACCACACTGAGCTGGTTCACGGCGTTCGGGCGCTGGAGGTCGGCGGCGACGAGGAGCGGGGAGTGCCCCTGGTCCTTGAGCCACTTGCCGAGCTTTCCGGCGAGGGTGGTCTTACCGGCGCCCTGAAGACCCGCGAGCATGATCACGGTGGGCGGGTTCTTGGCGAACCGCAGACGGCGGGTCTCGCCGCCCAGGATCGTGACGAGTTCGTCGTTCACGATCTTCAGGACCTGCTGGGCCGGGTTCAGCGCCTTGGAGACCTCGACACCGAGCGCGCGTTCCTTGACGTTCTTGATGAAGGTCCGCACGACCGGGAGGGCCACGTCGGCTTCGAGGAGCGCGATACGGATCTCGCGTGCGGTGGCGTCGATGTCGGCTTCGGACAGTCGGCCCTTGCCCCGCAGGTTCTTGAACGTCGCTGAGAGGCGATCGGAGAGAGTATCGAACACGGCGCTCGTCGGTCCTCAGGGGTCGGGGGCGAAGGGATTCGCCCTCCAGGGTATCTGGCCGCGTGCGGTGGGGTCTCCACCGCGTTCATACGAGAGACCTACGGCACCTCGTACCGGGGGTACGGGGCAGCCGGACGGCACCTCGTATCGAGGGGTCCGGAACGGAGCCGCACTTCGTACCGGGGCGTACGGAACGGTGGGCGCCCGGTGTGCCCGGCGGTCGGGCGGAGCGGCGCCGGGTGCCCGGAGCCCGGGCGGAACGGCGGGGCGGAATGGCAGACCGCCCTTTCCCCTCCCCGGTCCGAGTGCTCGGAACCAGCGCGCACCGGCGACCGGTGGCCGGCGAGAACAGCGACCGGCGGACGGGCAGGACACCTCCAGGTGTCCGGCGCGGCTGGGCGGAACGGCCGGGTCCGCCCCTGCCGTCTCCCCCGCTCACTCCCGGAGCGCCTCCTCCAGTGCGCGCGCCACCGACACCGCCTCCTCCGCCGGCAGGGGCGTGCCCTGGGTACCGGTCACGTAGAAGGCGTCCACGGCGTTCGCTCCGAGCGTGGAGACGTGCATGCTCCGCACCCGGACGTGCGCCTTCTCCAGGGCCCGCCCGATGCGGTGCAGGAGCCCGGGGGCGTCGTGGGCGCGGACCTCGATGACGGTCGCGTGCCGTGAGGCGGCGGGGGCGACCGTCACGCGCGCGGGCGGGGCGACGGTGCCGCGGCGGCGCGGGTAGGCGGCGTCGCGCTCGGCGAGCCGCCCGGCGATGTCGAGGGAGCCGTCCAGGGCGCGGACGAGGTCGGCGCGCAGACGGGTGGCCTGCGGCAGGGAGCCGTACTCGGCGGCGACCCGCCAGTTGAGCAGCAGGACCGAGCCCGCGACCTCGTCCGGCAGGTCCAGGGCGCGCAGCTCGGCCGTGCGGACGGTCAGGCGGTGCATGGCGAGGACACCGGCGACCGCGGGGAGCACTCCGGGCTGGTCGGGGACGGCGATGAGCAGCTCGACCCCGAGCGGCTCGGGGTCGTCCGGCACGGCCTCGGTCTCGGGGTCGACCGGCTCGGTCTGGGCGCGCAGCGCGAGGACGGGTCCGCCGGTGCGGAAGGCCTCGATCGCGAGCCGTTCCTGTTCGGCCGTGGGAGCCACGGCCTCGGGCTCCTCGGGGGCATCGCCGGCGAGCACGGCCGCGACCCGTTTGACCAGGTCGGCGACGAGGGAGCCGCGCCAGGTGGACCAGGCGGCGGGGCCGGTGGCGAGGGCGTCCGACTCGGTGAGCGCGTGGAGCAGTTCGAGGGTGCCCTGCGATCCGACGGCCTCGGCGACCGAGCGGACGGTGGCGGGGTCCTCCAGGTCGCGGCGGGTCGCGGTGTCGATCAGCAGCAGGTGATGCCGTACGAGGGTGGCGAGGACGGCGACGTCCGCGCGGTCGAAGCCGATGCGGGTGGCCACGTCACGGGCGATGATCTCGCCGGCCACGGAGTGGTCCCCGGGCCAGCCCTTGCCGATGTCGTGCAGCAGGGCGGCGACGAGGAGCAGGTCGGGGCGGCCGACGCGGCGGGCCAGTTCGGAGGCACGGACGGCGGTCTCGATGAGGTGGCGGTCGACGGTCCAGATGTGGACGGCGTTGCGCTGGGGCCGGCAGCGGACCCGCTCCCAGTCGGGCAGCAGCCGGGTGATCAGGCCTTCGGCCTCCAGCGCCTCCCAGACCTCGACGGTCGGGCGGCCCGAGCCGAGGAGGGTCACGAGCTGCTCACGCGCTTCGGCGGGCCAGGGCGAGGGCAGCGGACGCGCCGCGGCCGCCATGCGCCGTACGGCGTGCAGGGACAGCGGCAGACCGGCCTGGGCGGCGGCCGCGGCGGCGCGCAGCGGGAGGACCGGGTCGCGCTCGGGCCGGGCGGCCCGCGCGAGCACCACCTCGCCGTCCATCTCGACCACGCCCTCGGCGAGCGGTGAGCGTTCGGCGGCGGGCTTGGAGCCGCCGCCCAGCATGGCGCGCAGCCGGGGACGCACGGCGCGGGACCGCAGCACGCGCCCCACCTCGCGCCAGGTGACGTCACTGGCGTACGAGACGACGCGGGCGGCTTCGTACACCTGGCGGAGCAGGGTGTCGGCGTCGAGGAGGCCGAGTTCGGCGGCCACCTGGTCCTGCTCCTGGAGGGCGAGGCGGTCGGTGGCGCGGCCGGTGGCGAGGTGCAGGGCGTCCCGGACGTCGAGGAGCCGGCGGCGGGCCTCGGAGAGCCCCTCGCGGGGCGCGTCGGCGAGCCAGGAGGCGGCGACGGCCCGCAGGGCGGTGGCGTCGCGCAGTCCGCCGCGGGCCTCCTTGAGGTCCGGTTCGAGGAGGTACTGCAGCTCGCCCTGGCGTTCGGCGCGCTCGGCGCACAGTTCCTGGAGCTCGGGCAGCCGCTTGGGGGCCTGGTTGCGCCAGTCGGCGAGGATCGCCGTGCGCAGTCCGGCGGTGAGGCCGAGGTCACCGGCGAGGTGGCGGGCGTCGAGGAGACCGAGCTGGACCTTGAGGTCCTCGGCGGCGGTCTTGCGGGCCTCGGCCGGGGTACGGACGGAGTGGTCGAGGGCGAGGCCGAGGTCCCAGACGGGGTACCAGATGCGGTCGGCGAGGGCGGCGACACCGCCGGAGTCCCCGCCGTCGTGCAGGAGCAGCAGGTCGAGGTCGCTGCGCGGGGAGAGCTCACCGCGGCCGTAGCCGCCGACGGCGACGAGGGAGACCCCGCGCATGCCCTCGGCCCCGGCGCTGAACAGGCCGGTCAGCCAGTCGTCCGTGAGTTCGGCGAGGGCCGCACGGCGCGGCGGCCCGGACCGCGCCCCCTCCTGGAGGAGACGCAGCCGGGCCGCCGCGTAGCCGCTGGGTCCCGAGTCCTCTGCTTCCGTGCGTGTGTCGGTACTCGTCACCCAGCGACTCCTGTCTTTCTTCTTTCCTTCGTGCAGGCCGGTCGGAGTGCGACCGGTCAGAGCGCGTCCGGGCCGCGCTCCCCGGTCCGGACCCGGACCGCCGACTCGACCGGGACGGACCAGACCTTGCCGTCACCGATCTTGCCGGTACGGGCCGCCTTCACCACGACGTCGATGAGCTGTTCGGCGTCGTCGTCCTCGGCCAGCACCTCGATACGGATCTTGGGCACGAGGTCCACGGTGTACTCGGCACCACGGTAGACCTCGGTGTGTCCCCGCTGCCGACCGTAGCCGCTCGCTTCGGTGACCGTCAGTCCGTGAACCCCGAAGGCCTGCAGGGCCTCCTTGATCTCGTCGAGCCGGTGAGGCTTCACGACGGCGGTGATGAGCTTCATGCGTCCACCTTCTTGGCGTCCGTGTCGGCCGTGGCCGGCGCGGAGGTCCGGGCAGCGGAGCCGCCGCCGGCACCGCTGAAGTCGTATGCGGTCTCGGCGTGCTCGGCCTGGTCGATGCCGGTGATCTCCTCGTCCTCGGTGACCCGCATGCCGATGGTCTTGTCGATGAGGAAGGCGAGGATGGCGGAGGCGACGAGGGAGTAGCCGAGGACGGCGAAGACGCCGGCGCACTGCTTCCAGAACTGGGTCAGCCCGCCGCCGTAGAAGAGACCCTCGACCGTGGACTGGCCGTGGCCGCTGGCGAAGAAGCCGATGAGCAGGGAGCCGATGACACCGCCGACGAGGTGGACGCCGACGACGTCGAGCGAGTCGTCGTAGCCGAAGCGGTACTTCAGGCCGACCGCCATGGCGCACAGGACACCGGCGATGGCGCCGACCGCGATCGCGCCGAGCGGGGAGATCGCTCCACCGGACGGGGTGATGGCGACCAGACCGGCGACCGCGCCGGAGGCGGCGCCCAGCGTGGTGAACGCGCCGTGCCGGATCTTCTCGTAGATGAGCCAGGCCAGCATGGCGGCGGCGGTGGCGACCTGCGTGTTGACGAACATCAGCGCGCCGACGCCGTCGTCGTTGCCGAGCCAGGAGCCGGCGTTGAATCCGAACCAGCCGAACCACAGCAGGCCGGAACCGAGCATCACCAGCGGGAGGCTGTGCGGGCGCATCGGGTCCTTCTTGAACCCGACGCGCTTGCCGATGACGAGGATCACGCCGAGCGCCGCGGCACCCGCGTTGATGTGGACCGCCGTACCACCGGCGAAGTCGATCACGCCGAGGTCGAAGGCCCAGCCGCCGGTGCCCCAGACCCAGTGGGCGACCGGGAAGTACACGACCGTCGCCCACAGGGCGATGAACAGCGACCACGCCGTGAACTTCACGCGGTCGGCGAGCGCGCCGCTTATCAGCGCGGGCGTGATGATCGCGAACATGAGCTGGAAGACCATGAAGACGAAGACCGGGATGGTGTAGCCCGGCCACAGCTCCGTCAGCCCGATGTTGCTGAGGCCGACCCAGTCGGAGGTCCAGCCGATGAACGACCCCTTGTCCGTGCCGAAGGCGAGGGAGAAGCCGTACAACACCCACAGGATGGTGACGATCCCCATGCTGATGAAGCTCATCATCAGCATGTTGAGGGTGCTCTTGACGCGGACCATGCCTCCGTAGAAGAAGGCGAGGCCGGGCGTCATGATCAGCACCAGGGCGGAACAGATGAGCATGAACCCTGTGTTCGCGGCAGAGAGCTTTGGCGCCTCTGCGGCAAGGGTGATGGCTGGTGCCATCGGCGTCTCCTCGTCGTTGGTACGGCCCCGTGCGGGCGAAGCCTGAGTGGGCGTGAGGGGTGGGCCGGTTATGCGCCATGAGATTGGCGCAGCGCGGTTTCCGTCGACGGCCCTCGATGTTTCGCACCAGTGACGAAGGCACTCCGCGTGTTACGCGTTCATGAACTGCCGGATTGTGTTCGCGTCGATCGTTATCGTGACGCAATCTTCGGCGGTGGCGGTCGCGACCCGCTGTGGAGGCGCCCACTGGGCTCCCGGCGGGGTCCGCGGGGAGGCGTGCCGGCCGGGCCGGGCAGAGCGCGGGACCGGCCACGGCGGGCCGTCCGATGACCTGGCACGGGGGAGCCGAGTCGGGCGTTTCGGGACGGCCGGCCATGGCCGGGGCACGGGGTGGGGCCGCCTCGGCGGCCCGGGGTCAGACCGCCTCTGCGGTCTCGGGCAGGTCGACGGCCAGCTGGGCGGTGAGGTCGATGACCTCGGCCAGCTCCCCGAAGTCACGGACCGCGGTGTCGACCGTCTTTCGGATACGAGTGTTGACGCGCTCGGAGCGGACCTTCCTGCCGATCCTGAGGGCTTCCAGCGCCAGCTCCGCACTCCGCTCGGGCTCCCGCTGCAGCAGGTGCACGGTGGCCATGCCGATGAGGTTGAGTGCGTGCGAACGCTGGTGCTCGGGGTCCTTGCCGAAGCGGTCGACCGCCTCCTGCATCAGCGGCTCGGCCATGGAGGCGTACGTGGGGCTGCGGCCCGCGACGTAGGCGAGGTCACGGTAGGAGTGCGAGTTCTCGCCGTACAGCTCGGCCTTGGAGAAGAAGCGGATCCAGTCGGGGTCCGGGTCGTCCCACTCGTGCACGTCCGAGAAGGTGTCCTCGGCCATCCGCACGGCCCGCTTGCACTTGCCGGGCTGGCCCATGTTGGCGTAGGCGCGGGCCTCCATCGCATACAGCATCGACTGGGTGCGCGGGCTCGCGCAGTCGCGGCTGCCGTACTGCGCGAGGTGGATCAGCTCCAACGCGTCGTCGGGCCGCCCGAGATGGATCATCTGGCGGCTCATGCTGGAGAGGATGTACGAGCCCAGCGGCTTGTCGCCCGCCTCCTTCGAGGCGTGCAGGGCGAGCACGAAGTACTTCTGGGCGGTGGGCTGGAGACCCACGTCGTAGCTCATCCAGCCCGCCAGTTCGGCGAGTTCGGCGGCGACCTTGAACAGGCGCTTGGTGGTGGCAGCGGGCTGCGGCTCCTGGAGCAGATCCGTCACCTCGTGGAGCTGGCCGACGACGGCCTTGCGGCGCAGGCCGCCACCGCACTGGGCGTCCCACTGGCGGAACATGACCGTGGTGGACTCCAGGAGGTCCAGCTCCGGCTTGGAGAGCCGCCCGCCGCGACGGGCGGAGGCCGGCGGCTCGGGCTCCTCCTGCTGGGCCAGCGACGTGGGCACGAGCCAGCGCTGCATGGGCTCGATCAGGGCCGGACCCGCGGCGAGCGCGAGCGAGCTGCCGAGGAAGCCGCGGCGCGCCAACATCAGGTCGCTGCGCGAGTATTCACTGATCTGCGCGACGGTCTGCGGGCCCGTCCAGGGCAGGTCGACACCCGAGACGGACGGCGCCTGGTGGGCGGCGCGCAGACCGAGGTCCTCGACGGCGACGACGCAGCCGAACCGCTCGGAGAACAGCTCGGACAGGATCCGCGGGATCGGCTCGCGCGGGTTCTCCCCGTCCAGCCAGCGGCGCACCCGCGAGGTGTCCGTGGAGATGTGGCTGGCCCCCAACTGGCGGGCCCGGCGGTTCACTTGACGCGCCAGCTCACCCTTGGACCAGCCACTGCGCACGAACCACGAGCCGAGCAGCTCGTTGGGGCGCTTCTCAGCGTTCGTCCCGCCTCCGCCGTTGCCGCCCACTGGAACGCCCCCATCCCTGAAACCACTTGTCGCCGCTGTGCGCCAAGCCCTATCAGAATGCCGGTAAATACGGCCGCCCGTCCGCCAGTTCTCACCCTTCGAACGGGAAGCCGACTTGCCCTTGGCATACCCACGAGTGCGACGTTCCCAGGTCTTGTGCACACAAAGTAATCCTACGATCACCCCTCCAGCCATGGCGATCCGTGAAACGCCACCATTCGCCACCCCTTCGAATGAACTCCGTACGCGCTGATCGCGATTCACTTGACACAGCATCACCGGGGATGGGTGAAACGGTGTGCGCCGGGGCGCACGAAACCGGTCGCACCACCTGGTGTGCATCAGGGCGCCGCCTGGACCACGCGGCAGCGGGCAGCTGGAAGCAGAGCGTGACAATCCGGCTGCGTCACGTAACCACTGGTGCGTCGGACCCGTTGGAGGGGGCATGGGCTTCACGATCGGCAGCAGTCGGACGATGCGCGACATCCGGACCGGGACACGACGCCGCGGCCGCTCGTCGGAGTGCACCGCCGTCGCCGAGTACACCGGACTGTGGGGCTGGGACGTGGTCCCGGGCGCCCGGGCCGCGGCGGGCGCGTGCTCGTGCGGCAGGACCGACTGCGCGGCGCCCGGAGCGCATCCCCTGGACTTCGCCCCGACGATCCGGGCCGGCGCGACGCTCGACGAGGCGACCGACACCTGGGCCGGGTTCCCGGGTGCCGCGGTGATGCTCCCGGTCGGCCGAGGGTTCGACGTGATCGAGGTCGCGGAGGCCGCCGGGCGCCGCGCGCTCGTCCGCCTGGAGCGGATGGGTCTGCCGCTCGGCCCGGTCGCGGCCACGCCGGACGGCCGCGCCCACTTCTTCGTCTCCCCCGGCTCGGCCGCCGAACTCCCCCGCCTGCTGTACCGGATGGGCTGGGACGACGCCTCCCTCGACCTGCACGGCCTCGGTCGCGGCACGTTCCTCACCGCCCCGCCCTCCGACCGCGCCGGTCTCGGCCCGGTCCGCTGGCTGCGCGCCCCCGCGCTCGACTCGGCGACGAACCCGCCCCAGGCCCGCCTGCTGCTCGGCACGCTCGCCTACGTGGCGCACCGGTCGCGGGTCTGACCGACCCGAGGCCGCCCCACCACCCCGCCACCCGCCGAGCGGCCCGAGCGGCGAACGGCGACGACAGCACCGTCCTTCACGACGAAGCGCCCGTCCCCCGAGTACGTCTCGGGAGGCGGGCGCTTCTTCGGGCACCTACGCGTTCGCGCGGGTGGTCACTCTCCGATAAGGGCGTCAACGAACGCCTCCGGCTCGAACGGCGCCAGGTCGTCCGCGCCCTCGCCGAGCCCCACCAGCTTCACCGGCACACCCAGCTCACGCTGGACCGCGATGACGATGCCGCCCTTCGCCGTGCCGTCGAGCTTGGTCAGCACGATGCCGGTGATATCGACGACCTCGGCGAACACCCGTGCCTGGATGAGACCGTTCTGACCGGTGGTGGCGTCGAGGACGAGGAGCACCTCGTCGAGCGGGGCGTGCTTCTCGACGACGCGCTTGACCTTGCCCAGCTCGTCCATCAGACCGGTCTTGGTGTGGAGCCGGCCGGCGGTGTCGATGAGGACGACGTCCGCGCCCTCCTCGATGCCCTCCTTGACCGCGTCGAACGCGATCGAGGCGGGGTCGCCGCCCTCGGGGCCGCGCACGGTGCGGGCACCGACGCGCTCGCCCCAGGTCTGGAGCTGGTCGGCGGCGGCGGCACGGAAGGTGTCGGCGGCCCCCAGCACGACGTTCTTGCCGTCGGCGACGAGCACGCGCGCGAGCTTGCCGGTGGTGGTGGTCTTGCCGGTGCCGTTGACGCCGACGACCATCACGATGCCGGGGGTGTCGAGGTTCGAGTCGGTCTTGACCTCGCGGTCGAACTCCGGGACGAGGAGCTGGAGCAGCTCCTCGCGCAGCAGGCCGCGCAGCTCGTCCGGGGTGCGCGTGCCGAGCACCTTGACGCGCTCACGCAGTCGGTCGACCAGTTCCTGGGTGGGCTGCACGCCGACGTCGGCGGTCAGCAGCGTGTCCTCGATCTCCTCCCAGGTGTCCTCGTCGAGGTGCTCGCGCGAGAGCAGCGTGAGCAGCCCCTTGCCGAGCGCGTTCTGCGAGCGGGAGAGCCGGCCACGCAGGCGCACCAGGCGGCCGGCGGTCGGTTCCGGGATCTCGATCCCGGGGGCGGTCGGAGGCTCCTCCACGACGACCGGCGCATCCGCCGAGCGGTCGGGAAGATCCACTTCCTCTATCGTGCGGCGCGACTCGTCGCGCGGCGTCTCGGCCTCGTCGCCGACGTGCGGTTCGGCCGGCGGGGCGGTGATGTCGGGGGCGGACGGGGGCGGCGGGGGCAGCTGCTTCCGCTTGCGACTGCCGACGACGAGCCCACCGAGTGCGCCGATCACGACCACGGCGATGACTACAGCAAGGATGACGGTTTCCATAACGTCCCCCAGTATCAGCCATCGCCCGCGCGGGAGGGATTTTCCCCCGCGCAGAGGAACTCTTGTAGTTTCGTACGAGGATCCGGAGTAGGGCGGCGAACGGGAGTCGCCCTCCCCGGTGCCGGATTCCGGCCTCCGCCGCTATGGCCACCTGACGCACCGTCAGCTACCGTCCCCCACCACACACGAAGGGGGGCTCCCCATGCCCGTAACGGTCGTGCGCTTCAACCTCGTCGAACCCGGCGCCACCCCCGCCTCGCTGAGTGCCCGCTACAAGGCGGCCGTCGAGATGGCCCGGTACGCCGACGACCGCGGGATCACCACGGTGCAGACCGAGGAGCACCACGGTGTCGCCAACAACTGGCTGCCCTCGCCGTTCGCGTTCGCGGGCGCCGTCTTCGGGGCCACCCGGAACGTCGCGGTCACCGTCTCGGCGGTCATCGGCCCGCTGCACGACCCGCTGCGCCTCGCCGAGGACATCGCCGTGCTGGACCTGCTGAGCGGCGGGCGGCTGGTGACCGTGGCCGGCATCGGCTACCGGCCCGAGGAGTACGCGCTCTTCGACGTCGACTGGAAGCAGCGCGGCAGGCTCCAGGACGAGCTCCTGGAGACGGTGCTGAAGGCATGGACGGGCGAGGAGTTCGACTACCGGGGCCGTACGGTACGGGTCACCCCGCGCCCGTTCTCCGATCCGCACCCCCTGTTGCTCGTCGGGGGCTCCTCCCGGGCGGCGGCCCGGCGTGCCGCACGGCTCGGGCTGCCGTTCTTCCCGAGCGCGCACCTGCCCGAGCTGGAGGCGTACTACAAGGAGCGGCTCGTCGAGTACGGCACCGAGGGCTGGACGATGATGCCCGCCGCCGAGACCCCGCTGCTGCACATCGCCGAGGACCCGGACCGCGCCTGGGCGGAGTACGGCACGCACTTCCTGCACGAGGCACGGACGTACGCCTCCTGGCAGTCCGGTGAGATCCGCTCGGCGGTGAAGTCGGCGGCCACGACCGTCGAGGAACTGCGCGCCGAGGGCGTCTACCGCATCCTGACGCCCGACCAGTGCGTGGAGCAGGGCCTCGAGAACCTCGTCCTGCACCCGCTGTCCGGCGGGATGCCCCTCGACGAGGGGTGGCGCAGTCTCCAGCTGTTCTGCGAAAACGTACTGCCCCGGCTCGACTGACCTTGCGGTCCGAACCGGGGCGGTACGTCTCTCACGAGTACGGGGAGAGGGGCAGCGGGGACTTGGCCCTTCTCCCCGAGTTTCCGGGGAGCCACCGGGGCCCGCGCGGGGCCGCCGGTGGCGCGGGACGGGCTAGCCCATCTCCTCCAGGGTCTTGCCCTTCGTCTCCTTGACGAACTTGAGCACGAAGGGGATGGAGAGCACGGCGAACACCGTGTAGATGATGTAGGTCCCCGAGAGGTTCCAGTCGGCCAGCGACGGGAAGCTCGCGGTGATGGCCCAGTTGGCGATCCACTGCGCGGAGGCGGCGACACCGAGGGCGGCGGCGCGGATCCGGTTCGGGAACATCTCGCCGAGGAAGACCCAGACCACGACACCCCAGGAGAGGGCGAAGAAGAGGACGAAGACGTGGGCGGCGATCAGGGCGACCCAGCCCTGGGCGGCGGGCAGCTTGCCGTCGACCAGGTCGTAGGAGAAGGCCCAGGCCTCCAGGCCGAGACCGATCGCCATACCCACCGAACCGATGAGGGCGAGCGGCTTACGGCCGATGCGGTCCACGAAGATCATGGCGATCACGGTGCCGATGATGTTGATGATCGACGTGGTGAACGAGTAGAAGAACGAGTCCGTCGGGTCGACGCCGACCGACTGCCACAGCGTCGCGGAGTAGTAGAACGCGATGTTGATGCCGACGAACTGCTGGAAGACCGAGAGGCCGATACCGACCCAGACGATCGGCTTGAAGAAGACGGTGCCGCCGAGCAGGTCCTTGAAGCTCGACTTGTGCTCGCGCTTCATCGCGTGCTCGATCTCGGCGACGCGGGCGTCCAGGTCGACGTGGTCGCCCTCGACCTCCTTGAGCACCTCGCGGGCCCGGTCCTTGCGGCCGACCTCGAGGAGGAAGCGCGGCGACTCGGGGATGGCGAAGGACAGCAGACCGTAGAGGATGGCCGGGATGACCATGACGCCGAGCATGACCTGCCAGGCCTCCAGACCCATCACCTGGCCCCGCTGGTCGCCGTCGGCGGCCTGCAGGATGCCGTAGTTGACGAGTTGCGAGATGGCGATGCCCACGACAATCGCGGCCTGCTGGAAGGAGCCGAGCCGGCCGCGGTACGCCGCCGGAGAGACCTCGGCGATGTAGGCGGGGCCGATGACGGAGGCCATACCGATGGCGAATCCGCCGATGATGCGCCAGAAGGCGAGGTCCCACAGCGCGAAGGGCAGAGCCGAGCCGACGGCGCTGATGGTGAACAGGACCGCGGAGATCTGCATGCAACGGATGCGGCCGATGCGGTCGGCGATGCGACCTGCGGTCGCGGCGCCGATGGCGCAGCCGATCAGCGCGATGGCGATGACCTGGGCCAGGGCCGCGGAGCCGATGTCGTAACGGCTTCGGATGGCCTCGACGGTGCCGTTGATGACGGCGCTGTCGTAACCGAACAGGAAACCGCCCATCGCGGCAGCGGCCGCGATGAAGATGACGTGCCCGAGATGCTCGGGATGAGCCGACTTGGCTGCCGGTGGGGGTGCCTGCGCTGCGCTGGTCACGTAAAACTCCTCGGGCCACCGGCCTCGCTGCCGGGGGTGGGGGGCGAAACCCTTCGATGGTGGTACCAGTGGCGCACAACTTCACGCCGCCCACCACCTGAAGGTAAAAGCAACGTTGCAGAGACTATGCCTTCAAGTTTCGAAGTCAATACTCGGGATGCTGTGAATGTGCGCGCCCAAATGAGTGCGTCTGTGTTCAAGAGTTGAACGGTTGACCCTCGTACGGCTCAACACAAGGCCTTCTGCCCCCGAAGCTTCGGCAGTAACTCCGTGGGCGGTACATGGATGTGACGCTCGGAACACCGGGAGGCGGCGACCGGTGCGGGCACGGGGCACACCGCGTCCACGGGCACTCCTGACCGGGCGACGGCCGGGCGACGACCCCACGGCGAAGGCGAGCCCGCGTACGCCGACCGGGTGGACAACCCTCCCGGCCCCGGCGGCGGGTGGCCGCGCACGCCGTCGGAGACGGGCGTCAGCGCAGTCGCTGGCTGATGACCTTCGAGACTCCGTCGCCCTGCATGGAGACGCCGTACAGCGCGTCGGCGACCTCCATCGTGCGCTTCTGATGCGTGATCACGATCAGCTGCGAGGCCTCCTGCAGCTCCTGCATGATGCGGATCAGCCGCTGGAGGTTGGTGTCGTCGAGCGCGGCCTCGACCTCGTCCATCACGTAGAACGGGCTGGGGCGCGCCTTGAAGATCGACACCAGCAGCGCCACGGCGGTCAGCGACCGTTCGCCGCCGGAGAGCAGGCTGAGCCGCTTGACCTTCTTGCCCGGCGGGCGGGCCTCGACGTCGACTCCCGTGGTGAGCATGTTGTCGGGGTCGGTCAGGATGAGCCGCCCGTCGCCTCCCGGGAACAGCCGGCTGAAGACCCCTTCGAACTCCCGGGCGGTGTCCCGGTACGCCTCGGTGAACACCTGCTCGACCCGCTCGTCGACCTCCTTGATCACCTGGAGGAGGTCGGCCCGCGTCTTCTTGAGGTCCTCCAACTGCTCGCTGAGGAACTTGTGGCGCTCCTCCAGCGCGGCGAACTCCTCCAGGGCGAGCGGGTTGACCTTGCCCAGCTGCTGGTACGCCCGCTCGGCCGACTTGAGCCGCTTCTCCTGCTCGGCACGGTGGAACCGCCGGGGCTGGTTGCGCGGATGCTCCGGGTCCTCGGGCAGTTCCTCGCCCTCGGCGGGCAGGGACGGCGGTACGAGCTGGTCGGGGCCGTAGTCCGCGACGAGTCCCGCCGGCTCGACGCCGAGCTCGTCCAGCGCCTTCGCCTCCAGCTGCTCCACGCGCATCCGCTTCTCGGCGCCCAGCACCTCCCCGCGGTGCACCGAGTCGGTGAGCTTGTCCAGCTCCGCCTTGAGGTCACGGCCCTGGCTCCGCGCGGCGACGAGTTCCTGCTCACGGTGGGCCTTGGCACTGTCGGCGGCGGTGCGCTCCTCGTCGGCGCGGGCGAGCGAGACCTCGACGTGCGCGAGCAGCTGCCGCGCTCCCGAGGCCACGGCCTGCGCGACGGCCGCCTCGTGGCGCAGCCGCGCCCGGCGCTGTTCGGCACGCGCGCGTGCCTCGCGTTCGGCCCGGGCCGCCCGGTCGAGCGAGTCGGCCCGTCCGGCGAGACCCTTGACCCGCTCCTCGTGCGTGCGCACCTGGAGCCTGGCCTCCATCTCGGTCTGGCGGGCGTTGGCGCCGTCGGCGGCGAGCCGGTCGCGCGCCGAGGTGTCGGGTTCCTCCTCGACGGGCATCTCCTCGGCCACGGCGAGCCGTTCGGCCAGCTCCTCCGCCTCCTCCAGGGCCCGGTCGAGGGCGTCCTGCGCACGGGCGGCGGCCGCGGTGCTCCGCTCGGCCTCGCCCGCTGCGCCGCGCGCCTGTCCGGCCAGCCGGCCGAGCTGCTGCGCGACCGACGACTTCTCCCGCTCGGCGGCCCGGCGCCGCTCCCCCAGCTCCTCGACGAGCGCGGCCCGTTCCGTGCGCAGCCCGGCGGCGAGGTGCTGTGCCTCGGTCAGCTCGTCGCAGCGCACGGCCAGCTCCTCCAGCTCGGCCGCCGCCTCGTCCACGGAGGCCTGCACCTCGAGAAGGCTGGGCGCTCCGGCGGACCCGCCGTGCGCGAAGTGCGCCCCGAGCAGGTCGCCCTCGGCGGTCACGGCGGTGAGCCCGGGCCGCGCGTAGACCAGGTCCTCGGCGTCCTCCAGGGTCCCGACGACGACGATGCCGCGCAGCAGCCGCCGTACTGCGGGCATCAGCTCGACCGGTCCCCGGACGAGGTCGGCGGCGTACCGCCCCCCGTCGCCCGGGCCCAGGTCCTCTCCCCCGCTCCCGTGCCCGTCCCGGTGAGACTCCTCCGGTGCTCCGGCGAGCAGGAGGGAGGCCCGGCCCGCGTCCTGTTTGCGCAGCAGGCGGATGGCCTCGGCGGCCGAGGCGGGCGTGCTGACGGCGATGGCGTCGGCGGCCGCGCCGAACGCGGCGGCGAGCGGGACCTCGAAACCGGGGGTGACCGAGAGCAGTTCGGCGGCGGGACCCAGCAGTCCGGTCAGCCGGTCGCGGGCGCCGAGCAGCGCACCCGTGCCGTCCTTGCGCCGGAGCCCGAGCGCGAGCGCCTCGTGGCGGGCCTGGGTCGCGGCCCGCCGGCGTTCGGCCGCGGTGACCGCCTCGCGGGCGGAACCCAGGCCGGCCTCGGCGTCGGACAGCGCCCGTTTCGCCGCCTCGTGCTGGTCCGTGAGGTCGGCGTCGCCGGCGTCGAGGCCCTCGACCTCGGCGTTCAGCTGCTCGTACTCCTCCTGGGCCGCGAACGCGCGCTCCTGGGCCTCGTCGCGTGCGGCGGCGAGCCGGTCGATCTCGGCCTGGGCGGACGCGGCCCGTGAACGGGCGGCGTTGACCTGACCGTTGAGGCGGGCGAGGCCCTCGCGGCGGTCGGCGATGGCGCGGGCCACGTCCTTGAGGCGGCGCTCCTCGACGGTGAGTTCGCGCTCCAGCTCCGCGCGGTGGGTGACGGTGTCCTCCAGAGCCCGCTCCGCCGCCTCCAAGGCCGCTTCGAGTTCCGCCTCCTGCTCGCGGATCCGGGCGGCCTCGCGCTCCATGTCCTCGGGGTCGCGTCCACGCCGCTCCTCGGCGGGCACCGACGTGGCGCTCTTCACGCGTGCGTCGGCCAGCGAGATCGTGCCGCGCACCCGCTCCGCGAGCTGGGAGAGTTCGTACCAGGTCTGCTGGGCGCGCTGGAGGCGCGGGGTCAGCTGCCGGACCTCGTCCTCCAGGAGGGCCTCCCGCTGGAGCGCCTTCTTCAGCTCGGTCTCGGCGGACTCCTTGCGCTCCTTGAGAGCGGCCTCGTCGGCGATCTCGGACTGGAGCGCTCCGCGCAGCCGGACGAGGTCGTCGGCGAGCAGACGCAGCCGGGCGTCGCGGAGGTCGGCCTGGATGACGGCGGCGCGGCGTGCCACGGCGGCCTGCCGGCCGAGCGGCTTCAGCTGGCGGCGCAGCTCGTCCGTGAGGTCCTGGACGCGGGCCATGTTCGCCTTCATCGCGTCCAGTTTCCGCAGCGCCTTCTCCTTGCGCTTGCGGTGCTTGAGGACGCCGGCCGCCTCCTCGATGAAGGCCCGACGGCCCATCGGGTCGGCGTGCAGAACGGAGTCGAGCTGGCCTTGGCCGACGATGACGTGCATCTCGCGGCCGATGCCGGAGTCGGACAGCAGTTCCTGGATGTCCAGCAGGCGGCAGGTGTCACCGTTGATCTGGTACTCGCTGCCGCCGTTGCGGAACATGATCCGCGTGATGGTGACCTCGGCGTACTCGATCGGCAGGGCGCCGTCGGAGTTGTCGATGGTGAGGGAGACCTCGGCACGGCCGAGCGGCGGGCGCCCGGTGGTGCCGGCGAAGATGACGTCCTCCATCTTGCCGCCGCGCAGCGACTTGGCACCCTGCTCGCCCATGACCCAGCTGAGCGCGTCCACGACGTTGGACTTGCCCGAACCGTTGGGGCCCACGACGCAGGTGATGCCCGGCTCGAACCGCAGCGTGGTCGCCGAGGCGAACGATTTGAACCCACGGAGGGTCAGGGCCTTGAGGTGCACGCCGCCGGACTCTACCTTTCGGTCCCGGTCTCACTCCATGAACGCGCGGTTTCACCCGTGAATGTGCAGGGCACACCACACGTTAAAGAGAGGGGACGGGGGTCCACGGGGGCGCGGGGGCAAGAAAGAAGGGACGCCGAAGAGGCGTCCCTTGCAAATCTGACAACGTAGCGGTTGATTCGGGCTGGCCGACCACTGCTGTCGTAGTAGTGCGGTGCAGCGATCAGGTGAGCGCAGGCTCCGCCTGGGGTACGTCGATGCTCTCGAGAAGCGAGTCGTGAGAAGCGGCAGCCGCGAGCGCGTCGTTCTCGGCCTGAATCCGTACGAGCTCGGATTCGAGGTCCTGTACGCGCTGCTGGAGCCGTCGCATCTCGGCGATGAGTCGCGGGTCGGAACCGCCGACGTAACCGAGAAGCGCCTTTGCCATGATGGATGGTCCTCCACACTGAGTGACCGACCGGGAAGCGGTGTGGGTCGTGAGGGAATCGCACCCGCGTGCTTGACACTGCTGATGTCCTGCTGCCGTTCCACATGCCAAACAGCTAAGGTGCGCGGGGCTTTCAGAGTCTCACCAAAAAGTTTGACGGTCAACACGATCACGCCCCGTATCGGGGGGCAACCCGCTGTCGCGCGGCTCTGGATCGGCGGCGCTGCGACTCCTGCGGGACCCTCAGGGCGTGGAGATCATCGTTACCCCGCGAGCCTGCCACTTCGCGGCCTTCTTGGCAACCACCAGGCCATTTCTCCTGCGGGCAGGTGCCCGGGGCATGCGCGGAGGGCTTCCGGGAGGCCGTCGCGGGTCACATCGTCAGCGGATCGCGAAGCCGTCGTAGATCCCCCGGGGCGTGTCCCAGATCTCAGTGACACCGTCCACCCGGCCGGGCGTGTCGTCGCCCTGGAGCCAGTCGAGCAGTCCCTGACAGCCGGCGCGGGGGCCCTCCGCGACGACCTGGACGCGTCCGTCGTCCAAATTGAGAGCAAAACCACTCAGCCCGCCGATCTCCAGGGCCCGGGCACGCGTGAACCAGCGGAAACCCACACCTTGGACGCGCCCGCGTACCCAGACGACCAGCCGTACAACCTCGTTCATGGGTGCACGCTAACCGGACAATGTCTCTCGGAGCACTTCCTCCCCTTGCGCCATGGGGTACCGTCCCCACCCAATGAGTCTCATAGGAAACTCACTCTTTCGGGTGAGGTTCGTTTGAGGATCGCCTGACGCAAGATCGAGGAAGGCCCAAGAGATGGGACGCCACCGACGCCACGACGCCGGCCGCGCCGCCACAGGCCGCGCCACCGACCAGCACGGGGCCGACACGCAGAACTACGGTCCGGAGAACCTGTACGGCTACGCGGCCGTCGCCGATCTCCCGTCCACGTCGTCCGCCCGCTCGCACCGCAAGAAGAAGGGTGCGACCGCGGTACGCACCGGTCTGCTCGGTGTCTCGGCGGCTGTGGCCCTGGGTACCGCGGCTGTCGCGGCGGGCGTGATGCCCGGCGCCGACAACTACGCGCTCGGTGGCGGCGGCGGCAACTCCGACAAGGTGCAGGCCGTCGGCTCGCCCTCCGGTCTGGAGACCCAGCAGGGCGGCACCTCGGGCAGCGCGGAGGCCCACGACGACGACACGGCGACGAGCCGTGACGCCGACCGCGCGGCCACCCCCTCGGCCGCCCCCTCCTCGTCGTCGCCGTCGGCCGCCCCGACGAAGACGCCCTCGAAGAAGCCCAGCGCCGAGCCGACCGAGGAGGCGAAGGCCCCCGAGGCCCCGAAGCCTTCCAAGACCGCGACGAAGGCGCCGGCGCCCAAGGCCCCGGTGACCGTGTCCGCGGAGACGGCGGCCGAGGCCGAGGTGCTCAAGCTCGTCAACGACGAACGCTCCAAGGTGGGCTGCAGTCCGGTGTCCGCGAACAGCGCGCTGTCGGACCTGGCTCAGTCCTTCAGCGAGGACATGGCGGCACGCGACTTCTTCGACCACACCGACCCGAGCGGCCTCAGCCCCTGGGACCGTGCGGCGAACGCCGGCATCACCAGCCTCGGCGGCGAGAACATAGCCCGCGGTCAGACCACGGCCGAAGCGGTGATGGAAGCCTGGATGAACAGCCCCGGCCACCGCGCGAACATACTGAACTGCGACTTCAAGACCCTCGGCGTCGGAGCCCACTTCGGCTCGGGCGGCCCCTGGTGGACGCAGGACTTCGGCTACTGACCGCATTCGCTTGACTCGTCCATTGGGGCTCCCTGGACCTTCGTCAAGGTGTTCCGGTCTGCTGTCGTGGTTCCAGCTTGTTTGCCTGACTCCACAGGTCCTCGTATACGGAGGCTACCGCTTTACCTGCGGTTGCACTGAGGGGAACCACGACGCTGTGATTCCTTCCAACCGAATTAAGTGACGTGCCAATGGCGACAACGTTGGAATTGTCGCCTATTGCGAATCGGTCGTGAAGCGTGTCAGCAATCCTAATCTCAGGTCGCTGGTCTTCTCCAATTACAGCCAAGGCGAATTGTAGTTGCGAGAGAGCAGTGTTTCCAGTTTTTCTACTGGCGAGAATTCGTCGAATCTGCGTATGCTCCACGATCGTTTCAAGCTGGTCGTAACGGAAGTAGGGGTCGACCAGCATCCCTTCACCGAGCTCGCCGAGGACTCCGATGACCTTCACGTATGCGTGTG
This sequence comes from Streptomyces sp. NPDC048643, assembly GCF_040650615.1. Lineage (NCBI taxonomy): Bacteria > Bacillati > Actinomycetota > Actinomycetes > Kitasatosporales > Streptomycetaceae > Streptomyces > Streptomyces sp. NPDC048643. The sequence continues at coordinate 62,700 of NZ_JBEZHO010000009.1, forward strand.
GGTCTGATGGGTCAAGTAGGACCTCTGTAGCCTCTTCGGAGCCGCTATCGACCGTGGGTGAAGACAGCTCATCAAGGACCGCTTTCCCGAGTCCGGTCAGCCTCAGACGGTCACCCTCGGACGAAACCCACTCGAGTCGCGTGAGATATTGAAGCCATGACTCGTTGGGGACACGCTCGCCACCCCATTTTGCGGTCAGAGCAGCGAAGTTTTGGAGTGGGCCACTAACTACCCTCGTTTTGCGCGAGGGTGCTTTCGCATAGGCTTCGAACTCAGGAACGGTGATTCTGTGTCCGCGCCGAGTGACTGCATTCACATAGAAGAGCAGTCTGTGGGCTTCCTCGGAGGTGATCTGCATCTCGGCATTATGCAGTCTTGCGGGGCGCCATGTCCTCAGGATTTTTCTGATTCCCTCCCGGACTCAGGCATGACGTGGTGCTGCGAGGCGGGCTAGGCGTAGATGAGAGGTGGGAAGTCGAGCAGATGCTCGGCCATGCAAGTGAGCCTGGGACGGTGAGCGTGCCACAACCGTGCCACATCGTGCGGTCAACCACGGTCAATGGCGGCTTGCCACAGTCGAGATGCGCCGTTCGCCTGGGCACTTGCTACAGCCGGAACGACCTGGGGAACTCCTCGTCCGGCCACGTCCGCCCTTACAAAGCAGCGATCCAGCTCGCGAAGACCAGAGTCTTGCGATCAGTACGGCCGCGGGACCTGGTGGGCGTCCAGCGCGGCGGTGTATCGCGCCAGCACCTCATCGAGGTCAGCCAGTAGAAGGCCGGCGGTTTCCCGTGCTCCGGCGAGGTCGCCCTGGTCGCATGATTCGAGGACTTCGGCAACTTCGCTGCGGATGACGGAGAGGGAGTCCCCCTGGATCAAGACGCCGGGGAACCGGCGCGGAGGCAGGCGCACCACAGCGTTGTTCCCACCGTCCGTGAACAGCTCTGCCTCAACACGTTCCATCGCACCATCCAACCTGACATCACCGGCTGGCATCAACGCGGGCGTACACAGGCAGCCTTGAGCAGCCGAGGGCGCCCGACGAACGAGGGTCTAGAAGCTCCAGGTCGGCTGTTGGACCGAACTCCTAAAGCGGTGTTCCACATCTCGCCGGTGAGATCATCCGTGGATGGCCGACGCACAGCTACCCCCAGGGTGGACGCTTCAGCAAATCCGGGACGTGTCTGGCGACCAAAGGGCTCTCCCCCTGGATCCAAACCGGGCGGTGAAGTGGGTCGCCTTCGCCGGAGCCGACGAGATGCTGCAGCCAGAGATCGTTCTCGGGTTCGGCAGCTTGTGTCTCGTGAAACCCGTCCATGACGACGACTGGTACATGGGCAGCTTGTACGACGACGGCAGCATCGACTGCTGGTGTGCCTACGACGACCTATACGAGGCACTTCGCGGCCTGTAGAAGCATGCGGGTTGGGCTGCGCTACAGAGACTCAGTCCAGCCCCCCATTCCATCTATTCTCGCCACCAGTCGCCGGGGCTCATTACTACCCCGGGCCGTCTCCGGGCCGTCCGAGGATGCTCGACGACGCCCAACGCTGACAACCGTCGACGGCTAAGTCGCAGGTCGCAGCGTTGGGCGGTAGCAGGGGCGCAGGTCAGAGATCCGGCCCCGCACTTCTTCGGCTACTGAGCCGACCCCGCGCGACCGGCCCCACGCACGCCCGACCCCGCTCGTCGTCACGCGGCTGAGCCGCGTGGTCCTGAGCGCCGCGCGCCGTCCCCCGCCTACGCGACCGGTACAGCCGCCGCCGCGCGGCCCAGGGTGAAGACGCGGGCCGCCTCGGTGATCCGGCGGCCCAGGTGTTCGGCGGTGGCGAGGTCGGAGGGGTGGACCGCGTCGGGGCCCTCGTCGACGTTGGTGGCCGCGGCGGCGCCCGCGAAGACGCCGAGGCGGTTGAGGTCGTGCTCGGAGCCGGCGCTGTTGTTCCAGCCCGGGTGCAGACCGAGGTTGACCCAGTTCATGCCGTGCTGAGCGGCGAGGATCTGGAAGAACTGCAGGGTGTGCAGCTTGTCGCCGCTCTTGGAGCCGGAGTTGGTGAACCCGGCGGCCAGCTTGTCCTTCCAGTCCTGTCCGAACCACCGCTTCGAGGACGCCTCCGCGAAGACGTGGAAGGCGCCCGACGCCGTGCCCATGTACGTCGGCGACCCGAAGACCACGGCGTCCGAGACGTCGAGCTGCTCCCACTGCGCGTCGGTGATCTCGTCGACCTTGATCAGGTGGACCTCGGCACCGGCCTCGAGAGCACCCGTGCGCACGGCCTCGGCGAGGACCGCGGTGTGGCCGTAGCCGGAGTGGTAGGCGATGGAGACAACAGGGGTCGTCACGGTAAGGACTCCTCGGAGAACGGGATCGGGAGCAGCGGATGGGCTGCTCACCAGCAATGCCGAAAGGAAAGCACTAACTTCTAGTTAGTGCAACCTTCCGGGAAGCGCTGCATCTGCGTATGCTGCTCTCATGGAAACCGTCGTCCCTGTCTCCGAGCGTCCCGACCGCGACGAGGGCGCCGTGTGCCCTGAAGGCGAGGACCTCGCGTACAACGTGTTCGCGCGGAGCTGCCCGTCCCGGGGCACGCTGGAGCACGTCACCGGCCGCTGGGGCTCGCTCACGCTGGGGGCGCTGCACGACGGGACGTTCCGCTTCAACGAACTGCGGCGACGGGTCGACGGCGTCAGCGAGAAGATGCTCTCCCAGACCCTGCACGCGCTGGAACGCGACGGGCTGGTGCATCGGGACGCACAGCCCACGAATCCGCCGCGCGTCGACTACAGCCTCACGCCGCTCGGCCGTCAGGTCGCCGAGCGCCTGATCGGCCTCATCACGTTCGTGGAGGGCAGCATGGACGAGGTCCTGGAGTCCCGCGGGCGCTACGACACGACGCGCGGGGCATGACCGCCGCCGAGTCCGGCGGCCGCGACGACTAGAGGTCGGCGCCCGGCCGCGGTGCGCGCTGGCAGCGTGGGCAGAAATAGCTGGAGCGGTTCATCCAGGCCCGCCGCCGCATCGGCGTCCCGCAGCGACGGCACGGCTCGCCCTCGCGCCCGTAGGCGTCGAGCGAGCGGTCGAAGTAGCCCGACTCGCCGTTCACGTTGACGTAGAGGCTGTCGAAACTGGTGCCGCCGGCGGCGAGGGCGTCGTTCATGACGTCGCGGATGTGGCCGAGGAGTTCGGCGGTGCGCGGCCGGGTCATGGTCCCCGTCGGGCGCTCGTAGTGCAGCCTGGAACGCCAGAGCGCCTCGTCCGCGTAGATGTTCCCGACGCCGCTGATCAGCGACTGGTCGAGCAGGGCGCGCTTGATCGTCGTGCGGCGGGCCCGCAGGGCGACGTGGAACGCGGCGTCGTCGAAGAGCGGGTCCAGCGGATCGCGGGCGATGTGCGCGATGACGTCGGGCAGTCCGTCCGCGGTGTTCTCGTGCAGCGAGAGGCCACCGAAGGTCCGCTGGTCGACGAAGCGCAGCTCGGTGCCGAGCGGGTCGTCGAACCGGAAGCGGATCCGCAGGTGCTTCTCCTCCACGGCCTCCTCCGGCTGCACGAGGAGCTGACCGCTCATCCCGAGATGCGCGAGCACGGAGAACGGCGAATCGTCGAGCGGCAGCCACAGGTACTTGCCGCGCCGCATCGCCTCACCGATCCGCTGCCCCTCCAGCGACTTCGCGAAGCCATCCGGCCCCGCCAAGTGCCGCCGCACGGCCCGCGGATGACGCACCTCGACGGACTTCACGACCCGCCCGGACACCCAGCGCTCCAAGCCCCGGCGCACGACTTCGACCTCGGGCAACTCGGGCACGGGACTCCTCCGGAGGGGCGGACTGAGGGGTGATGCCGGAAGCGTACATCGCAGGCGGCGGGCACTGCCGACGAGGAGTTGAGCCCACTCCCCCCGGTCCCGCAACACGCACGGGACCCCGCCGCGGCGCCGGTGCGCTGCGACGGGGTCCCGTGGTGCGGTGCTTCTTGTGAAGGATCAGGCCGTGGCCGTGTCGGTGGTCGGCGTCGAGGGGGTGTCGGCGGTCCCCTCGGCTTCCTTGGCCGCCAGCTGAGCGGCATGGGCCGCCTGCTCCGCGGCCTGGGCCGACTTCGCGCGTTCGTCCGCGGCGGAGCGGATCGCACGCCACGCGGACTCCGCGGCCTGCTGCTCCGCCTCCTTCTTGCTGCGGCCGGTGCCGGTGCCGTACGAGACGCCTCCGACGCGGGCGGCAGCAGTAAAGGTCTTCTCGTGGTCGGGACCGGTCTCCGAGACCAGGTACTCGGGAACGCCGAGCCCCTCGGTCGCGGTGAGCTCCTGGAGACTGGTCTTCCAGTCCAGGCCGGCACCGAGGTTGGAGGACTTCTCGATCAGCGGATCGAAGAGCCGGTGGACGAGTTCGCCCGCCGCTTCCAGACCCTGGTCGAGATAGACAGCGCCGATCACCGCTTCAAGGGTGTCGGCGAGGATGGACGCCTTGTCCCGGCCTCCCGTGCCTTCCTCGCCCCGGCCGAGCCGGATGAAGGAGCCGAGTTCGAGGCCGCGGCCCACTTCCGCCAGCGCACGAGAATTGACCACCGCGGCCCGCAACTTGGCCAGCTGGCCTTCGGGCAGGTCGGGGTGGGTGCGGTACAGCGTGTCCGTGACCACGAGCCCCAGCACGGAGTCCCCGAGGAACTCCAGGCGCTCGTTGGTCGGCAGACCGCCGTTCTCGTACGCGTAGGAACGATGGGTCAGCGCACGCACCAGAAGGGCGGACTCGAGCTTGTAGCCGAGCCGCCCTTCCAGAAGCGTGTGGGACGAGGCTGTGTTGTCCGCCTTTTTCTTGGCGGTTGAGTCCGCCTTGGCGTCAGACATCAGACCTCTCACCAGCCGCTCAGACCTCGAGGACCTGGCGCTTGTTATAGGTGCCGCAAGCCGGGCACGCGATGTGCTGCAGCTTGGGCTCGTGGCAGCGCTCGCACGCAACCAGGGTGGGGACCGCAGCCTTCCACTGCGACCGGCGGTGGCGCGTGTTGCTGCGCGACATCTTCCGCTTCGGAACAGCCACGGCTACTTCTCCTGCTTCTCGTCGACGCCAGGTTCGGCGCCGCTCAACTCGTCCTTCTCGCCATCTTCGAGTGAACCGGCGAGTCCCTGCAGTGCCGCCCAACGGATGTCGACGGCGTCATGGTGGTGTTCCGGGTCGTCCGCGAGCCGGGCTCCGCATTCGGAGCACAGGCCCGGGCAGTCGTCCTGGCACACCGGCTGCATCGGCAGTGCGAGCACCACCGCATCACGCAGCACGGGTTCGAGGTCGAACAGGCCGTCCTCGAGGAAGAGCGTGTCCTCGTCGTCCTCGGCGTCGTCGGCCGGCTCCGCCTTGGGGCGGCCCCGGTCATCGGCGTCAGGGTACGAGAACATCTCCTGGAAGTCCGCTTCGAGCACCTGCTCAAGCGGCTCCAGACACCTTACGCACTCCCCCTTGGCCGATGCACGGGCGGTGCCTGTGACAAGCACCCCTTCCATGACCGACTCCAGGCGGAGGTCGAGCTCCACCGGGGCGCCTTCCGGCACTCCGATGACACCCTGGATCCCGAGATCCACGGGTGCGTCGATCGTGCGGTTCAGGCGCTGCAGCGCGCCAGGACGCCGCCCCAGCTCGTGTGTGTCGAACACAAGAGGGTTGCGGTGGTCGAGGCGGGCGTTCAGAGCCATTCCTGCTTTCGATCTTCGAACTCATGGGGACGCCGCCCCTGGTGTTCCGTGGGCAGCGTTGATCGCGGACGTACACGCGACCGAAGAGCCAGGATACTGGACCTTTCGCTCACGGCCCAATCCGGTCCGAACGCCCCGCTCGGTCCCCCGGCGCGCGCCCCTCCCGACCCGGCCGTCAGTGGCCGCCGCGCCCCTGTTCGTAGGCCCTGAGCTGCTCGGCGCTGATCATGCCGGTGTCGAAGAGACTGGTCTCGTCGAGCGCCTGCGCCTGCTGTTCCTGGACCTGCCCCTGCTGCTGGACGTACGCCTGCTGCTGGTTCTGGTCGTACGCGGCCTGCTGGTCGTAGCCCTGCTGCGGGTAGGCGGCGTACGGGTCGGCCTGCTGGTAGCCGTACGGGTCCTGCTGCTGGGCGTACTGCTGCTGGTAGCCGTACGGGTCCTGCTGCTGGTGCTGGTAGGCGTACGCCTCCTGCTGCTGGCCGTACGTCGGCTGCTCGGCGGGCACCTCGGGGCTCTGGACGGGCTGCTCCGGGGTCTCGGCCAGGTCGGCGAGGCCGGCCAGGTAGTCGGAGTCGCTGGTGTGCAGGCCCGGCGTCCCGTCGTCGCTGAAGGGGGTCAGGTCGCCGAGGTCGTCGCTGGCGATCCGCCCGTGCAGCTTCTGCCGGCCGCGGCCGACGGCCTCCAGCGTCTTGGCGAGGACGGCCTCGAAGGCACCGAGCTTGATGTCGACGTACTCGTCGGCGTTCCGGCGCAGGGTCTCCGGGTCGTGGCTGCGCTCGGGGGCGTCCTCGTCCTCGTACCCCTGCTCGTCGACGCCCGGGCCGGTGCCGAGGAGCTTCTCGCGGCCGCGGCCGACGGAGCCGAGGGTCTTGGTGAGGACCACCTCGAAGTTGGCGAGCTTGGAGTCGACGTAGTCGTCGGCCTCGGCGCGGACCTCCTCGGCCTCCTGACGGGACTCGGCGAGGATCCGGTCCGCCTCGTTCTGCGAGCGGCGGGCGACCTCGGTGTCGGAGATCAGGGAGCCGCGCTCGGCGTGCGCGGTCTCGATGATCCGCTCGGCCTCCTGGCGGGCCTGCTCGACCATCTGCTCGCGGCCGCCGATCAGCTCCTGCGCCTGGGCGAGGGAGCCGGGCAGCGCCTGGCGCACCTCTTCGAGCATCGAGAGCAGGTCGGCGCGGTTGACCACGCACGAGGCCGACATGGGCATGGACCGGGCGCTGCCGACCGCAGCCACGATCTCATCGAGCTTCTTCTGCACGTCCACCGTGTGCTCGCCACTCTCTACAGCTGTGATGGAGACGGACGGGTCGACTGTACGACCACTGCCGCCCCGCCCGACACCGGGTGACGCACTGTCAGTCGCTCAGTGCTTGCCCAGTCGCTCCGTGAGCTGTTCCAGAACCAGCGGCGGCACGAGGTGGCTGATGTCGCCGCCCCACTGCGCCACTTCCTTGACCAGGGAGGAGGACAGGAAGCTGTAGGTGGGGCTGGTGGGGATGAAGAGGGTCTCGACGCCCGAGAGGCCGTTGTTCATCTGGGCCATCTGGAGTTCGTAGTCGAAGTCGCTGACCGCGCGCAGGCCCTTCACGATGGCCGGGATGTCGCGCTGCTTGCAGTAGTCGACGAGGAGGCCGTGGTAGGCCTCGACCTGGACGTTGCCGAACTCGGCCGTGACCTCGCGGATCAGCTCGATCCGCTCGTCGACCGTGAACAGGCCCTTCTTCGACTGGTTGATCATCACCACGACATGTACGACGTCGTACAGCGGGGAGGCGCGGGCGATGATGTCGAGGTGTCCGTTGGTGATGGGGTCGAATGACCCCGGACAGACGGCGCGGCGCAACAGTGGTCCCTCGCTCTCCGGTCCGGTCATCGTGCGTCTTCGCACGTAGAGGCGGCGCGACCGTACCAAAACGTGCCCTCGCCGTATCGACGGGCCCTGACGGCTTCGAAACCGTCCGGCCACACGAATTCGCCGCCTCTGGTGCTGCGCTCCACGGTGACGAGCGCATCCTCCGTGAGCCAGCCCCCGGTCCGGAGTGTGAGCAGGATCTCGCGAAGATCGTCGTCGGAGACGGCGTACGGAGGGTCGAGGAAGACCAGGTCGTACGGGTCCGCGGGCGGCGCCGTACGGATGATCTGTTCCGCTTTGCCCGCTCTGACCTCGGCGCCCGGCAGGCCCAGTGTCGTCACGTTCTCGCGGATGGTCCGGGCCGCGCGGGCGTCCGCCTCGACGAGGAGGGTGTGTCCGGCGCCGCGGCTGAGCGCCTCCAGGCCGACGGCGCCCGACCCCGCGTACAGGTCGAGGACGCGGTCGCCGTCCAGCGGGCCGCCGAGCAGGGACTGCCAGGTGGAGAAGAGACCCTCGCGCGCCCGGTCGGAGGTGGGGCGGGTGCCGGTACCCGGGGGGACGGCCAGACGGCGTCCGCCGGCCCGGCCGGCGATCACGCGGGTCATGAGGGTCCTTTGCGCTGGGGATGTGTCGGTCGCTCCCAGTCTCTCAGCCGACGGCCGGTCACCGCGGCTCAGCCCTTGTCCAGGTACTGCTCGCGCTCCTCGTCGAGCAGGGCGTCCAGAGCGGTGCGCAGTCCGGGCAGGCCGGTCAGCTCGGGGTCGGCGGCGACGACGGCGGTGGCCTCCTCGCGGGCCTCCGCGATGATCTCCTCGTCGTCGATGACGGCGAGCATGCGCAGGGAGGAGCGGACGCCGGACTGGGCCTGGCCGAGGACGTCTCCCTCGCGGCGCTGTTCGAGGTCGAGGCGGGAGAGTTCGAAGCCGTCCAGTGTGGAGGCCACCGCGTTCAGCCGCTGGCGGGCCGGGCTCGCCTCGGGCATCTCGGAGACCAGCAGGCACAGCCCGGCCGCCGAGCCACGGCCGACGCGGCCCCGCAGCTGGTGGAGCTGGGAGACGCCGAAGCGGTCGGCGTCCATGATCACCATGGCGGTGGCGTTCGGTACGTTCACCCCGACCTCGATGACCGTCGTCGCGACCAGGACGTCCGTCTCGCCGGCGGCGAAGCGGCGCATCACGGCGTCCTTGTCGTCGGGGTGCATCCTGCCGTGCAGGACCTCGATCCGGAGCCCCTGGAGGGGGCCCGTGGCGAGCTGGGCGGCGACGTCCAGGACGGCCAGCGGTGGCCGCTTCTCCGCGTCGTCCTCGGGAGAGGCCTTCTTCTTGCCCTTCTTCGGATCGTCGTCCTCGTCGCCGATGCGGGGGCAGACGACGTACGCCTGATGGCCGTTCTCCACTTCCTCGCGTACGCGCTCCCACGCGCGGGCGAGGAAGTGCGGCTTGTCGGCGGCGGGGACGACGTGGCTGGCGATCGGGGAACGGCCGGCGGGCAGCTGGTCGAGGACGGAGGTCTCCAGGTCCCCGAAGACCGTCATCGCCACCGTGCGCGGGATCGGGGTGGCGGTCATGACCAACAGGTGCGGGGGCTGCTTGCCCTTGCCGCGCAGCGCGTCGCGCTGCTCGACGCCGAAGCGGTGCTGTTCGTCGACCACGACCAGGCCCAGGTCGTGGAACTGGACCTTGTCCTCGATCAGCGCGTGCGTGCCGATGACGATCCCGGCCTCGCCGGTGACCAGGTCGAGCAGCGCCTGCCGGCGGCCCGCCGTCCCCATGGAACCGGTGAGCAGCACGACCTTCGTCGAGTGCTCGGCGCCGCCCAGCATGCCGCCCTGGGCCAGCTCCCCCATCATCTCGGTGATCGACCGGTGATGCTGCTGCGCGAGCACCTCGGTGGGCGCGAGCATCGCGGCCTGCCCCCCGGCGTCGACGACGGCGAGCATGGCGCGCAGGGCCACCATCGTCTTGCCCGATCCGACCTCTCCCTGGAGCAGCCGGTGCATCGGGTGTTCGGTGGCGAGGCCGTCGAAGATCTCCTTGGAGACCTTCTGCTGGCCTTCGGTGAGGGTGAAGGGGAGCTTGGCGTCGAAGGCGGTGAGCAGACCGTCCGGGGCGGGGACGCGGGCCACGGCGGGGAGTTGGGCGTCGGCGTGGCGGCGGCGGGCGAGGGCGACCTGGAGGACGAACGCCTCGTCCCACTTGAGGCGGGCGCGGGCGTTCTCGATGTCCGCCTTGGTGTGCGGGCGGTGGATCTTGAGGAGTGCCTCGGGGAGGGTCACCAGGCCGCGGCCGTCGCGCAGGGAGTCCGGGAGGGGGTCGACGGCCTCCTGGGCGCTCGGAAGCACGGTCTGCACGGACTTGGCGATCTTCCAGGACTCCAGCTTGGCGGTGGCCGGGTAGATCGGGATGAGGGCGCCGGCCCAGCTGTCGACGCTCTCCACGGCCTCGTCGCCGTCACCGGTCAGCAGCTCGTACGCCGGGTGGGCGAGCTGGAGGCGGCGGTTGAAGACGGAGACCTTGCCGGAGAACATCGCGCGGGTGCCGGGCAGCAGCTCCTTGTGGGGCTTGTGCACGCCGTGCCCGAAGAAGACCAGCTGAAGGCGGCCGCTGCCGTCCGTGATGGTGACCTCGAGGCGCTGGCCCTTGCCGCGGGGCGCCTTGGAGGAGGCGAAGGTGTGCAGGCGCGCGTCGGCGACCTGGGCGACCACGGTCACGTGCTCGTCCAGCGGCAGGTCGGCGAGGTGGGTGAGCTGCCCCCGCTCCTCGTATCTGCGCGGGTAGTGGTGCAGCAGATCGCCGACGGTGTGCAGGCCGAGGTGCTCGGCCATCACCTTCGCGGTGGCGGCACCGAGCGCCTTCTTCAGTGGTTCATCGAGCACGGGCACGAGATCCATTGCACACCACACCACTGACATTGCCGTATACGTCCTGGAAATCCGCTGGTCAGACGGCTCGTTCCGGGCCTAGGATGACCCGCTCCGGCCCTCTTCGCGGTCACCGTCCCCCGGGACCGCCCGACCCCGCGCCGTCGCACGTCCCCCCACCGGCGCAGCGACGATGGACTCCCAGACTTCTCAGCCTTCTCCGGCCTCCCCGTCTCCTCACACGTTCCAGGTGGACCTGCGCGGTCTGGTCGACCTGCTCTCCCATCACCTGTACTCCAGCCCCAAGGTCTATCTGCGCGAACTGCTGCAGAACGCCGTCGACGCGATCACCGCGCGGCGCGCCGAGCAGCCGGACGCGCCCGCGACGGTGCGGTTGCACGCCGAGGACGGCACGCTGCGCGTGGAGGACTCGGGCATCGGGCTCACGGAGTCCGACGTGCACAGTCTGCTCGCGACGATCGGCCGCAGCTCCAAGCGCGACGACGGCCTGGAGTCGGCCCGTTCGGACTTCCTCGGCCAGTTCGGGATCGGGCTGCTGGCCTGCTTCGTCGTGGCCGAGCGCATCCGGGTGGTCAGCCGCAGCGCGCGGACGCCCGACGCGGCGCCGGTCGAGTGGACGGCGGCCGACGACGGTTCGTACACCGTGCGCACCCTGCCGCACTCGGCTCGCCCCGAACCGGGCACCACCGTGCACCTGGTGGCGCGCGCCGGGGCCGGCGAGTGGCTGAGCCCCGAGCGGGTCAGGTCGCTGGCGCGGGACTTCGGGGCGCTGCTGCCGTACGACGTGCGGGTCGGCGACGAGGCGATCGCGGACCTTCCCGCGCCCTGGGACCGCTCCTATCCGAGCCCGGCCACACGCCGGGTGGCACTGGCCCGGCACTGTCACGACCTGTTCGGGTTCACTCCGCTGGACTCGATCGACCTGGACGTGCCGCTCGCCGGGATCCGGGGAGTCGCCTATGTGCTGCCGTCCGCGGTCAGCCCGGCCCAGCGGGCGAGTCACCGGGTGCACCTGAAGGGCATGCTGCTCACCGAGCGGGCCGAACAGCTGCTGCCCGACTGGGCGTTCTTCGTGCGCTGTGTCCTCGACACGGACAGTCTGCGGCCCACCGCGTCGCGCGAGTCGCTGTACGAGGACGAGACGCTGGCGGCCGTACGGGAGGCGCTGGGCGAGCGCATCCGGTCGTGGCTGACCGGCCTCGCGGCGGGCGATCCGGAGCGGCTGGCCGCGTTCCTCTCGGTGCACCACCTGGGGGTGAAGTCGCTGGCGCGGCACGACCCGGAGATGCTGCGCACGATGCTGCCGTGGCTGCCGTTCGAGACGACCGACGGACGGCTGTCCCTTGAGGAGTTCGCGCAGCGGCACCCGGTGGTGCACTTCACGCGGACGGTGGAGGAGTACCGGCAGGTCGCGCCGATCGCCTCCGCGCAGGGCGTCGGGGTCGTCAACGGCGGTTACACGTACGACAGCGAGCTGGTCGAGGCGCTGCCGTCGGTGCGTCCGGGCACGGTGGTCTCGGAGCTGGACGCGGACACCGTGACCGCGCACCTGGACGCGGTGGACCCGGCCGAGGAGCTGGCGCTGTCGGCGTTCCTTGCGGCCGCGCGGGCCCGGCTCGACCCGCTGGGCTGTGACGTGGTGCTGCGGGCCTTCCATCCGCTGTCGGTGCCCGCCCTGCATCTGGACGACCGGGCGGCCCGGCACGAGCAGGCCCGCGCGGACGCCGAGGAGCAGGCCGACGACCTCTGGGCGGGCATCCTGGGCTCGCTGCGCGGCAGCGCCCCGCGCGCGCGGCTGGTCCTCAACCATCTCAACCCGCTGATCCGGCGCATCAGTTCGCTCCACGACCCGGACCTGATCGGCACCGCCACGGAGTCGCTCTACGGGCAGGCCCTGCTGATGGCCCAGCGCCCGTTGCGGCCGGCGGACTCCGCGCTCCTGAACCGTGCCTTCATCGGCCTCCTGGAGTGGGCCACGCACACCGACCCCGGAAGGGACGACCGCCGATGAACCCGGCCATGGACTTCGACACGCTGCGCCGGGCGATGGCGGACAACTACGGGCAGCCGGAGGGACCCGCACGCAACGCGCGCGCGGAGCACCTGCTCGTGGAGGCCGAGAAGCTGGGCATCCCGCTCGCCGTGATCGAGGCGCTCGGACACCAGCTGAAGGTCTACAACTACAGCTCGGAGAAGGGCAAGATGTTCGTGCCCTTCGCGCGGCTGCTGCGCATGTGGGACGAGCGTCCCGAGGACTTCGACGCGTACGAGATCCACTCCCTGCACTGGGTCTTCAAGTGGATGTCGGCGGGCATGCTCGACCAGCCGCACGTCCCGCTCGCCTCCATAGAGAAGTGGCTCGGCGAGATGGAGCACCGCTACCGCCTCGCCGGCCACTCCGAACGGGCCGTGCGCAGCGCCGAGTTCAGTGTCGCCGCGCATCTGGGCGATCTGGCGCGCGCCGAGCGGGCGTACGGCGCCTGGCTCGCCGCGGACCGCGACGCGATGGCGGACTGCCACGCGTGCGAGCTGCACGGGCAGGGGTGGTGGCAGTCGGTGCGCGGCTCCGACGGGGAGGCGCTGGAGTTGTGGGCGCCGGTGCTGGAGGGCGAGTACAGCTGCGCCCACGAGCCGCACACGGTGCTCGCGTCGTCGTTGTTGCCGCTGCTGCGTCTCGGGCGCGTCGAGGAGGCGCGCGCCCACCATCTGCGGGGCTTCCGGCTGGTGCGCGCCATGGAGAGCATGCGGGGCGCGTACGCGGACCACGTGGAGTTCTGTGCCGTCACCGGCAACGAGGCGCGTGCCCTGGAGCTCCTCGCGGAGCGTCCGGCCTACTTCACGGACTCCGGGGACCCGCGCAGCAAGCTGGCCTTCATGGCCGTGGTGGCGCTCCTGATGGACCGCCTCACCGCTCTGGGACTCGGGGAGCAGACGGTTCCCGGGCCCGCCGGACGAGCGTGGACGGCGGCCGGACTCGCCGTGCACGCGCGCGGGGAGGCGCTCGCGCTGGCCGCGCGTTTCGACGCCCGCAACGGCACGTCGTACGTGAGTGAGCGGGCCCGGGCGCGGATGGACCGGCCGGTGCTCGTCGACCGGCTGCCGCTGGGCGTTCGGTCCGTACGGTCTGCCGGCGCCGGACAGCAGGCGCCGACCGCGGCGCACACTCCCCCGCAGAACGCCGAGGGAGCCAGGGGGTCCGCCGGGAGCAGCGAGGACGCGGCGCACGGTGAGAGCACCGCGACCGCTCTGGACGCGCTCCTCGCCGAGGCCCGCGGGCTGACCGCGCGCCGGAGTCCGGACGCCGTGGAGGCGTGGGCGGCGGTCTCGCGCGCCGCCGAGGGGCACGAGCTGGACGTCCACGACCGTGCGGCGGTCGCCGATCACGCGGCGATGGGCCGGGGCCCGCAGGGCATCGACCTGTTCCTGCGGGCGGCCGAGCTGTACGCGGAGGCGGGTGACCCGGGCGAGGCGCTGGCGGCGCGTTCCCGGGCCGCGTACGTCCGGGCGCTGACCGGCGGTACCGAGGAGGCCCTGACCACCGGCGCCGAGTTGCGCGAGCAGGTCCTCGCCCTCTTCGCGGAGGGCGGCACCGGGGTGGCGCAGACGGCGTCGGTGCTGGTGGGCCGGGCACGGACGCTGATGCACCGGGTGGAGGAGGCGGAGGCCGCGCAGGAGAGCGCTCCGCCCGGCGGCCCGGGTCCGCAGGAGGACGTCCTGGCCGTCGCGGAGGCGGCCGCGCGGGAGCTGCTGGCCCTGGTGGAGCCGCACGGCGCCGACGACGGGGCCGTGGCGTCGCGCGGCGCGGAGGCCCACGCGATGCTCGGGGAGCTGGCTGCGCGCGCCTGGGACGGGGAATCGGCCGTCGCGTCGCTCACGCTGGCCGTCGACGGGTTCGTGGCGGCCGGGCTGCCGTGGTTCGCGGTCGAGTACGACGCGCGGCTCGCCGGGATCGCCCTGCACCTGGGTGATCCGGAGCTGGCGGAGCGGTCGGCGCGTGCGGCCCTGGAGCACGGGGGGTCCCACCTGGAGCCGGCCGGCCACGCCCAGCTGCAGCTGCGGCTGGCGGAGATCCTGGCGGCGACCGGGCAGGTGGGCCCGGCCGCGGAGCACGCCCTGGAGGCGGCGCACTGGGCCGACGAGGCGGGTGAGGCCGGCACGCTCGGTGCCTGGGCACGTCACCAGCTGGGCGGGTTCCTGCTCCGTCAGGGGCGGTGGGCGGAGGCCGCCGAGATCCTGGAGTCGGCGCTGCCCGATCTGACCGGCGAGATGCACGGCGACGGCGCGATCGTGCAGACGCGCTGGTGGCTCGGCGACTGCCTGACCGAGCTGGGTGAGCACCGCGGGGCGGCCGAGCACTGGCTGCGGGCCGCGGACATCGCCCGGCACTGGCCCGAGCAGCGGGACCACGCGATGCTCGCGCATCTCGCCGCCGAGGCCCTCGGGCACGCCGGACTGACCGTCGAGGCGGACCAGGCGTACGCCCGGGCCGGCGTCCTGTGGCGCGAGCTGGGCGATGTCAACGGGCTGGTCCGGTCGCTCAGGGCGCGCGCGTGGGCGGCGGCGCGGAGGGACGAGAACCTCGACGGGGCGCGGGAGTTGATGGAGGCGGCGCTGCGGGAGTGCGCGTCGGCGGTGGAGCGCCGGACGGAGGCTGTCGGCTCGCCGGGGGCCGCGCCCGGTGCCGGTGCGGACGTCGAGGAGTCGCCGCGGGAGGCCGAGGACGCGCAACGCCGGATCGTCGCCGAACTCGGCCACACGCACCGGCAGTTCGGTGACCTGGTGGCCCGTTCCGTCCCGGACGAGGCCCTCGCGCGGGCCGTGTTCGAGGAATCCCTCGGTCATCTCACGCGCGCCATCGCCGTGTTCGCCCCCCTCGGGGACGACGAGCTCGACGCCCGTACCGGGGCCGAACTCGCCGCCGGCCGGCTGGAGGCGGACCTGGGCCGGCGCGAGGCCGCGGCGGCACGCGCGCGTGCGGTGCTCGACGCCTGCCCCCGCCTCGACGGGGACAGGGCCGAGGCCCGCCGCACGGAGGCCGAACGGCTGCGGGACCTCATGGAGAGCCCGGAGAAGGCCTGACCGGCGCCGACGCCCGCGTGCCGGTCCCACCCCGCGCGGGCCGACCCGGGTCGAGCCCACACCGGCACACCAGGGCTCCGGGCTCCGGGCTCCGGGCTCCGGGCTCCGGGCACCGGGCACCGGGCACCGGGCACCGGGCACCGGGCACCGGGCACCGGGCACCGGGCACCGGGCACCGGGCACCGGGCACCGGGCACCGGGCGGATACTGCCGGACGAAAGGGGCGGGGGCGACGCCGGGCGGCGCTGCCCCGGCCTCGACAGCCGTGCCGGACGGCCTCGCGGACCGGCATCGGACGGCCCACCGGACACCCCGCCTACCAGCGGCGAACCCGGTCCGCCTCTCGCCCCCCGTACCGACGGCCGACCCACCGCCGGATCCGGTCCCCTGCGAGGAGCTGACACCCGCCCCTGCTGCGGGCCTGCTCAGGTGCGCCCGTCGCCGTCCATGGGGCCGACCGCCCGTCCGTCGCCCGTGGTGTCGCCTTCTCGGATCGTCTCCGCCGCGTGGCGGAGTTCGTCGAGCACGGTCCGTACCGCCTTGCGGGCCGCGCGTTCGGGGCGGTGGAGGACGTCGATGCGCCGTACGGCGTGGACGCCGGCGAGGGGTCGCAGGACCAGCGCGGGATGTGGGCGGGTGGTCCAGCGGGGCATCAGGGCGAGCCCGCCGCCCGCGGCGACCGTCTCCGCGACGACCGCGAACTCGTTGATGCGGTGCACGATGTCGAGCCGCCGGTTCGCGGCGGTCGCGATGGCCTCGATGGTGGCCATCAGCGGGAAACCGTCGTGCACGGTGATCCAGGGGCGGCCCGCGACGTCCTCCGGCGTGAGGTGCTCCCGGCGGGCCAGGGGATCGTCGGCCGGCAGGGCGACGTCGAGCGGTTCGCGCAGCAGGGTCGTCGCGGTGACCGTGCGCGGCCAGGGCGGCGCCTGGCCGAGATGGTGGGCGAGGACCAGGTCGTAGTCGCGCGTGAGCCGGGGGAACTGGTCCTGGGCGACGTCCTCGTCGGCGAGCGAGAGCCGCGGCGCTCGCGGGGTCCGGCCGCGCAGCAGCACCGGGAAGAAGGTGGAGGCGGCGCTGTGGAAGGCGGCCACCGACACCTGGCCGGCCGGCTCGTCCACGAAGTCGTCGACGGTGTGCCGTGCCCGGGCCAGGGCGGTCTCCACCTCGATCGCCGCACCGGCCAGCGCGCGCCCCGCGTCCGTGAGCACCAGCCGCCGTCCGTCCCGTTCGGTGAGCGGAACCGGCATCGCGCGCTGCAGCAGCCGCAGGTGCTGGGAGATCGCGGAGGGGGTCATCAGCAGCGCCTCGGCCACCGCGGTGACACTGCCCAGCTCCCCGAGTTCCCGCAGGATCCGCAGTTGCCGCTCGTTCATCCGTGCATCGTAGTTGTAGTGATGCTTCAAGGTCCTTGAAGAAGCTGACTCTGTGCTTCAGCGTCACCGTGCGGGAGCGTGAGGACGTGTCCCGAGTCCGCAGCACTGACGCAGTGCTCCTCCTTGTCGCCGCCGTCTGGGGTTCCAGCTATCTGGCCGCGAAGACCGCCACCTCGGCGCTCCCCGTCCTGCTCGTCCTGTTCGCGCGCTACGGCATCTCGGCCGCCGCCTGCCTCCTCGTCGTCGCCCTCGGGAAAGGGGCGGGCCGCTGCACACGGGACGAGCTGCGGCTCGGGTCGGTACTGGGGGTCACGCAGGCCGCGATCCTGGTCCTGGAGACCTACGGTGTCGCCCACACCAGCGCGGCGAACGCGGGACTGATCATCAGCCTCACCGTGGTGCTCACCCCCCTCCTCGACCGTTCGGCGGGTGCGGCGGGGCTGCCCCCGCGCTACTTCGCCGCGACCGGCCTGTGCCTCCTGGCCGTCGGGCTCCTGGTGTCGGGCAACGGTTTCCACGAGCCGCGCGTCGGTGACCTGTTGATGCTCGCGGCCGCGCTGGTCCGTGCCGGTCACGTGGCCCTCGTGGGACGGCTCACCGCCCGCCGACAGGTAAGGCCCTTGCAGATCACGGCCGTTCAGACGGTCGTCGGTACCGCCCTGTTCCTGGTGCCTGTCGCGGGCAGCCTGCCGAGGCTGGGCTCCGTCGACGCGGCGGGCTGGGCGCAGTTGCTCTATCTCGCCCTGTTCTGCAGTGTGTTCGCGTTCCTCGCCCAGACCTGGGCGGTGCAGCGCAGCTCCGCGAGCCGGGCCAGTCTGCTGCTGGGCACGGAGCCGGTGTGGGCCGTCGCCGTCGGCATCGGACTGGGCGGCGAACACCTCACCGCGCTCACCGCTCTCGGCGCCGTGCTGATGGTCGCCGGAACCTACTGGGGGCAGGCCGTCGAACGCACCTTCCGAGCGTCCACACCCCCGGCGGTTCCCCGCCCGAAGGCGACGGAACCGAAGACCGCGTGACCGGTCCGGCAGGCGTCCCGCCGCGGGCTACTCGACGCCGATGAGCAGCAGCGCGCCCTGCCGCCCGCCGCGGTACACCACGGTGTCCACGGCCAGGTAGGCCTCCCGCACCCGGGCTTCGAGGCGGGTGGCGACGGCGTCGGGGGTCTCGTCGCCGAGGACCAGGGTGACCATCTCGCCGCCGGCGGCGAGCATGCGGTCGAGGACGGTCTCCGCCGTGGTGGTGACGTCGGCGCCGATGACGGCGACATCGCCGTCGATGAGGCCGAGGACGTCGCCGGCCTGGCAGATCCCGGCCATGGTCCAGGACTGCCGTTCGGCGACGGCGACTTCGGCGTAACGGGTGGCGCCGGCGGCCGAGGTCATGGCGACGACGTCCTCGTCGAAGCGGCGTTCCGGCTCGTGCACGGCGAGTGCCGCGATGCCCTGCACGGCGGAGCGGGTCGGGATGAGCGCGACCCGGACACCCTCGGTGCGGGCCTGTTCGGCGGCGGCCGCGGCGGTGTGACGCAGGTCGGCGTCGTTGGGCAGCAGCACGACCTCGAGCGCGTGGGCCCGGCGGACGGCCTGGACGAGTTCGCCGCTGGCGGGCGGCTCCCCGGGCCGGGCCAGCACGGTCGTCGCCCCGGCCTCCGCGTACAGCCCGGCCAGACCCTCACCGGGTACGACGGCCACGACGGCACGCTGTGCCCGTTCCCGGGGCGGCCGCCCCGCTCCCCCGGCGTGGACGTCTCCGAGCCCGAAGTGGGTGATGCGGATGCGGTGGGGGCGCCCCGCCTCGACGCCGGCCTCGACGGCGGCGCCGGCGTCGTCGACGTGCACATGGACGTTCCACAGTCCGTCGCCGCCGACCACCACGAGGGAGTCGCCGAGTCCGTCGAGCCGCTCGCGCAGCCGGTCCACGGCGGCGTCGTCCGCCTCCAGGAGGTAGATCACCTCGAAGGCGGGACCGCTCTCCCCGGCCGCTCCGTCACCGCAGGCCTCCGCGTCGGTGCCGTCCGGCGCGTCCGGCGTCCCGTCGGCGTGCGGGGGGAGGGCGGCGGAGCCGACGGTCTGCCGCGGCGCCTCGCCCGTGAACGTCTGCACCAGCGCCGACAGGACCGCCACCAGACCCCGCCCGCCCGCGTCGACCACTCCGGCGCGCTCCAGCACGGCCAGCTGCCCGGTCGTCGCGGTGAGCGCGACGCACGCTCCGTCGTAGGCCGCCCGCGCGACGCTGCCGCAGTCCCCCTCGGCGTCGGAGGCGGCGTCGGCTGCGGCCGTCGCGACGGTGAGGACGGTGCCCTCGACAGGGTGGGCGACGGCCTGCCGTGCCGACGCGGCGGCGTGCCGCAGGGCCAGCCGCAGTCCCGGTCCGTCGGTGTGAGCGCTCTCACTGTCGGCCGCGAGGACCTGTGCCATCCCCCGCAGCAGCTGCGCCAGGATGGTCCCGGAGTTGCCCCGGGCGCCGATCAGCGCTCCGTGCGCCATCGCCCGTACGGCGTCGGCCAGGGACGGGGGCGCCGACGCGGCGGCCATCGCGTGGCCCGCGAACACCGCCTCGACCGCGGCGGCCGCCGACTCCACCGTCAGATACAGGTTGGTGCCGGTGTCCCCGTCGGCCACCGGGTAGACGTTGATCGCGTCGATCTCCTCGCGCGCGCGGCCCAGGGCCTCCAGCGCGAGCCCGCACCAGGTACGCACCGCGAGAGCATCGAATGTCTGCGGTCCCTGCGGCACCTGCGCCTCCTTGAGCGGCTGGACGTGGGTCGCAGCGTAGACCCAGCAAGGGTTACTGCCGGTAGCGGGCCCTGTGAGGGGTGGACGGGGGGTCGGCCGAGCCATGGTAGTTTCGTTCTCCGGACGCAGTCGTTGTATGCTGCTCCAGTTGCCCGATCCACTCGGGCCATCCCCCTGGCACCGCCACTCAGATCCCAGATCTTGATTCCGGCCTGCCGGGATCAACCGTAAGTGCATCTGAAGTCTTTGGAGTGACCGTGGCTGCCAATTGCGATGTCTGCGGCAAGGGGCCGAGCTTCGGCAACAACATCTCGCACTCGCACCGCCGTACGTCCCGTCGCTGGAACCCCAACATCCAGCGCGTCCGTACCGTTGTGGGCGGGACGCCGAAGCGCGTGAACGCTTGCACCTCGTGCATCAAGGCCGGCAAGGTCACGCGCTGAAAACCGCTAGCGCGCGGCCACTGCTGGTTCGCTTGCACTGAACCCGTCCACCTCTTGGTGGGCGGGTTTTTTGCTGTCCGGACGCAGACGGAGCCCGGAGGCCGGGAGCGGTCGCACCCCCTGCGTCTGCGTCCGGGTACGGGGCGCGGAAGCGCGGCGCACGCCCTCGGGCGCACACCGCACCGGGCCGCGCGGCCGCGCTCAGGACTCGATGTCCCCGAAGTGGTCCCAGCCGCCCTTGCTCGTCCAGGGGGCTCCGTCCACGGTGACCTGGGGAAGGGCCGACGGGTTGAGGACCTCGCCGATCACCTTCCAGCGCGCGGGCAGCTTCACGTCCGGCGGGAACGTCGCGACGATCGCGTGGTCCTCGCCTCCGCTCAGCACCCACTGGATCGGGTCGACGCCGACGGCCTGCCCGATGTCGTTCATCTGCGACGGCACGTCGATGTCCCCGGAGCGGACGTCGATGCGCACCTTGCTCGCCTCGGCGATGTGCCCGAGGTCCGCGATCAGTCCGTCGCTCACGTCCGTCATCGAGGTCGCGCCGAGTCCGGCGGCCGCGGGGCCCGCATGGTACGGCGGTTCGGGGCGGCGGTGGGCCTCCACGAAGGCGCGCGGCGAGCGGAACCCGCGGGAGAGCACCGCGAAGCCGGCCGCGGACCAGCCCAGCCAGCCCGTCACGGCCACGACGTCACCGGGCTGGGCGCCGCCCCGGGTGACCGGCTCGTGGTTGCGCAGATCGCCGAGAGCGGTGATCGCGACGGTGATGGTCTCGCCCCGTACGACGTCGCCGCCGACCACGGCCGCCCCCGCGACCTGGCACTCGTCGCGCAGCCCGTCCATCAGCTCGGACGGCCAGGTGGCCGGGAGTTCGGCGGGCACGACCAGACCGAGCAGCAGCGCGGTCGGCACGGCGCCCATCGCGGCGATGTCCGCGAGGTTCTGCGCGGCGGCCTTGCGGCCGACGTCGTACGCCGTGGACCAGTCGCGGCGGAAGTGCCGTCCCTCCAGGAGGATGTCGGTGCTCGCCACGACCCTGCGGTCCGGCGCTGCCACCACCGCGGCGTCGTCGCCGGGGCCGACCCGGACCGCCGGCGTGGTGGTGAGACGTGAGGTGAGCTCTCGGATGAGCCCGAACTCCCCCAACTCGCCCACGGTGCCCTTCATGATCGTCGTGCTCCCTCTGTCGCTGCTCGTGCCCGGTCGCGAGCGGTGTCCGTACTCGGTACGGTCGAGTTGACCGTCAACTTGTGCCGTCCCTGCACCCCGGCGCGCAAGCCCCAGTCACCGCGGGTCTCCCCGCGGCGAGCGGCAACGCGATACCGTGGCGTTCCTTTTCCCCACATGATCCTCGTGGCCGCCCTGGAGGTTCCGTGGTACAGGCGTACATCCTGATCCAGACGGAGGTCGGCAAAGCGTCGACCGTCGCCGAGACGATCAGCAAGATTTCGGGGGTGATCCAGGCCGAGGACGTGACAGGACCGTACGACGTGATCGTGCGGGCCCAGGCCGAGACCGTGGACGAACTCGGCCGCATGGTGGTCGCCAAGGTCCAGCAAGTGGACGGCATCACCCGCACCCTGACCTGCCCGGTCGTTCACCTGTAGCCCCCGTCTACCCTTGGCCGGTGAACTTCTTCCGTCACCGGCACGCCGCTCTCCTCGGGCTGCCCGTCATCGCGGTTCTGACCGCGATCGCGGGCTGCTCCTCGGCAGACGACAACACGTCCGTCGCGGTTCCGAACCCGGGACGGAAGGCCACCGAGTTGTGCCGGAACCTGGACGAGGCGCTGCCGCGGACGTTGGACGGCCACAGCCGTGAGGACCCGGAGCCCCGGTCCGCGCTGACCGCGGGCTGGGGAAGCCCGGCGACGGCGATCATACTGCGCTGCGGTGTCGAACGGCCGCCGAAGATGACCGACCCGAAGGTGGCCTCGGGCAACGACCCGAAGGCGGTCGGCGGCGGTGTGAACGGCGTCGACTGGCTGATGGAGAAGCAGGACGACGGGTCCACCCGCCTCACCACCGCCCTGCGCAAGGCGTACGTCGAGGTCACGGTCCCGAGGGGCGACGACGTCTCCGGCGTCCTGGTCGGGCTCGCGGCGGGCGTCAAGAAGGCGATCCCCACGGGGATCGCCTACTGACACCGCGGTCCGGCGGAGGACTCAGCGCAGACCCGTCGAGCGGCGCAGCGCCGCCTGGACGAGGCGGTCGACCAGCTCCGCGTAGCTCACGCCCGTCTCCTGCCACATGCGCGGGTACATGGAGATCGGCGTGAAGCCCGGCATCGTGTTGATCTCGTTGATCACGAACTCGCCGTCCTCGGTGAGGAAGAAGTCCGCGCGGACCAGGCCCTCGCAGGAGGCGGCCTCGAATGCCTCGACGGCGAGCCGGCGGACCTCGGCGGTCTGCTCCTCGGTCAGCGGCGCGGGCACGATCCCGTCGGCCGAGTCGATGTACTTGGCCTCGAAGTCGTAGAAGGCGTGCGACTGTACGGGCGGGATCTCGGCGGGGACCGAGGCGCGCGGCCCGTCCTCGAACTCCAGCACCCCGCACTCGATCTCGCGGCCGGTCAGCAGCGCCTCCACGATGATCTTCGGGTCGTGCCGCTGGGCCTCCTCGATCGCCTCGTCGAGGCCCGCGAGGTCGTCGACCTTGGTGATGCCGAACGAGGAACCCGCGCGCGCGGGCTTCACGAACAGCGGCCAGCCGTGCTCACCCGCGAAGTCGACGATCTTCTTGCGGGCGGCGGACTCGTCCTGCTGCCACTCGCGGGGCCGGATCACCACGTAGGGGCCCACCTTGAGGCCGAACGAGGTGAACACCCGCTTCATGTAGTCCTTGTCCTGGCCGACGGCCGAGGCGAGCACGCCCGAGCCGACGTAGGGGACGCCGGACAGCTCCAGCAGGCCCTGCAGGGTGCCGTCCTCGCCGTACGGGCCGTGCAGCACCGGGAAGACGACGTCGACCTCGCCGAGCGCCTTGGGGACCGAACCGGGTTCGCTGTAGACGACCTCGCGGTTGGACGGGTCCACGGGGAGCACCACGCCGCCCTCGGTGGACTCGGCGAGCTGCTCGACGCTGGGCTGCTTGCGGTCGACGATCGCCATGCGTTCCGGGTCGTCCGCGGTGAGCGCCCACCGGCCGTCCTGGGTGATGCCGATCGGCAGGACGTCGTACTTGGTCCGGTCGATGGCGCTGAGGACGGCGCCGGCCGTGACCACGGAGATCCCGTGTTCGGAGCTGCGGCCGCCGAAGACGACAGCCACACGCGGCTTGCGCTGCGGCTGCTCAGGGCTCTGGGGGAGGTTCTCGGTGCTCATATCGCGTTGAGCGTACCCGGTGGTCGTGGGGTGAGTCAGCGCCCCACGACGGCCGTTGCTCAGCGTCGTACCGGCCGTTGCGGAGCGTCGCCCACCCGGCGGTACGCCGGGGCCCGTTCAGCGCCGTTCGGGCTTGGCGCTGCGCGACATCAGCTCCTTGAGGGCGACCACCGGAGGCTTGCCCTCGTGGACGATGCCGACCACGGTCTCCGTGATGGGCATGTCGACGCCGTGCCGGCGCGCCAGATCCAGCACGGACTCACAGGACTTGACGCCCTCGGCGGTCTGCCGGGTGATCGCGATGGTCTCCTGCAGGGTCATGCCCCGGCCGAGGTTGAGGCCGAAGGTGTGGTTGCGGGAGAGCGGCGAGGAGCAGGTCGCCGCGAGGTCCCCGAGGCCCGCGAGGCCGGAGAACGTCATCGGGTCGGCGCCCATGACGAGTCCGAGGCGGGTCGTCTCGGCGAGACCGCGGGTGATGAGCGAGCCCTTGGCGTTGTCGCCGAGCCCCATGCCGTCGGCGATACCGACCGCGAGACCGATCACGTTCTTCACGGCGCCGCCGAGTTCACAGCCGACGACGTCCGTGATCGTGTACGGGCGGAAGTACGGCGTGTGGCAGGCGGCCTGCAGTCGGCGGGCCACCGACTCGTCGGGGCAGGCGACGACCGCCGCCGCGGGCATCCGCTGGGCGATCTCCTTGGCGAGGTTGGGTCCGGAGACGACGGCGACGCGGTCGGCGGAGACCTTGGCGACCTCTTCGATGACCTCGCTCATCCGCTTCACCGTGCCGAGTTCGACGCCCTTCATCAGGGAGACGAGCACGGTGTCGGGGGCGAGCAGCGGCACCCACTCGGCGAGGTTGGCGCGCAGGGTCTGGGACGGCACGGCGAGCACGGTGAAGTCGGCGCCGCGCGCGGCCTCGGCGGGGTCGGCGGTGGCCCGCAGGTTCTCCGGGAGTTCGATGCCCGGGAGGTAGTCCGGGTTCATCCGCGTGGAGTTGACCGCTTCGGCGAGCTCGGGACGGCGCGCCCACAGGGTGACGTCGCACCCCGCGTCGGCGAGCACCATCCCGAAGGCCGTGCCCCACGATCCGGTCCCGAAGACGGCTGCCCTGACCGGGTTGCTCACGTGCCCTGCCCCTCTTCCTGCTGTGCTTTCGCCCGGGCCGCTGCCCTGCGGCGCTGCGCGATACGCACCTCGCGCGGGTCGTACACCTTCGCGGGCGCCTTCTCGCCGCGGATCAGCTCCAGCTGCGCGGTGACGGCGGCCATGATGACCTCGGTCGCCTCCTTGAGGAGGTCCGGGGTCATCTCCTTGCCGTAGAAGCGCGTGAGGTCCACCGGCGGGCCCGCGAGCACGTGGTGGGTCTTGCGCGGAAGGAGGTTGGGCTTCTTGGCGTACGGCGGGAGCAGTTCGTTGGCGCCCCACTGGGCGACCGGGATCACCGGGCACCTGGTCTGCAGCGCGACCCGGGCGGCGCCCGTCTTGCCGGTCATCGGCCAGCCGTCGGGGTCACGGGTGAGGGTGCCCTCCGGGTAGAAGGCGACGCACTCACCTCGCTCCACGGCGTCGATGGCGGCGCGGAAGGCGCTCAGCGCGTCGGTGCTCTCGCGGTAGACGGGAATCTGTCCGGTACCGCGCATCGCGGCGCCGACGAATCCCTTCCGGAAAAGGCCGGCCTTCGCCAGGAAGCGCGGAACACGCCCCGTGTTGTACTGATAGTGCGCGTACGCGAAGGGGTCCACATGCGAATTGTGGTTCACCGCGGTGATAAATCCGCCCTCGGCCGGAATGTTCTCCATTCCGCGCCAGTCCCGCTTGATCAGAAGCACCAGCGGCGGTTTGCAGAGAACCGCTGCGAAGCGGTACCAGAAGCCGATTCTGCGGCGGGGCACGCGGACACCTTCCTCTAGGGCCTGGGGGGCCGCACAAGTGTCGCCCCAGGCCGTCTGTCTGTCGAGAACACCGTACGCCCCGGCGTCCGGACCGCCAGGGTCGGCGGGTCACAATAAGGCGTGACGAGAGAGGGCGGAGTGCTCGTGCGGTGGACTGTGGTCATTCCCCTCAAGCCCTTGGCGCGGGCCAAGAGCAGGCTTGCGGACACGGCCTCCGCGGGACTGCGCCCGGCCCTCGCCCTGGCGTTCGCGCAGGACACCGTGGCGGCCGCGCTGGCCTGCGAGGCGGTCGCGGATGTGGCGGTCGTCACGGGCGACCCGCTGGCCGGGCGGGAACTGGCCGCGCTGGGCGCGCGCATCGTCGCGGACGAGCCGGGGGGCGGCCTGAACGCGGCGCTGGCGCACGGAGCCGAGACCGTACGGTCCCGGGACCCCGGAAGTGCCGTCGCGGCCCTGAATGCCGATCTGCCCGCCCTGCGCCCCTCTGAATTGGCCCGGGTACTGCACGCGGCCGCCGAATTCCCCCGCGCATTTCTGCCCGATGCGGCAGCAATCGGGACGACACTCCTGGCCGCTTCCCCGGGCCTCGAATTGCTGCCGGCTTTCGGCACCGAATCCCGGGCCCGCCATCGCATGTCGGGCGCCGCGGAACTCCGTCTCGACGCCGTGGATTCCGTACGGCAGGACGTGGACACCGGGGACGATCTGCGGGCGGCGCTGACGCTCGGGGTGGGACCGCGCACGCTCGCGGCGGCCGCCCGGCTGCTGATTCCGGAACAGTAGGCGGGGCCCGCCGACAAGGGACGGGTGTTCCGGTGGCCCCGGTGTACGGACGAGGCGGCGAGTTCGCTCCGTGGCACTGCGCCGGCCGGGGTACTCCACGCCCGCGGACCATGTGCCACGGCGCGGATCGCGGGGGTCCACCGCGTCCCGCGCGGCCGGCGGGAGCGCCGGCCGGGATCAGTAGGCTGCCCCCATGCAGGCGACCTCGTACACGTACGACCCCGAGACCCGCAGCGGACAGGTGCTGCTCGACGACGGCACTCCGGTGCCCTTCGACGGGGCGGCGTTCGACGCCGGCGGGCTGCGGCTGCTGCGGCCCGGGCAGCGCGTGCGGATCGAGACGGAGGGCGAGGGCGAGCGGCGCCGGATCACGCTGATCACCCTGCAGACGTTCTGAGAACGCCGCGGGCCGGGCTCCCGAGGGGAGCCCGGCCCGGCGCGTGAGGTACCCCAGCGCCCTGCTTCTAGCGGGCGGTGGCCTTCTTGGCGGTGGTCTTGCGCGCCGTCGACTTCTTGGCGGGGGCCTTCTTGGCCGTCGCCTTCTTCGCCGGGGCCTTCTTGGCCGTCGCCTTCTTGGCGGTGGTCTTCTTCGCCGTCGCCTTCTTGGCGGTGGCGGTGGTCTTCTTGGCGGTGGTCTTCTTCGCCGTCGCCGTGGTCTTCTTCGCGGCCGCGGTGGTCTTCTTCGCGGTCGTCTTCTTGGCGGTGGCGGCCTTGCGGGCCGTCGCCGCCTTCTTGGCGGTGGTGGCCTTCTTGGCCGCGGCCTTCTTCACCGTCGCCGAAGCGCCGCCGGACAGGCTGCCCTTCGGGGCCTTCTTGACCGCGACGTCGTTCTTCGGGAGCTTCTTCGAGCCGCTCACCAGGTCCTTGAAGCCCTGACCCGCGCGGAAGCGCGGCACCGAGGTCTTCTTGACCCGGACACGCTCACCCGTCTGCGGGTTGCGGGCGTATCGAGCCGGACGGTCGACCTTCTCGAAGGAACCGAAGCCGGTGACCGAGACCCGGTCCCCGCCGACGACCGCACGGACGACCGCGTCCAGTACCGCGTCGACCGCGTCGGCGGCCTGCTGACGGCCACCGACCTTGTCGGCAATCGCTTCTACGAGCTGCGCCTTGTTCACGTCTTCCCCTTCGGAGACATTGCCCGAACGAATGCGTTCAAGCTTTTCGCACGTTAGGCAGATATATACCGCAAATCAAACACGAAACGGGCTAATCACCCTTGTGCCGCAACGAACTCGGGCCGCAGCGGAGTTCCTCAGCGTTCCTCTTCGGGGAATCGGCCCTCGTCGAGGTCGTTGGTGAACCGCTCCAGACGCCTTGTCGCATCGGCGAGATCGTGCTTGGCCGCGGCCGTAATGACCAGCAGCTTCCGGGCCAGCGCCATCCGTACGCCCTCCGGGACTTGCAGTGCGCGCACTCTTGTGTGCGCTTCCTTGAGTTGGGCCGCGACTGCCGTGTAGAGCTCGAGTTGGCCGTCGCGTTCCATGCACAGATTGTGCCATCTGGGGCGAGTTGTCGCCTGCGCAGGGGGTAACTGCCGCCTCCCGAGGGCCTCCTGGCGACGTCGGCCGGAAGCTGCACCACACTGCGCGTACCCAGCCAAACTCCCTTGTAACTAAGGGAGTTGACAGGTGTGACAGGGGTGCGCGAAGGGTCATCGAGGGCGGATACAGCTGTACCCCCAACCGTCCACGATTGGGGGTACAGAGGGGTGTTGCGGGTGGCCGAAATCAGTCTTGCCCCGGCCGCTGAGCAGCCCCCCGGGTCAGACCGGGAGCGTCTTCGGCTTGTGCGAGGGCCGCTTGGCCTCGTACGTGGCGATGTCGCCCTCGTTCTGGAGGGTGATGGAGATGTCGTCCAGCCCGTTCAGCAGCCGCCAGCGGGCGTTCTCGTCGAGTTCGAAGGCCGCGGTGATGCCCTCGGCGCGCACCTCGCGGGCCTCCAGGTCGACGGTGATCTCGGCCTGCGGGTCCTTCTCCACCAGTTCCTGGAGCGCGTCCACGGTCTTCTGCTCCAGAACCACGGTGAGCAGGCCGTTCTTGAGCGAGTTGCCCCGGAAGATGTCCGCGAACCGGGACGAGACGACGGTCTTGAAGCCGTAGTTCTGCAGCGCCCACACGGCGTGCTCACGGGAGGAGCCGGTGCCGAAGTCGGGGCCCGCCACCAGGACCGTGGCGCCCTTGCGCTCGGGCTGGTTGAGGACGAAGGACGGGTCCTTGCGCCAGGCCTCGAAGAGGCCGTCCTCGAAGCCGTCCCTGGTCACCTTCTTGAGCCAGTGGGCGGGGATGATCTGGTCGGTGTCGACGTTGCTGCGGCGCAGCGGGACGGCCCGGCCGGTGTGCTTGGTGAATGCTTCCATGGCTCTCAGACTCCAGCGGGCACGGGGGCGTCGGACAGGTCGGCCGGCGAGGCGAGGTGGCCGAGGACCGCGGTAGCGGCCGCCACCTGCGGCGATACGAGGTGCGTACGGCCGCCCTTGCCCTGCCTGCCCTCGAAGTTGCGGTTCGAGGTGGACGCGGAGCGCTCACCGGGGGCCAGCTGGTCCGGGTTCATGCCCAGACACATCGAGCAGCCCGCGTGCCGCCATTCGGCGCCGGCCTCCTTGAAGACCACGTCCAGGCCCTCGGAGACGGCCTGGAGACCGACGCGCGCGGAGCCGGGGACGACCAGCATCCGTACGCCGTCGGCGACTTTGCGGCCCTCGACGATCGAGGCCGCGGCCCGCAGGTCCTCGATACGGCCGTTGGTGCACGAACCTACGAAGACGGTGTCGACCTTGATGTCCCGCAGCGGCTGCCCGGCGGTCAACCCCATGTATTCCAGGGCCTTTTCGGCGGCCAGGCGCTCCGAAGCGTCTTCGTACGAAGCCGGGTCGGGGACGGCTGCCGAAAGCGGCGCGCCCTGGCCGGGGTTGGTGCCCCAGGTGACGAACGGCGCCAGCGCGGCGGCGTCGATGACGACCTCCGCGTCGAAGACGGCGTCGTCGTCGGACCTGAGGGTCTTCCAGTACGCGACGGCGGCGTCCCAGTCCTCGCCCTCGGGGGCGTGGGCGCGGCCCTGGAGGTAGGCGAAGGTGGTCTCGTCGGGGGCGATCATGCCCGCGCGGGCGCCGGCCTCGATCGACATGTTGCAGATGGTCATGCGGGCTTCCATCGACAGCTTCTCGATGGCGGAGCCGCGGTATTCCAGAATGTAGCCCTGGCCGCCACCGGTGCCGATCCGGGCGATGATCGCGAGGATGAGGTCCTTGGCGGTGACACCGTCGGGCAGTTCGCCGTCGATCGTGATGGCCATGGTCTTCGGGCGGGCCAGCGGCAGTGTCTGGGTGGCCAGCACGTGCTCGACCTGCGAGGTGCCGATGCCGAACGCCAGGGCGCCGAAGGCTCCGTGCGTGGAGGTGTGAGAGTCGCCGCAGACCACGGTGGTGCCGGGCTGGGTCAGGCCGAGCTGGGGGCCCACCACGTGGACCACGCCCTGCTCGACGTCGCCCAGGGAGTGCAGGCGCACACCGAACTCGGCCGCGTTCTTGCGCAGCGTCTCCAGCTGGACCCGGGAGACCGGGTCGGCGATGGGCTTGTCGATGTCGAGGGTCGGGGTGTTGTGATCCTCGGTGGCGATGGTGAGGTCGAGCCGCCGCACCGGGCGCCCGGCCTGACGGAGACCGTCGAAGGCCTGCGGGCTGGTCACCTCGTGCAGCAGGTGCAGATCGATGAAGAGGAGGTCGGGCTCGCCCTCGGCGCGCCGGACGACATGGTCGTCCCAGACCTTCTCCGCGAGTGTCCTACCCATCGCTTTCCCTCCGGCCGGCCTGTGTGGCGCCGGCCCAACTAGAGATTTCCGAGGCGGCAGACGTTCGTACCCCTCGTCCGGACGTCGTCCGCCGGGCCCGTTGGTCCGCGGGCCGCTGTGTGTACAAGGGTGGCGCGTTCCACCGGAAATTGAACTTGCGTTTCACAGAGTGAGACGCGAGTATCGTTTCATGGACAACAGTAGCGGCGTCGGCGTTCTGGACAAGGCAGCCCTTGTCCTGAGCGCTCTGGAGTCCGGTCCGGCCACCCTCGCGGGCCTGGTCGCGGCGACCGGACTGGCACGACCCACGGCACATCGCCTCGCCGTGGCACTTGAGCACCACCGCATGGTGGCGCGTGACATGCAGGGCCGGTTCATCCTCGGCCCCCGCCTCGCCGAGCTGGCCGCCGCCGCCGGCGAGGACCGTCTCCTCGCGACGGCGGGCCCGGTGCTCACGCATCTGCGGGACATCACCGGCGAGAGCGCCCAGCTCTACCGCCGCCAGGGAGACATGCGCATCTGCGTCGCCGCGGCCGAGCGCCTGTCGGGTCTGCGGGACACCGTGCCGGTGGGCTCCACCCTCACCATGAAGGCCGGTTCGTCCGCGCAGATCCTGATGGCCTGGGAGGAGCCGGAGCGGCTGCACCGCGGTCTTCAGGGCGCCCGGTTCACCGCGACCGCCCTGTCGGGAGTACGACGCCGGGGCTGGGCCCAGTCGATCGGTGAGCGGGAGCCGGGTGTCGCGTCCGTCTCCGCGCCGGTCCGCGGCCCCTCGAACCGCGTGGTGGCCGCCGTCTCGGTCTCCGGCCCGATCGAGCGTCTGTCCCGTCACCCGGGCCGCATGCACGCGCAGGCGGTCATCGACGCCGCCGGCCGGCTCTCCGAGGCCCTGCGCCGCACCGGCTGATCAGAGGTCTCTCCCCCCTTGTGTCCCGCACTCCGGGACGGGCCGGCCCCAACGCCGCGGCAGGCCCGCCCCGGAGCACCGAAGTCACGTCGAGGGAAACCGAGTTGGCGTCACCGTCACGCGAACGGCCCGGGGACACCGAGGAGTCCTGGAACGCCGAAAGGGTCCCCACCGGAGTGGAGACCCTTTCGAACTGCGTACCCCCGACCGGATTCGAACCGGCGCTACCGCCTTGAGAGGGCGGCGTGCTAGGCCGCTACACAACGGGGGCCTTGGATCGTGCGTTTCCGCAGAACCGAGCTGGGCTACCAGGACTCGAACCTAGAATGACGGTACCAGAAACCGTAGTGTTGCCAATTACACCATAGCCCATGGTGGTTTAGACCAGTACCCCCGACCGGATTCGAACCGGCGCTACTGCCGTGAGAGGGCAGCGTGCTAGGCCGCTACACAACGGGGGCCCTAGCGATCCTGCATGAGAGGCAGCGGGTGCGACCCGGACTGTCCCCCTGGGAAGGATCTGTACCCCCGACCGGATTCGAACCGGCGCTACTGCCGTGAGAGGGCAGCGTGCTAGGCCGCTACACAACGGGGGCTTTGCGGAGCTGGTCTCCGCACGGTGCAGATGAGCTCTGCGAGCTGGCCTACCAGGACTCGAACCTAGACTAACGGAACCAGAAACCGTCGTGCTGCCAATTACACCATAGGCCACTGAGACACCATCCCCTGAGGGATCTTGTCTTAGCTAACGCCTCCGAGCTCCGACCTTTCGGCCCGTTCTCGGCGGCGCAGAAAGAACATTACCCGAAGGTGGACGGCGCTCCAAAACGGGTATCGGCGCCGAGCAGCGAGGGGAGTTCGGCGAGCGAGACGATGCGGTGCGGGCCCGTCGGTGGACCGTCGGCCGCGATGTGGGCGCCGTCACGGTCGATCCAGACGGAGAGCAGGCCCGCCTCGGCGGCGCCCCGGCCGTCGATCTCCGGGTGGTCACCGACGTAGGCGACCCGGTGCGGCGGCAGCCGCAGGGCGTCGCAGGCCGCGTGGAAGGCGGCCGCGGCGGGCTTGGAGACGCCGAGTTCCGCCGCGCACAGGATCGTCTCGAAGCGGTCGTGCACCCCGAGGACGCGCAGTTTGCGGTCCTGCACGAGGAGGCTGGAGTTGGACAGCACCGCGTGCCGGTGGCTGCCGACGAGGCTGTCGAGGACGGGCAGGACGTCGGGGAAGAGGGTCCAGGCGGATTCGTAGTGCGTGACGTAGCGGTCGAACCACGCGTCGGCGTCGGCGTCGCTCAGCCGCTCCCCCAGGAACACCCTGACGCGGTCGCGCCGCTGGCCCTGCCAGTCCGTCTCGCCCGCCGAGAACCGTGCCCACTGCGCGTCGGTGATCTCACGCCAGCGCGCGAGTGCCTGCTCGACCGTGGTGCCTCCGTCGAGCAGGCCCTCGGCCGCCAGGTGACCGCGCATGCCCGCTCGGTCGGCCGCCGTGTAGTCGAAGATCGTGTCGTCGATGTCCCAGACCACCGCGTCGATGCTCATGGAACGACCGTATCGCCGCGGCCGGGCGGCTGTCGCTCGTCGGTCGGTCGCGGGCGGGCGGCACACAGCGAGGGGGCGGTGCCCGAAACGGACACCGCCCCCTGCGCGTACACCCCGCGGCTATGCGGCGAGCCGCTCCAGGGCGGCGTCGACGCGTGCCAGCGTCGTCTCCTTGCCCAGGATCTCCAGGGACTCGAAGAGCGGCAGGCCGACCGTACGGCCGGTGACGGCGACACGGACCGGGGCCTGCGCCTTGCCGAGCTTGAGGCCGTGCTCCTCACCGGCGGCCAGGACGGCCTCCTTGAGGGACTCCGGGGACGACCAGTCGGCGGCGTCGAGCTTCTCGCGGACCGTGCGGAGCAGGGCGTCGCTGCCCTCCTTCATGGCCTTCGTCCAGGAGGCCTCGTCGAAGACCGGCTCCGGCAGGAACAGGAAGTCGACGTTGTCCGTGATCTCGGAGAGGACCTTCATCCGCGACTGGGCGTGCGGGGCGATCGCCTGCCACTTGGCGTCGTCGAAGTCCTCCGGCGCCCAGGGGGCGAAGGGGGCGCGCAGCCAGGGGGCGCAGCGCTCGGTGAAGTCCTTCACGTCGAGCAGGCGGATGTGGTCGGCGTTGATCGCCTCGCACTTCTTCAGGTCGAAGCGCGCCGGGTTCGGGTTCACGTCCGTGACGTCGAACGCGGCGACCATCTCGTCGATGGAGAAGATGTCGCGGTCCGCCGCGAGCGACCAGCCCAGCAGGGAGAGGTAGTTCAGCAGGCCCTCGGGGAGGAACCCGCGCTCCCGGTAGAGGTTGAGCGAGGACTCCGGGTCTCGCTTGGAGAGCTTCTTGTTGCCCTCGCCCATGACGTAGGGGAGGTGCCCGAAGGCCGGGGTGCTCTTGGCGATGCCCAGCTCGGTCAGCGCCTTGTAGAGGGCGATCTGCCGGGGGGTGGAGGAGAGCAGGTCCTCGCCGCGCAGGACGTGCGTGATCTCCATCAGGGCGTCGTCGACCGGGTTGACCAGCGTGTACAGCGGCGCGCCGTTGGCCCGGACGATGCCGAAGTCCGGGACGTTCTCCGGGAGGTACGTGATCTCGCCGCGCACCAGGTCGTCGAAGGTGATCGCCTCGTCGGGCATCCGGAAGCGGACGATGGGCTTGCGGCCCTCGGCCTCGTAGGCGGCCTTCTGCTCGGCGGAGAGGTCGCGGCAGTGGCCGTCGTAGCCGGAGGGCTTGCCGGCGGCGCGGGCGGCGTCGCGGCGCGCGTCCAGTTCCTCGGTCGAGCAGTAGCAGGGGTACGCGTGGCCCGCTTCGAGCAGCTTGGCGGCGACGTCCTTGTAGATGTCCATGCGCTGCGACTGGCGGTACGGCGCGTGCGGGCCGCCGACCTCGGGGCCCTCGTCCCAGTCGAAGCCGAGCCAGCGCATCGAGTCGAGCAGCTGGTCGTACGACTCCTCGGAGTCGCGGGCGGCGTCGGTGTCCTCGATGCGGAAGACCAGGGTGCCCTTGTTGTGCCGGGCGAACGCCCAGTTGAACAGGGCGGTGCGGACCAGGCCCACGTGGGGGTTGCCGGTCGGGGACGGACAGAAACGTACGCGTGGGGGCACCCCCTGTCCGAGCGAAGCCGAGGACTTGGGGGAATTCGCGTTAGCCACGCTTGATCACCTTGTTGGTGAGAGTGCCGATGCCTTCGATGGTGACGGCGACCTCGTCGCCGACGTTCAGGGGGCCGACCCCAGCCGGGGTGCCGGTGAGGATGACGTCGCCCGGGAGCAGCGTCATGGCCTCGGTGATGTTGACGATCAGGTCCTCGATGGAGTGGATCATCTCGCTGGTGCGGCCGAGCTGCCGCTGCTGCCCGTTGACCGTGCACTGGATGGTGAGGTCGGCGGGGTCCACGTCCGTCTCCACCCAGGGGCCGAGCGGGCAGGAGCTGTCGAAGCCCTTGGCCCGGGCCCACTGCTTCTCACGCTTCTGGACATCGCGCGCGGTGACGTCGTTGGCGCAGGTGTAGCCGAGGATGACGTCCTTGACGCGCTCGCGCGGGACCTCGCGGCACATGCGGCCGATCACCACGGCGAGCTCCGCCTCGTGGTGGAGGTCGCTGGTGAAGGAGGGGTACTGGATCGGGTCGCCGGAGCCGATCACCGAGGTCGACGGCTTGAAGAAGGCGAACGGGGCGTCCGGCACCTCGTTGCCGAGCTCCCTGGCGTGTTCCGCGTAGTTGCGGCCGAAGGCCACGACCTTGTTGGGGAGCACCGGCGGCAGCAGCCGCACCTTGCTCAGCGGGACCTTCGTACCGGAGAGCTCGAAGTCCGCGAACGGGATGCCCTTGATGATGTCGAGGACGAGCTCGTCCG
This sequence comes from Streptomyces sp. NPDC048643, assembly GCF_040650615.1. Taxonomy (NCBI): domain Bacteria; kingdom Bacillati; phylum Actinomycetota; class Actinomycetes; order Kitasatosporales; family Streptomycetaceae; genus Streptomyces; species Streptomyces sp. NPDC048643. Next base: position 97,312 of record NZ_JBEZHO010000009.1, read on the forward strand.
GCTTGTCGCCCTCGACCGCGCCGAAAGCGACGTTGCCGTCGATGGAGAATCTGGCGATGCGCACGGGATCCTTGCGCCCCTCACTGAGCTGGCTGGAGTCTGACGCTCCAGGCTAACGCGGCAAGGGGTGCGGGCTTCGCGTATGTCCGCCGGGGCGGTCGCCGCGGGCCGGCCGATTCACTCGGCGGCGGTCGCGGAGACCGGGACCTCCATGAGGACGGTGCGGCGGGGGTTGGCGGTCTGGCCCGGAAGGTCGAGCGAGTGCTCCGGCTGCTCCGCGGTCCCGAGGGCACCGGCGTCGTCGAGGTGCGCCAGCGTGGTGCGTCGCGGGTTGGCAATGTTGCGGAACATCATCGTCGTCTTCACCGTTGTACTCGACCTTGTCGTCCTGGGCGCCGGGGGCGAAGAGCCCCGTATAGGCGCGGGTTGTCGGATTCGCCATCCCTGTAAAGCGTCAGGCTAAACATGCAATTCCCGGGCGAAGCCGTGAAGACGCCATGATCGTAGTGTGAGTTTGCTCACTCACGCAGGGGCAAAGCGGTCAATTGCCACCCCCAACCCCGGGCGACCAAACGGACATTGCTCCACTGAAGCAGTCATTCCGCTCCTGATCATGGCGACTGGGACAGGGGGTGCGCGTCCGTGGCTCGTAGGCATACGCCCGGTATGTACGAGATCGCTTTGCACATCTCGTGACGCGGCCCTCACATGCTGTCACGGAGGTCACAGCCTGGTACTCGGCCCTTGTTGGAGATCCTGCACTGTGCTGGAATTCCACGGACCGCCGCGGGATACGAACCGGCGCGCAGGGGCGCAACGCAGCGCCGAGTGGCGGCGGGAAAGGGGAGCCTGCGCCGGTCACTCACGACCACACCATGAGGCGCATCTGCGCCTTTGTACGACGCCGACACCGTCCCGCCGTTCGCGCGGAGGGGCGCCTGGTCCAGAGGTTGCGACGCTAGTGCAGGGACGTTTCAAGAGGGATGGCAGCGCTTCGGCGGAGCCGGAGCCGCGCGGCGGGACCGACCGCGGTTCCTCGCCCCAGCACGCCCAGAACCCGGGACCGGCAGAGGTCGGCGGCAGCGGTGATCACTCCGCTCGCTCCGGCGCGAAGCCCAAGGCTCCCGCCACCACACCGGCCGCCACGCCGCCGAGCAACCCGGGCCCCGGCCCGCGCGTCGCCCTGCGGAACTGGCGCATCTCGACGCGACTGGTCTCACTGCTCGCGCTCCCCGTGGTCGCCGCGACCTCGCTGGGCGCGCTGCGCATCAACCAGTCGATGGACGACATCCAGCAGCTCGACAACATGAAGCTGCTGACCGAGATGACCAAGCAGGCGACCGAGCTCTCCGTCGCGCTCCAGAAGGAACGCGACCTCTCGGCCGGCCCGCTGGCACACGGCGCCACGTCCAGCGACTACACGGTCAAGGGCGTGCGTGACGCGACGGACGTCGCGAAGAAGCACTTCCTCGAGGGCACACAGGACATCGAGGACGCGACGGCCAAGGGCCAGCTCTCCGGCGTCCGCGACAGCCTCGTCGGTATCGCGAGCGAGCTGATCAAGCTCAACACCATTCGCAACGACGCCTACAACGACCCCAAGAACTCGATGCAGACGGTCGAGGCGTACCACCGCCTCGTCACCCAGCTGCTCGCGCTCTCGCAGGACATGGCCGAGGCGACCAGCAACCCGGAGATGATCCAGCGCACCCGTGCGCTGACGGCCTTCTCCACCGCCAAGGAGTACGCCTCCGTCCAGCGCGCCGTCATCGCCGCGGCCCTGCCCGAGCAGCCGAAGACCTTCGGAACGCTCTCCGAGAACGACCGGCTCTACGCGTCCTCCGCGCAGGAGAGCCAGGACTCGGAGATCAACGGCTTCAAGACCATCTACGGCAGCGGTTATGCCGACCTGATGAAGCCGATCGAGGGCCCCAACCCGACCATCGAGTCGGCCGACAAGTACGCCCGGCGTGTACTCGCGGGCCCCGACGGTCTGAAGACGCAGGCCAAGCGGTCCTACAAGGACTGGATCGACGACGACACCTCGAAGATCGACAAGATGTCGACGATCGAGACCACGCTGCTCGGCGAGATGGAGCAGAAGGCCCGTCAGCTGCGCAACGAGTCCGAGAGCGAAGCGATCATCTCGGGTGCGCTGATCCTGCTCGTCCTCGGTGTCTCGCTCGTCGGCGCCTTCGTGGTGGCGCGGTCCATGATCCGCTCGCTGCGCCGCCTGCAGGACACCGCCACCCGGGTCGCCCAGGACCGTCTGCCCGAGCTGGTCAAGCAGCTCTCGGAATCGGACCCGCAGGACGTCGACACCTCCGTCGAGTCCGTCGGTGTGCACTCCCGGGACGAGATCGGCCAGGTGGCCGCGGCCTTCGACGACGTGCACCGCGAGGCCGTCCGCCTCGCCGCCGAGCAGGCCCTCCTGCGAGGCAACGTCAACGCGATGTTCACCAACCTCTCGCGCCGCTCCCAGGGTCTTATCCAGCGCCAGCTCTCGCTCATATCCGAGCTGGAGTCGCGTGAGGCCGACCCCGACCAGCTCTCCTCGCTGTTCAAGCTCGACCACCTCGCGACCCGCATGCGCCGTAACGGCGAGAACCTCCTCGTCCTCGCCGGTGAGGAGCCGGGCCGCCGCTGGACCCGCCCGGTCCCGCTGGTCGACGTGCTCCGCGCCGCCGCCTCCGAGGTGGAGCAGTACGAGCGCATCGAGCTGGCCTCCGTGCCGACCACCGAAGTGGCCGGCCGTGTGGTCAACGACCTCGTGCACCTGCTCGCCGAGCTCCTCGAGAACGCCACCTCGTTCTCCTCCCCGCAGACCAAGGTCAAGGTCACCGGTCACGCCCTGCCCGACGGCCGGGTGCTGATCGAGATCCACGACACCGGTATCGGCCTGTCCCCCGAGGACCTCGCCGCGATCAACGAGCGGCTCGCCGCTCCGCCGACCGTGGACGTCTCCGTCTCCCGCCGCATGGGCCTCTTCGTGGTCGGCCGTCTGTCGCAGCGCCACGGCATCCGCATCCAGCTGCGCCCGTCCGACTCCGGTGGTACGACCGCGCTGGTCATGCTGCCCGTCGATGTCGCCCAGGGCGGCAAGAAGCCCGTCCCCGGCAAGCCCGGCCAGGGCATGCAGGGTGGCGGACCCGCCGCCGCGCAGGCCTCGGCCGGACTGGCCGCGGCCCGTCGCGGCAGCGGCTCGCAGGGCGGTCCGTCGCTCGGTGCCGGGGCCCCCACGGCCGCCGGCGGCTCCCTCGGTGCCCCGCCGCAGCGCGGACAGGTCGGCGCCGGCCAGGGTCCGCGGGCCGCGCTTCCCGGCAGCAACCAGGGCGGTCGCCCGGGTGCTCCCGGCGGTGCGCGTGGTCCGCAGGGTCCGGGTGCCGGACAGCAGGGCAGGCCGGCTCCGTCCGGTGCCGGCGCGGGTGTCTTCGGACAGAACGCGCAGGGAACTCCGCAGGGTCTGCAGACCGGCAACGGCAACCAGCAGGGCTTCGGCGACGGTCCGGGCTCCGCGAACGCCTTCGGTGACACCTCCGGCGGACGGCAGAACGCGTTCGGCGCCACCAACGGCTCCGGCGCCCGGCAGCAGAACGGCTTCGGCGACAGCGCCCCCGCCGCCACGCCGCCGCAGGCCCCGCAGGCCGGCAAGGGCAGCCGTCGCCGGCCGCAGCTTCCGGGCCGCGGTGGCGCTCGCGCCGAGCTGCCCGGTGGCAACACCGCTTCCCGTACGCCGAGTTGGAGCGACGACAACGCGCAGCCGCCCGTGCCGCGCGCTTCGCTCGACGCCCCGCGCGGGCACGAGGACCCCGAGGCCACCTCCCGCATGCCGCGGATCGAGGACCACCAGGGCCCCGCGTCCACCTCGGAGTTCGCCCGTCCCGACTTCGACGCCCCGCGCCCCGGCGCCGGCACGCCGCAGTACACCGGTCTGAACAACGGTGGCCTGAGCAACGGCGGGCAGAACGCCAACGGCCAGGGCAACAACGGTCAGGTCAACGGCGGCCAGAACACCGGGCAGTACCACCGCCCGGAGGTGTACGGCACTCCCGGCGGCTCCCCCGTCGGCCAGAACCCGGCCTCCACGGGCCAGTTCGCCGCGCAGGGTTACGGTGCCTCCCAGGACCCGTCGTCCACCGGCCAGTTCGCGCGCCCCGGCTACGGAGCTTCCCAGGACCCCGCGTCCACCGGGCAGTTCACGGCGCCCGGCTACGGCAACCGGCAGGACCCCTCGTCCACCGGACAGTTCGAGCGGCCGGCGGCCCCGCAGCCGCCCGTACGTCCGCAGGAGCCCGAGGCGCTTCCGCCCGCGGGCCCCGGTGACGGCCGCACGCCGCTGTTCGACACCCTGGAGACCAACTGGTTCCACGGTCAGGCGAACGGTGCCGGCGCGGACGACACCCACCAGAACAACGGTTCCCAGGGATCCGCGCAGGTTGCCCCCCAGCAGCCGCAGGGCTCCTCGGCGCCGCAGCAGCGGCCCGCCGCCGCACCGGCCGCCACCTCGTGGCGCAGCTCTCCGAACGACGACCTCGTCCGGCAGGCAGAGCGCGTCCGTCAACCGTCGGCGGGCGGGGTCACGACCTCGGGCCTGCCGCGCCGCGTCCCGCGAGCCAACCTCGTCGCGGGCACGGCACAGCAGCAACAGCACCAAAGCGGTCCGCAGGTCTCCCGTGCGCCTGATGACGTACGCGGCCGGCTGACCAACCTCCGTAGGGGCATTCAGCAAGGTCGACAGGCCGCTCCCAACGGCCAGACCGGCAGCTTCCCCAGCCCCACTCACCAGCAGGAGCGTTAGTTGAGCCCGATGAGCCAGGCGGCACAGAACCTCAACTGGTTGATCACCAACTTCGTGGACAACACCCCTGGGGTGTCCCACACCGTCGTCGTGTCCGCCGACGGACTCCTTCTGGCCATGTCCGAAGGCTTCCCCCGCGACCGCGCGGACCAACTGGCGGCCGTCGCCTCCGGACTGACCTCGCTGACCGCCGGGGCATCCCGGATCTTCGAGGGCGGGACGGTGGCCCAGACGGTCGTGGAGATGGAGCGCGGCTTCCTCTTCCTGATGTCCGTCTCGGACGGATCGTCCCTCGCGGTCCTCTCCCACCCGGAGTGCGACATCGGTCTCGTCGGCTACGAGATGGCACTGCTCGTCGACCGTGCGGGCGCTGTCCTCACGCCGGACCTGCGTGCCGAACTACAAGGCAGTCTGCTTCACTGACCGCCCCCGGATCCAGACACCGCACGAAATCACCGTCCGGCCGCCACAATCCCCCCACCGGCCTCAACAGACGGCACGACTGACCGACCTGCTGTCCCGCCCGGAGGATTCATGACCCCGCCCACCGCCTCTCATGATCCGTACGCTGAGCCGTACGGGGACGAGGGCGACCAGCCGCTGGTACGTCCGTACGCGATGACCGGCGGCCGGACCCGGCCGCGGTACCAACTCGCCATAGAGGCGCTGATCAGCACCACGGCCGACCCGGCGCAGCTGATGGGGCTGCTCCCCGAACACCAGCGCATCTGCCACCTGTGCCGGGAAGTGAAGTCGGTGGCCGAGGTCTCGGCCCTCCTGTCCATGCCTCTCGGTGTGGCCAGGATCCTCGTCGCGGACCTCGCGGAGGCCGGACTGGTCGCCATTCACCAGCCTGGCGGCGATGAGAACAACGGCGGCGCGCCGGACGTGACTTTGCTCGAAAGGGTGCTCAGTGGACTTCGCAAGCTCTGACGGAGGCCGGGCGACCACCTCCGCGAAGATCGTCGTGGCGGGTGGCTTCGGTGTCGGCAAGACCACGTTCGTGGGTGCCGTCTCCGAGATCAACCCGCTGCGCACCGAGGCCGTCATGACGTCCGCTTCGGCGGGCATCGACGACCTCACCCACACCGGGGACAAGACCACCACGACGGTGGCCATGGACTTCGGACGTATCACCCTGGACCAGGACCTGATCCTGTACCTCTTCGGTACGCCGGGTCAGGACCGCTTCTGGTTCATGTGGGACGACCTGGTCCGCGGCGCCATCGGCGCGGTGGTCCTGGTCGACACCCGGCGTCTCGCCGACTGCTTCCCCGCGGTCGACTACTTCGAGAACAGCGGCCTGCCGTTCGTCATCGCCCTCAACGGCTTCGACGGTCACCAGCCGTACAACCCCGAGGAAGTACGCGAGGCCCTCCAGATCGGTCCGGACGCTCCGATCATCACGACGGACGCCCGACACCGTGCGGATGCGAAGAGCGCTCTGATCACGCTCGTCGAGCACGCTCTGATGGCTCGACTGCGGTAGCAGCCAAGTCGACAGGTCCCTAAGGAAGTTGTCGTAGACGAACTGGAGCCGGCTGTGTCGTTTGACACGGTCGGCCACAGTGTTCATAACGTTTCGACAGAGAATTTCACCGGCGCCGACACGGTTCGCGGTCACCCGGTACCGCTGCGCTCACGAAAGCCCCGCCTTTTGGCGGGGCTCGCTCTTTATGACCGTTTTATCTGTGGTCGATGCCACCCGGAATCACAGGTTCCGAGTGTTTGGAAGGGCGCTCCCTGACGTGCTGGAATGCGCTGAACTGCCCAGTAGCTAAGTCACGGGCGCTGGAGATACCGCGGCACAACGTAGGTGCCGACGCCGAGAGGTTGTTGGTCGAGTGAGGCGAAGCACGAACGGTCCCGAGCCGTCGGCACGGGGCAACTTCACCCCGCCGCCGCGCGGAGCGGCGCCCGCACACATGCCCGGCCCGGAGCCCGTCCCGGCCCCCGCGCCGAGCGGCGGCCGTTTCTCCCCGCGCAACTGGCGAGTGCCGGCCAGGCTGAACGCGATCCTGCTCATACCCGTGGTGGTCGGCCTCGTCATGGGCGGCTTCCAGGTGAGGAGCTCGATCGACACCTGGCAGCAGGCCCAGGACGCCGAGAAGACGGCGCGTCTGGTGCAGGCGGCGCTGAACTACGGCGACAAGCTGTTCGTCGAGCGTGACGTCAGCGCGGCCCCACTGCTCCAGGGCAGCCAGGCCAGCGCCAAGGACAAGGCGGCCGTCGCGGCCGTCCGCAAGGACACCGACACCGCAGCCGACGCCTTCGACGCGGCGGCCCAGAACATGCCGAAGACGGCGGGTCTGGAGCGGCGCCTCGCCATCTTCCGCAAGGTCGAGCCCGGTCTGGACTCCCTGCGGAAGGTCGCGTACACCTCCAAGCTCCCCGGGGTGAAGACCGAGGAGGGCTACCTCCAGATCCAGCACCCGCTGATGGAGTTCGCCAACGAACTCGGTCTGGGCACCGGAAACATCACCAGCTACGGCCGTACGGTCTACGCGATCTCCCTCTCCAAGGCGGCCCTGTCGCTGGAGCGCTCGATCGGTATGCACATGCTGGTCCAGCCCGGCCCGGGCCTGAGCAGCCTCGCCAACCAGCGCGTCGCCCTCTCCTCGTACGCCTACCTGGAGGGCATCGCCGTCGAGGAGTACATCGGCGGTGGCACCCAGGCCGACGCCGACAAGCTCTCCGCCGCGCAGGCGAAGATCAAGGCCGAGCTGACCGAGCAGGGGAAGCAGGCCGCGGCCGCCGACCCGAACTACGTGAAGCCGCCGTCCGACCCGACCGTGATGGTCACGACGCTCGCGCAGCTCAAGTCTCCTGAGGACAGCGACCGCGCCGCCCTGGCCGGCAAGGGCATCACCGCGCAGAACTGGTGGGCGGTCAACACCGCCAAGTACAACGCCTACCGCCAGATCGAGTCGGACCTCTCCGACAAGGCCGTGGCCGAGGCCGCCGACATCTCCGCCGACGCCAAGACCGACGCCATCATCACCGGCGCGGCCGTCGTGATCGCCCTGCTCGCCGCGTTCATCCTGGCCGGCATGGTGGCCCGCCAGATGAGCCGCTCGATGCGGCAGCTGCGCAACGCGGCCTTCAACGTCGCCGAGCAGCGTCTGCCGATGCTGGTCGACCAGCTCTCGCGCACCGACCCGGGCCGCGTCGACACCCGCGTCCAGCCGATCCCGATCACCACCACGGACGAGATCGGCGAGGTCGCACGCGCCTTCGACCAGGTCCACCGCGAGGCGGTCCGGCTGGCCGCCGAGCAGGCCCTCCTGCGCGGCAACATCAACGCGATCTTCACCAACCTGTCGCGCCGCAACCAGTCCCTGATCGAGGGCCAGCTGACCCTGATCACCGAGCTGGAGAACAACGAGGCCGACCCGGACCAGCTGGAGAGCCTCTTCCGGCTGGACCACCTCGCGACCCGTATGCGCCGCAACGGCGAGAACCTCCTGGTCCTCGCCGGCGAGGAGCCCGGCCGCCGCTGGGACCAGCCGGTCCCGCTGGTGGACGTGCTGCGCGCCGCCTCCTCCGAGGTGGAGCAGTACGAGCGCATCGAGCTCTCCGGTGTCCCGGAGGCCGAGATCCACGGCCGCGCCGTGACCGACCTCGTGCACCTGCTCGCCGAGCTCCTGGAGAACGCCACCACGTTCTCCTCCCCGCAGACCAAGGTCCGCGTCACCGCGACCCGTCTCCCGGACGGCCGCATCATGGTCGAGATCCACGACAAGGGCATCGGCCTCACCGCCGAGGACTTCGCGGACATCAACCACAAGCTGGCCAACCCGCCGACCGTGGACGCCGCGATCTCCCAGCGCATGGGCCTCTTCGTGGTCGGCCGGCTGTCCGACCGGCACGGGATCCGCGTCCAGCTGCGTCCCTCGGGCGAGCAGGCCGGCACCACCTCGCTGGTCATGCTCCCCGACGCCATCACCCACGGTGGCGGCGGCGAGCAGCCGATGCGCGACGAGTTCACCGTCTCCCAGATCATCCCGGAGCAGCAGCAGTCGTTCCCGGGCGAGAGCTTCGGGGGCCAGCAGCAGCAGCCGCTGCTCACCGCCGCGGACCTCGGCTTCGACGACAGCCGCTACGAGGTCCCGGACGACATCCGCGACCTCGACCCGGTGGGCCGCTCCCTGATGCGCGAGGAGCGCCGGGCGGCCCTGGAGGCCCAGGCACAGGGCATGGAGGCCATCGAGGGCCCGCAGGGGTACGCCGAGGGCTTCGACGGCCGGCAGCCCTACGACAACGGACAGCCGCCCTACAACGGCGCTCCGGCGTACGACGGCGGCCAGGGCGTGCACGAGGAGCAGCAGACGACGTACGACCAGCAGACGTCGTACGAGGAGCCGCAGCGCGCTGCGTACGACGAGGCGTACTTCCCGTCCACCGGCGGCTACCCGGAGGCCTCCTATCCGGAGGCGGTCCAGGAGGAGCACGCCGGAGCGCGGGGTTCCGCGCCGGAGACGCATTCGGGCTTCGAAGAGCCGTCCTACCAGGACGACTGGCCGCAGCAGAACGCCTACCAGGGCGGCTATCGCTCCGAGTACGCTCCGCAAGCGGAATCACCGCAGGCCGCTGACGTCGGTGAGCAGGACCGCGTAGGCTTCAGTCGTCCGGGACCGGCCCCCTCGGCCGCCCACGCGATGACCGATGCCGGACTGCCCCGCCGCGGATCCACCGCCGGCGGCAACGTCAACGGCAACGGCCAGAGCCCCGCGAACCACCAGAAGGAGCAGGCCGCGCCGGCTCCCGACGGCAAGGGCGACGACTGGCGCTCGTCCAACGACGACCGGTGGCAGCGCGCCGAGCAGCTGAAGAAGCCGAAGGCCGGCGGGGTCACCTCGTCCGGTCTGCCCCGGCGGGTACCCAAGGCCAACCTGGTCGAGGGCACCGCGGAATCCACACCCCAGGGCGGCCCCCAGGTCTCCCGCGCTCCCGAGGACGTCCGGGGCAGGCTGAGCAACCTGCGCCGGGGTGTCGAGCGGGGACGCAATGCAGGTAGTGACACGAACGGTCAGGGCTTCGGCTCTGACAGCACCTACAACCAGGAGCGTTAGTGTGAGTCCGATGAGCCAGGCGGCACAGAACCTGAACTGGTTGATCACCAATTTCGTGGACAACACCCCCGGGGTGTCGCACACGGTGGTGGTCTCCGCCGACGGACTCCTTCTGGCCATGTCCGAAGGCTTTCCCCGTGACCGCGCCGACCAGCTGGCCGCCGTCGCGTCCGGTCTGACCTCGCTGACCGCGGGCGCGTCCCGCATCTTCGAGGGCGGCCATGTGAACCAGACGGTTGTGGAGATGGAGCGAGGATTCCTCTTCCTCATGTCCGTTTCCGATGGTTCGTCGCTCGCGGTCCTTGCACACCCGGAGGCGGACATCGGTCTCATTGGGTACGAGATGGCGCTTCTGGTGGACCGTGCGGGCACGGTCCTGACCCCGGATCTCCGTGCGGAGCTCCAGGGCAGCCTTCTCAACTAACAGACAGACGGTGCGTATTGGCGTCTTGTGGCCGTAAGGTTTCGGGACGCGGACCCACAGTGACGGGTTCCCGGCACAGTCGGAGGAGGAGAAAGTGGTGACACCCCCAGGCGGTTCGTCTTCGGGCAACTGGTCGTACGGCCCCGGCCAGGGGCAGGGCGGCCAGGGCGACGGTTCGCAGAACCCGAACCGGTACAACTTTCCCTCCGCGCCCAGCCAGCGGCGTCAGCAGCCGTACCCGCAGGGTCCCCAGGGCCCCGGGCCGTCTCCGTACGACCAGCCGGCCGCGCCGCGCATCCAGCCCGTACAACCGCAGCGGCGCTCGCCCGAGCCGTCGCCCACCGGGGCGTCCAACCCTCTGGTGCGTCCGTACGCCATGACGGGCGGCCGCACCAGGCCCCGCTACCAGCTCGCCATCGAGGCGCTGGTGCACACCACCGCGCAGCCGCACCAGATGCAGGGCCAGTTGCCCGAGCATCAGCGCATCTGCAACCTCTGCCGGGAGATCAAGTCGGTGGCCGAGATCTCGGCCCTGCTGACCATCCCTCTCGGTGTCGCCAGGATCCTCGTCGCCGACTTGGCGGAAGCGGGCCTGGTCGCCATTCATCAGCCGGGCGGCGACGAGAGCGCCGGCGGCCAGCCAGCCGTGACATTGCTCGAAAGGGTGCTCAGTGGACTTCGCAAGCTCTAGCGGAGGGCCTTCCCGCTCCACCACGTCCGCGAAGATCGTGGTGGCGGGCGGCTTCGGCGTGGGCAAGACCACGTTCGTCGGCGCCGTCTCGGAGATCAACCCGCTGCGCACCGAGGCCGTCATGACGTCCGCATCCGCGGGCATCGACGACCTCACGCACACCGGAGACAAGACGACGACGACCGTCGCCATGGACTTCGGCCGCATCACCCTGGACCAGGACCTGATCCTGTACCTCTTCGGTACGCCGGGTCAGGACCGCTTCTGGTTCATGTGGGACGACCTGGTCCGCGGCGCCATCGGCGCGATCGTCCTGGTCGACACCCGGCGTCTCGCCGACTGCTTCCCCGCGGTCGACTACTTCGAGAACAGCGGCCTGCCGTTCGTCATCGCCCTCAACGGCTTCGACGGCAGCCAGCCGTACAACCCGGACGAGGTCCGCGAGGCCCTCCAGATCGGCCCGGACACCCCGATCATCACGACGGACGCCCGCCACCGTGCGGACGCCAAGTCGGCGCTGATCACGCTCGTGGAGCACGCTCTGATGGCGCGGCTCCGCTAGCCCTCCCCCACCTCCGAGGCGTCGGCCCTCGCTTCTCCTCCCGGAGAAGCGGGGGCCGTTGTCCGTCGGGCACCCGAACTCGCGGTCCGTGAGGGCGGGTTGGGCGGCCTCCTGGGCGCCGGCGGTACCGGAGCCGGACGGCGGGCCGCCGGGGTCCGGAGAACGCCACAGCCCCGCTCCTCCGGCTCGGAGGGGCGGGGCTGTCGGTCGTCAGGACGCTCAGTGCCAGCTGTGCGGGGCGCGGAAGCCGCCCTCGCGCTCCAGGCGGCGCCACCCGGCCCGCGGGCGGGCACGGTGGGCCGGAGCGGCATCGGTGGGAGCGGCGGCGGCACGAGCCAGCAGGATCGCCGTGATGGCGGCGACCTCCTCGGGCTCGGCGTGGCCCTTCTCGACGCGGATGTCAGGGGTGCTCATAGGTCTCAGTCTCCGTGAGAGAGGTTTCCGCGGCGGTACCGCGGAGGATCCGCAGGGTTACTGCGGGGGGTTGCCGTGCTTGCGGGAGGGCAGGTCCGCGTGCTTGGTGTGGAGCATCGCGAGCGACTTGATCAGGACCTCGCGGGTCTCGGCGGGGTCGATGACGTCGTCGACCAGACCGCGCTCGGCGGCGTAGTAGGGGTGCATCAGCTCGGCCTTGTACTCCTTGACCATGCGGACGCGCATGGCCTCGGGGTCGGCGGCCTCGGCGATCTGGCGGCGGAAGATGACGTTGGCGGCGCCCTCGGCGCCCATCACGGCGATCTCGTTCGTGGGCCAGGCATAGGTGAGGTCGGCCCCGATGGACTGGCTGTCCATGACGATGTAGGCACCTCCGTACGCCTTGCGCAGGATGAGCGAGATCCGCGGCACCGTCGCGTTGCAGTACGCGTACAGCAGCTTCGCGCCGTGCCGGATGATCCCGCCGTGCTCCTGGTCGACGCCCGGAAGGAATCCAGGGACATCCAGCAACGTGATGATCGGGATATTGAAAGCGTCACACATCTGCACAAAGCGTGCAGCTTTTTCCGAGGCCTCGATGTCGAGGACACCCGCGAGGCTCTGCGGCTGGTTGGCGACGATGCCGACGACCTGGCCGTCGAGACGGGCCAGCGCGCAGATGATGTTGCGGGCCCAGCGCTCGTGGACCTCCAGGTAGTCGCCGTCGTCGACGAGTTCCTCGATGACCTTGGTCATGTCGTACGGACGGTTGCCGTCGGCCGGGACCAGGTCCAGCAGCACCTCGCTGCGACGGTCGGACGGGTCGTCCGAGTCGGCGCGCGGCGGGTTCTCGCGGTTGTTCTGCGGGAGCATCGACAGGAGGTAGCGCACCTCGGCGATGCAGGTCTCCTCGTCGTCGTACGCGAAGTGGCAGACACCGCTGGTCTCCGCGTGGACGTCGGCGCCGCCCAGGCCGTTCTGGGTGATCTCCTCGCCCGTCACCGCCTTGACCACGTCCGGGCCGGTGATGAACATCTGCGAGGTCTCGCGGACCATGAAGACGAAGTCCGTCAGGGCGGGGCTGTAGGCCGCGCCGCCCGCGCACGGGCCGAGCATCACCGAGATCTGCGGGATGACGCCGGAGGCCTTGGTGTTGCGCTGGAAGATGCCGCCGTAGCCGGCGAGCGCGGAGACGCCCTCCTGGATACGGGCGCCGGCGCCGTCGTTCAGGGAGACCAGCGGCGCACCGGCCGCGATGGCCATGTCCATGATCTTGTGGATCTTCGTGGCGTGCGCCTCGCCGAGCGCGCCCCCGAAGATGCGGAAGTCGTGGGCGTACACGAAGACCGTGCGGCCCTCGACCGTGCCCCAGCCGGTGATGACACCGTCGGTGTACGGCTTCTTCGCCTCCAGGCCGAACCCGGTCGCCCGGTGCCGGCGCAGCTGCTCGACCTCCTGGAACGAGCCCGCGTCCAGCAGCAGCTCGATGCGCTCCCGGGCGGTCAGCTTGCCCTTGGCGTGCTGCGCCTCGGTCGCCTTCTCGCTGGGTCCGCGCAGAGCCTCGGCACGGATCGCGTGCAGCTCCGCCACACGCCCGCGCGCGTCCGTCGGTTCACCTGTGGAGCTCGTGGAGCCTGCGGAGCCGGCCTCGTCCAAAACGGTCATGTAGTGACCATACGAAGTCCACCAAGGAAAGGGGCCCGTCGACTCTGCACAGTCTCCGGCCCGTTTTCCTGGTAACCCTGAACAGAACCACCACCTCATGCAGGCAATCGGACTGCTCAGAGGGGCCTCTGCTTGTAGGGGTCAGACAAAGACTTCCACTGAGAGCCACCTCACATTCATGAGGAGCACATGCCATCCTCGGAGTGACGCGGACCCCCGGACGGCGGTCCGCGCCACCTCGCGCGAGGGCTCAGCAGCCGCCACAGTTGTAGTAGAGGACGTCCCAGTGGTTGCCCTCGTCGGCGTAGATGTTGCCGGAGCCGGACTTGTACTGCGGAGCGCCGTCACCACGCAGACCTATGTAGGTGAAGGTGTTCTTGATGTAGCCCGTCACGCAGGTGCTCTTGCCGAAGTCGAGCTTGTAGCCGTTCCAGTGCGAGTAGGTACCGCTCGCGTGGCCGGTCTCGGTGCCGCCGGTGATGTTGAGCGCGCAGCCGCTGGCCCCCTTGAGGGTCTGGGCGCCCTGCGCGGTGGCCTGGTTCAGCTGGTCGAAGGACGTACAGGTGGAGTTGTTGCGGTCGGAGCAACCGCCGGAGGAGGACCAGGTGATGCCCACCTGGCGGAACATCGAGGTCGCGGTGGCGTGGCTGATCTTGGTGGCGGCGAAGGCGTCGGTGGAGGTGCCGACGACGGCGACACCGGGGGCGACGACGAGGGCGAGAGCGGTCAGCGCGGACCTGAGCTTCATGCGGGGGGAACCTTTCCTGCGAAGGACCGTCGGCGGCCGTACGGCGTACGGCCGTGCTTCCTGTGGGGCGGCTGTGCAGGGGGTGCACGCAGATGGTGCCCGAGTTCTACGCGCGTTCGCCAGAGGGCGGTGGGAGATGACATAACGTGACGCCACAGACACATTGCGGATGATGTTGAAACTTGAACGGAATAGGTCTACGGTTCCCCCTGTTGACCTCGTTGAAGATTCAACAGACCAACGCTACGGCTCCGAACCGAACCGTGGCCCGTCCCCTCAAGGAGAACGTCATGGGTATCTTCGGCCGCAAGTCCACCGACGCCGCCGAGTCGCCGGCCTCCGCCGCGACTCCTGTCAGCCCGGAGCTGTCGGCGCTGACCGGTGAGTACACGATCGACCCCGCGCACTCGACGATCGGCTTCGTCGCGCGCCACGCGATGGTCACCAACGTCAAGGGCTCGTTCAAGGACTTCGAGGGCGCGCTCCACCTGGACGGCGGCGACCCGGCCAAGTCGACGGCCACCCTCGACATCAAGATGGACAGCATCGACACCGGTTCCGCCGACCGTGACGGTCACCTGAAGAGCGCCGACTTCTTCAAGATCGACGAGTTCCCGACGATGACCTTCCGCTCCACCAGGGCCGAGGCCCTGGGCGGCGACGACTACCGCATCACCGGTGACCTGGAGATCCTCGGCACCACCAAGGAGATCAGCATCGACCTGGAGTTCAACGGCGCCGCGAAGGACCCCTTCGGCAACGAGCGCGTGGGCTTCGAGGGCAAGGCCGAGATCCTGCGCTCCGAGTGGGGCATCACCTGGAACGCGGCCCTGGAGACCGGTGGCGTCCTCGTCTCCGACAAGATCAAGCTGAACTTCGACATCTCAGCGATCCGCAACGCCGACTGAGCGACCGACTCCGGCCGGTGATCAACCGGCCGGGCTTCGCTCACGCGGTATCCCGAGCGCGCCCGTACCCCCGCCCTCCGTGGGCGGAGGGGCGGGCGCTCCGGCGTTCCGGCCCCTCACTTCGGCCGTCGACCCGCCTCCAGTTCGGCGAGCACGGCCCGCAGACGGGCCGCCCGGGTCTCCGGGGTCCGCGCCCGCAGCAGTCCCACCACGGCCCGGTACCGGTCGGTCCGGCCCAGTCCGTCGAAGAAGCTCCGGGCCCGCGGGCTCTCACCCAGCGCCGAGTCCAGGTCGTCGGGGACCGTGGCCTCCTTCTGCGAGGCGTAGGCCGCCGCCCACCGGCCGTCCGCCCGGGCGGAGGCGACCTCCGCGAGGCCTCCGGGCCGCATGCGTCCCGCCTCGGTGAGTTCCTCGACGCGTCGCACGTTCACCGCCGACCACACGCTGCCGGGCCGGCGCGGGGTGATCCGCTGGAGGAACCACACGTCGTCGTACCCCTTGCGGTGGCCCGTGATCCAACCGTGGCACAGCGCCACGTCGTTGACGTCCGCGGCGCCGACGGAGACCGGCCCGGCGCCCTTCTTCGCGACCTTCACCCAGACACCGCCCTGGAGTCCGGCGTGCTCGGTCAGCCACGCGTCCATCGCCTCCACGTCCGCGAAGGTCTCGACGCCTGCCGTTTCCTCGGTCCCGCCGGAATGGGCCATGGGGGAACGCTAGCCCGACGCGCGCCGCCCGGAGGCGTGCGGCACCGTCGACCGGCCTACGAGGACGCCGGATCGCCCACGTGCGGTGGCGCGGTGGCGCGATGTCCTCGCGGTCGTGGGTCCGGGATTTAACCCGGTGCGCCCCGCCCGCACGGTCGTTAGCCTCCGGGTATGAGCTGGCTTCCCCCCGACTTCGTCCATCCGCCGCGCGTCGAGGTGCCCGGCGGGTGCCATCTGCGGCCCATCACCGGGGGCGACGCCGCCGTCGACTACCCGACCGTCATGGGGTCGCGCGAGCGGCTGTGGTCGATCTTCGGAGAGGCATGGGGCTGGCCCGCCGAGACCATGACGTACGACGCGAACCTGAAGGACCTGGAGCGGCACGCGAGGGAGATCGCCGCCCACGAGTCCTTCAACTACGTGCTGTTCGACGCCGCCGGGACGACCGAGTTCGGCTGCGTCTACATCGACCCGCCGGAGAAGGCGGGCGCCGACGCGGACATCTCCTGGTGGGTGGTGGACGACAGCGTCGGTACGGACCTCGAACGGGAACTGGACCTGCTCGTCCCGCGGTGGATCGCCGAGGAGTGGCCCTTCACCCGGCCCCGGTTCATCGGCCGGGACCTGTCATGGAGCGACTGGCTGGCACTGCCGGACGCGTAGGCAGGGCAGCCCCCCGGCGGCCCGGGTCGGTCAGAAACCCCCGCCGAAGTCTCCTCCGCCGCCGAAGTCGCCGCCCCCGCCGCCGTCCCCGAAGCCACCCCCGCCGTCCCCGAAGCCGCCTCCGAAGTCGCCCGAGTCGTAGTCGGCGCCGGAGACGTCGCCGCCGCCGAAGTCGCCGTAGCCGGAGCCGTAGTCGGCGGCGTAGGCGGGGCTCGCCATCCAACTGCCGAGTACGGTGCCGACGAGCAGGCCGGGAAGCAGGCCGCCGCCGAAGTAGCCGCCCGCCCACGGGCCGTACGCCGGGCCCGCGTCCCAGTACGGACGGCGGCCGTGCTCCGTGTCGACCTCGCGGACCGCCGGGTCCGTGCCGTCGGCCAGGCGCGCCCGGTCCGCCGCGCACACCGGGACCTCGCGCGCTGCGCCCCCGGCCGGAGTCCACCGGGCGTCGGCGACCGAGGGGCCGTGCCGGGGGTCGAAGAAGCAGGGCGCGCGGCGCTCGGGGACCGGGCGGCCCTCGCGGCGCGCGGCGAGCACGGCGAGCGAGAACCGGCCGTCCTCCAGCGCCTCGGTCACGGCCCGCACGTCCTCCGGGCGCCGGGCGGCCGCCATCGACGACTTCGCCCGTTCGTAGGCGTCCAGGGCACGCTCGTAGTCCGCGCGCATGGTGTCGTCGGCGCCCGCCTCGGCGGGATGGAAGTCGAGGCGGTCCAGTTCCTCGCCGAAGGCGGTGATGTCCTCGTCCACGACGACGCGGAGCCGTTCGAGCGCCGCCCGCTGCTCCTCCTCGCGGCGGCGCCGCTTGCGCCGCACGACCGTGTAGGCGCCCGCGCCGCCGATCACGACCACGGCGCCGACCGCGATCAGCGCGCCCGCGGAGACACCGTCGCCGCCTCCGCCGCCGCTCCAGCTCGAGGGTGCCGAGCCCCGGATGTTGGCGAGCGCGCTGTCCGTGAAGTCGTTCAGCTGGGTGTTCGCGTCCCGCTCGCCCTGGACGCTGGTGACGAGGTTCCGCACGGCGCTGCCGGACATCACGGCGGAGTCGGCGCGGGCGTCGAAGCGGTCGCCGAGCCGGATCGCGTACAGGCCCGTGACGCCCGTCGAGGTGCGCAGGTTCCGGAAGAGGTCCTGGGTCGGGAAGCCGGCCGGGAGCACGGCGACGAAGACGGGCTTGTCCGCCTTCTCGATCTTCTCGACGAGCGCGGACGCCTGCACGGCGGAGAGCTGGTCGGCGGCGGCCGGGTCCACGTAGACCGGGCTCTCGCGCAGGGCGGCGGCGACGGTGGAGACGCTGGTGGCCGCGTGGGCTCCGGGCGCGAACGACAGCATGGCCAGGGCCGCGAGTGTCAGTGCGACCAACAGGCCCGGAATCCCTCGGGTGCGTGCGGCCCTCATGTCTTCGAAGCTACCCGAATCCGAGCGGAACCGGGCATCGGGAGGCGCCGGTCCGAAAGCCCCGACGGCCCGGACCGCGATCCCGCCGCCGCGACGGGCGTCGCCGGCCGGGCGTCCCGCCGCCGACCCGTCGTCCGGCGAGTCGTCCGGCGAGTCGTCCGTCCCGCAACGATCCGGTTCCGCCTGGCGGAACTGTGGCCTCCGTCACAGCAGCTGCCGGCATGCACCTGATGAGGTGGCCGCATGGTCGGACTCATCCTTCGCGTGCTCCCGTTCTGGGTGCGCGAGCCGCTGCTCATCGTCGTGGGCGTCCCCTTCACCATCGGGCTCTTCTACGCCGCTGCCCGGGACCGGGCGCCGATCGGCGCCCTCCTCGGCCTCGCGGTCCTCGTGTTCACCTCGATCCGCGTCCACACCGTGGTCAAGGCGCTGCGGGCCCGTAAGGCGGCCAAGCAGCTCAGGAGCGCCGCGGCGACCGCGCCCTAGGGACCCGGGACGGCGAAAAGCGCCGGCCGGGACTGGTGCCCAGCCCCGGCCGGCGCTCTCACGGCGCGTCTCACCCGACGCGGTACGCCTCCGTCAGCTTCGCCACCGCGTCCGCGTAGTGCCCGGTCAGGAGCAGATGGTCGGCGTCCGCGAAGGGCTTGGCGGACGCCGCCGTGACCGACGTGCCGATCTTCTGCTGGACGAGCAGACGGGCCTTGGTCACGGCCGTGCGGGCGACCGTGTCGGCACCCGCGCGCTCCGCCGCCGCGGCCACCAGGGCGAGGGCCCTGAGGCTCGCGGTGCCGCCGCCCGGCACGTTCGTGAGCGTCGTCAGACCCCAGCCGTACGGGAACTGCGGGTCGTAGGACGTGTCACCGATGTTGATCGGCAGCTGGGACTCGCTCTTCGGCCAGGTGACCGGGAGCTGCCCGGTGAAGGCGCGCCTGCCGTAGAGGACGTCGGCGACACCGTCGCCCTCCGTGCCCGGCAGCCAGGAGGCGACGAGCGCGTCGACGTCCCCGAGACGGTCGCCGATGAGCTGCGGGCGGCCCGAGACGACGAGCACGGCGCACTTCATGGCCGCGCACACCTTGTCGACGGCGGCCTTGTCGGCCGCGGTCAGCTCCAGGTCGTTGCCGTTGCCGACGTCGCCCACGCCCTCGGCGTACGGGGTCTCGCCGACCACGACCACACCGACGTCGTATCCGTCCGTGGAGGCCGAGGCGTCCTTGGAGTACGTGACGTCGCCGCCGGCCTTGCGCATGCCCTGGAGGATCGTCGTGCCCTGGGTGATGTTCCCGGACGAGCCCTGCCAGGTGATGGTCCAGCCGCCGGTCTGGTTGCCGATGTCGTCGGCGTTGGAGCCGGCGACGTACACCTTCTGGGACTTCTTCAGCGGCAGGACGGATCCGGCGTTCTTCAGCAGCACCTGGGACTCCGCCGCCGCCTGGCGGGCCACCGCGCGGTGGGCCGTCGAGCCGATCGCGGAGGCGCCGCTCGTGTCCGCGTACGGCTTCTCGAAGAGGCCGAGGCGGAACTTCTGCGCCAGGATCCGCGCGACCGCGTCGTCGATCCGCCGGTCGGTGACCCGTCCGGCCTTCGCCTCGTCGATCAGGGTCGCGCTGAACTCCTTGTAGCTGTACGGGACCATCATCATGTCCACGCCCGCGTTGACCGAGGTGCGGACGTGCGAGGCGTAGTCACCGGGGAGCTGGTCGATGGCGTTCCAGTCGCTGATGACGAAGCCGTCGAAGCCCATCCGGTCCTTGAGCACGCCGTTGATCATGTCGGCGCGGGCGTGCATCTTCACCGGGCCCTGGCCGTCGCCGAGGATGTCGAGCGACGAGTACGAGGGCATGACCGTGCCGACTCCGCGGTCCACCGCTTCCTGGAACGGGGCCAGGTGCACGGCCTCCAACTCCTGGCGGCTGACCTTGGTGACGCCCTGGTCGACGGTGTAGCTGCCGGTGGTGGAGGAGCCGTAGGCGGTGCCGCCGTCGCCGACGAAGTGCTTGGCGGTGGCCAGGACCTTGTCGTCGTCCTTCAGGTCCTTGCCGCTCCGGTCGCCCTGGAGGCCCTGGACGACCGTCTCCATGGACTCGACGAGCGCCGGGTCCTCACCGAAGGACTCGTAGGAGCGGCCCCAGCGTTCGTCGCGGGTCACGCACAGGCAGGGCGCGAAGTCCCACGGGACGCCGGTGGCGCGGACCTCGGCCGCGGTCACGGCTCCCGTCCGCTCGGCGAGCGCGGGGTCGCGGGTGGCGCCGATGCCGATGTTGTGGGGCATGACCGTCGCGCCGGCGAGGTTGTTGTGGCCGTGCACCGCGTCCACGCCGTAGATCAGCGGGATCTGGAAGCGGGTGGCCTGCGCGCGGAGCTGGTAGCCGTCGATCATCTTCGCCCAGGCCGCGGGGGTGTTGGGTGTGGGCGTGGAGCCGCCGCCGGAGAGCAGCGATCCGAGGTCGTACGCGGCGATGTCACCGCCCGCGCCGATCGCGCCGCGCTCCGCCTGGGTCATCTGCCCGGCCTTCTCCGCGAGGGACATCCGGGAGAGGAGGTCGGCGACCCGCTTCTTCACGGGGAGCTTCGCGTCCAGGTACGGGAGTCCGTGGGCGTCGATGACGACCTGCGGCGTCTCGGCGGGGGCCTTGGCGCCGGTCACCGTGAGCTTGAGCGGGATCGTCTCGGCCGCTTCACCGGAGCGGTCGCGCAGGGTCGGGACGCGGACCGTTCTGCTGGTGCCGGACACCGTGCCCGCCGGGAAGGTGATCTCACCCTTGACCGGGGTGTAGTCCTTGCCGGACTCGGCGGTGCCGCCGGTGCTCTCGTAGGCGACGGTCACGGGCTCGTCGATCGGGGCGGAGCCGGTGGTGGCGACGGAGACCTTCACGCTCGCGGTGGCGCCCTCCTTCACCGGGTAGACCGCCGCGTCGGTGGTGACGGAGGCGCGCAGCGACTGGTCGGCCTTGCCGTACAGCTCGACGTCGTCCATGGCGAACCGGCCCTCGGCGCCGACCGGGAGGGTGACGGCGTAGCCCCACATCTGGGTCAGCCCGAGCACCTGGTCGATCCCGCCGACGGGCTGGTAGTCCGTGCGGTAGGTGAAGTCGGTGAAAGGGATCTCGATCTGTTTCCAGCCGGTGAAGTCGTCCGTGAAGGACGTCGTCCACAGCTCTGAGGCCTCGCCGTTCGCACCGCCGTCCTTGATCTCGAAGGCGGTCTTCTTGCCGTTGTCCTGGCCGTCCCACCAGAAGCGGATGCCCTTGTGCGCGGACCAGTCGTGGCCCGGCTGATCCGCGGCGTAGTCGTGGGTGAAGCCGCCGTAGCCGCTGATGTCGTAGTCGCCGGCGAGGACCTTGGCCCCCTCGGGCGCGTCGGACCGTTCGGCCAGGGTCAGCGCGGGCGGGTCGTCGGCGTCGCCGCCCCAGGTGAAGAGGCCTTCGGCCGGCTGGCTCGCGAAGGGCACCTCGCCCTCGAAGCGGTCGACCGGGACGGGGTCGGGATCGGCGGCCGCCGCCGTCCCCGCCGACGCGAGCGGCAGCAGGCCGACGATCAGTGCGGCGCCGGCCAGCACGGCGGTTCTTCGTACGGAGTTCCGATCGAGCCCTGTCATGGGTTCCCTTTCGACTCTCACGCTCTTCTCACGACTTAGATCAGGGCGTGAGTTAACTGGCGTCTCGAGAACCCGTCAAGGCTTCACGTCAGAACCGGTACACACTCAAGTCACGGCCGGATCAGGGCAGTTGTTCCTTCAGAATGTGAACGCGCGACCCCTTGACGTGGCTCCGAAGCCGTCATTTACTCACGCCTCGCACGCCTCCCCACCCCCACTTCCAGAAGGGCGGCGCTCCATGCGGAGATCCATCAGGAGATCCACTCGGGCGGTCCGGCTGATCGTCGCCGGGCTGCTCACCACCGCGGGATTCGCGGCGGCCACGCCCGTCACGGCGCACGCCGCGGGCGAACAGGTCACCGCCTGGCTCACGACGACGGACGACTCCGGCGGCCGTCACGTCGTGCGCGGTCTGCAGGCCCAGGCGCCGTTCGCCTTCCAGTCGGGCAGCGGCGGCGGTGGCGAGAACATCACCGTCGACGAGAACACCCGGTACCAGACGTTCACCGGCGGGGGCGCCTCCTTCACCGACACGGCGGCCTGGCTGATGAACAGCAGCGGGGCGCTGTCGCAGAGCACGCGCGACGCGACGATGCGGAAGCTCTTCTCCCCCACCGACGGCATCGGGCTGTCCTTCCTGCGCAACCCCATGGGCGCCTCCGACCTGGCCCGATTCGGCTACAGCTACGACGACGTGCCGGCCGGGCAGACCGATCCGAACCTGACGAAGTTCTCCATCGCGCACGACCTGGCCGACGTGGTGCCGCTGACCAGGCAGGCGCTCCAGCTCAACCCGTCCCTCACCGTGATGGCCTCGCCGTGGACCGCGCCGGCCTGGATGAAGGACAGCGGGTCGCTGAACGGCGGATGGCTGAAATCCGAGGACTACGGCGCCTACGCCTCGTACTTCGTGAAGTACCTCCAGGCCTACCGGGACCAGGGTGTCCCCGTCTCGTACGTCACCGCGCAGAACGAGCCGACCTGCTGCTCGGGCTATCCCTCGATGAGCTGGAACGCCTCGGGGCTCGCCTACTTCACCAAGAGCGAGCTGCTGCCCAAGCTCCAGGCGGCGGGGCTGTCCACCAAGGTGCTCGCGCACGACTGGAACTGGGACGTCTACGACTCCTACGCCGCGCAGACCGTGGACGACGCGGCGGTCCGTTCGCACCCGAACTTCGGCGGGATCGCCTGGCACGGATACGGCGGCGACGTCACCAAGCAGACGAGCGTGCACAACCAGTACCCGAACCTCGACGCCTTCGGCACCGAGCACTCCGGCGGCACCTGGATCGCCAACCAGCAGCGCGAGGACATGCTCAACATCGTCGACTACACCCGCAACTGGGCGAAGTCGGTGACCAAGTGGTCGCTGGCCGTGGACCAGAACATGGGCCCGCACAACGGGGGTTGCGGCACCTGCACCGGCCTGGTCACCGTGCACAACGGTGACGGGGCGAGCGGGAGCGTCGACTACACGGTCGAGTACTACACGATGGGCCATCTGACGAAGTTCGTCCGTCCCGGCGCGCAGCGGATCGCCTCCACGGCGTCGTCGGCGGTCCCGAACGTCGCCTGGCGCAACCCGGACGGCTCGAAGGCCCTGATCGCCTACAACGACGGCTCGGCGGCGAAGACCGTCACCATCAACTGGGGCTCGCAGCACGCCACTTATTCGCTGCCCGGTAAGACATCGGCGACGTTCACCTGGTCCGGGACACAGTCGGGCGGGGGTGCGCAGTCGGGCGCGTTCGTCGGACTGGGCGGCAAGTGCCTGGACGTGGCGGGCGGTTCGAGTGCCAACGGCACGGCGGTCCAGCTCTACGACTGCAACGGCTCGACCGCGCAGTCCTGGAGCGTGCAGGCCGACGGGTCGGTGCGCTCGCTCGGCAAGTGCCTCGACGTCACGTCGGCCTCGACGGCGAACGGCGCGAAGGTGCAGCTCTACGACTGCAACGGTTCGGCCGCCCAACGCTGGTCGTACAACGCCTCGACCGGCGACGTGGTCAACACGGGGGCGGACAAGTGCCTCGACGTGACGGACAACTCGTCGGCGAACGGTGCCCGGGCGCAGATCTGGACCTGCACGGGTGCGGGCAACCAGAAGTGGCACCTCCAGTAGCCCCCCACAGGGATGAGCGCCGGAGGGGCCTCGGCCCCTCCGGCGTTCGGCTCGCTACGCCGCCGGCTCGACCCCGGCCCGCAGCAGGCCGTAGGTGTACGCGTCCTCCAGTGCCTGCCAGGACGCGGCGATGACGTTCTCGGCCACGCCGACCGTGGACCACTCCCCCGTGCCGTCGGACGTGGCGATCAGGACGCGGGTGGTGGAGGACGTGCCGTGCTTGCCCTCCAGGATGCGGACCTTGTAGTCGACCAGTTCCAGCTTGGCGAGCTGCGGGTAGATCGTCTCCAGGGCCACGCGCAGGGCGCGGTCGAGGGCGTTGACCGGGCCGTTGCCCTCGGCGGTGGCGACGATGCGCTCGCCCTTGGCGAAGAGTTTCACCGTGGCCTCGTTGGCGTGGGTGCCGTCGGGGCGGTCCTCGACGATGGCGCGCCAGGACTCGACCTCGAAGTAGGAGCGGGCCCGGCCCTCGGCCTCGGCGCGCAGCAGCAGTTCGAAGCTCGCGTCGGCCGCCTCGTACGTGTAGCCCTCCAGCTCGCGTTCCTTGACGCGGGCGACGACACGGGCGACCAGTTCGCGGTCCCCGCTGATGTCGACGCCGAGTTCCTTGCCCTTGAGTTCGATCGAGGCGCGGCCGGCCATGTCGGAGACCAGCATCCGCATGGTGTTGCCGACCTGTTCGGGGTCGATGTGCTGGTAGAGGTCGGGGTCGACCTTGATGGCCGAGGCGTGCAGGCCCGCCTTGTGGGCGAAGGCCGACACCCCCACGTAGGGCTGGTGGGTGGAGGGGGTCAGGTTGACCACCTCGGCGATGGCGTGCGAGATCCGGGTCATCTCGCGCAGGGCGCCGTCGGGCAGCACCTTCTTGCCGTACTTCAGCTCCAGGGCGGCGACGACGGGGAACAGGTTGGAGTTGCCGACCCGCTCGCCGTAGCCGTTGGCCGTGCACTGGACGTGGGTGGCGCCCGCGTCGACGGCGGCCAGGGTGTTGGCGACCGCGCAGCCGGTGTCGTCCTGCGCGTGGATGCCGAGCCGGGCGCCGGTGTCCGCGAGGACGGTGGCGACGACGGCCTGGACCTGCGCCGGGAGCATCCCGCCGTTGGTGTCGCACAGGACCACGACGTCGGCGCCGGCCTCCGCGGCCGCGCGGACGACCGCCTTGGCGTAGCCGGGGTTCGCGCGGTAGCCGTCGAAGAAGTGCTCGCAGTCGACGAAGACGCGGCGGCCCTGGGACCGCAGGTGGGAGACGGTGTCGCGGACCATCTCCAGGTTCTCTTCCAGAGTGGTGCGCAGGGCGAGCTCGACGTGCCGGTCGTGGGACTTGGCGACCAGCGTGATCACCGGGGCGCCGGAGTCCAGGAGTGCCTTGACCTGCGGGTCCTCGGAGGCCTTGCCGCCTGCCCGGCGGGTCGCTCCGAAGGCCACGAGCTGCGCGTGCTGGAAGTCGATCTCCTGCTGGGCGCGGGCGAAGAACTCGGTGTCGCGGGGGTTGGCGCCGGGCCAGCCGCCCTCGATGAAGCCGACTCCGAAGTCGTCCAGGTGCCGCGTGATGGCCAGCTTGTCCGCCACGGTGAGGTTGATGCCCTCGCGCTGCGCGCCGTCGCGCAGCGTCGTGTCGAAGACGTGGAACGCGTCATCCAGTTCGCTGGTTTCCGTCATGGTGTCAGGGCTCCTGTGTTGAATCTCGGTCTACCGGAATGACCGGCTCCACCGTCCCCCAATGATCCCTCGCGCTGCGCTCCCGGCTGAAGGTGGGCCAGAAAAGCGAAAAACCCCTCGCGGGTGCGAGAGGTCTGCGCGCGGGTCGAGAACGACGGTGTCCGCCCGTACCTGGTCGTACGTGGCGGTCACTGCGGACCGGCGCGCCTGCTGCCAATAATCGTGGCGAACGAGAGCACGGGGGCAGTCTGGCACAGAGCACGCGTCCCCTCACGGGGCGTCTCAGGATGCGAGCACCGCCGCGGACGGCGCGGGCGGGCCCGGACGGCGCCGCCGCGGGTCAGCCCAGCGACTCGTCGAGGAACTCCCGCACGTGGGACAGCACCCGTTCGCGGTCGGTGCCGCGCAGGCCGATCGCCACGTGGATGGAGAAGCCGTCGAGCAGGGCACGCAGCCGGGCGGCGACGCGGTCCGGATCGACGGCTCGGAACTCGCCGCGCGAGACGCCCTCGGCGAGCAGCGCGACGAGGTCGCGGTGCCAGGCGCCCTCGATGGCGACCTGCCGTTCCCGGGCGTCCTCGGCGGCGTTCTGCGAGCGGTTCCAGACCTCCAGCCAGAGCGTCCAGTGCGGGTCGCGGTGGCCGTCGGGGACGTACAGGTCGACGTAGGCGTCGAGGCGCTCCCGGGCGGTTCCGCGCGCGGCCAGCAGCCGGCCCCTCTCGGCGCCGAGCCGGCCCTCGCTCCACTCCAGGGTGCGCAGCAGCAGCTCGTCCTTGGTGCGGAAGTAGTAGAGGAGATGGCCGCTGCTCATGCCGACCTCGCGGCCGAGCGCCGCCATGGTGAGCTTCTCCAGACCGCGCTCGGCGATCATCTCCATGGCGACGGCGAGGACCTCCTCGCGCGGCGGCGCGTTCTTCCGCGCACCGGCCATCCGTGACTCCCGTGTTCAGACCTTCGGCTGCTGCTGGGTGATGCAGTGGATGCCACCGCCGCCCGCGAAGATCGTACGTGCGTCCACCAGTGTCACCGTCCGCTCCGGGAACAGGCGGCGGAAGATGCCCGCCGCGATCTCGTCGCGCGGGTCGTCGAAGCCGCAGAGCACGACGCCGCCGTTGCACAGGTAGTGGTTGATGTACGAGTAGTCGGCCCAGTGGCCGTCGGCCTCCAGGACCGTCGGGGCGGGCACCTCCACGACCTCGATGCCGCGGCCCCGCGCGTCGGTCTGGGCCTTGAGCAGCCCGATGACCTCCTTGCTGACCTCGTGGTCGGGGTGGGCCGGGTCCTGCTGGGAGTGCGCGACGACCACGCCGGGCCGGGCGAAGGCGGCGACGATGTCGACGTGGCCGAGGGTGCCGAAGCCGTACGGCGGGTAGTCGCCGGTGAGGCCGCGCGGCAGCCAGATCGCCTTGCGGGTGCCGAGCTGGGCGTGGATCTCCGCCTCGACCTCCTCGCGGCTCCAGCCGGGGTTCCGCTCGGGGCCGAGCTGGACGGTCTCGGTGAGCAGCACGGTGCCCTCGCCGTCGACGTGGATCGCGCCGCCCTCGTTGACGAGCCGGGAGGCGTACGTCTTCGCTCCGGCCAGTTCGGCGACCTGCGCGCCGATCTTGGAGTCATGCTCCCAGCGGGCCCAGTCCTGGGCGCCCCAGCCGTTGAACGTCCAGTCCACGGCGGCGAGTTCACCTGAACCGTTGGTGAGGAAGGTGGGACCGATGTCACGCATCCAGGCGTCGTCGAGTTCCCGCTCGACGGTGTCGACGCCGGGGCCGAGGAGTTCGGCCGCCGGCGCGGACTGGCCGGGACCGCAGACCACGGTGACCGGCTCGAAGCGGCGGACGGCGCGGGCCACGGCCGCCCAGGCGGCGCGCGACTCGGCGAGGTCGTCGGGGTTGTCGAAGGTGGGGTTGGGGCCCGGCCACGCCATCCAGGTGCGCTCGTGCGCGGTCCACTCGGCGGGCATCCGGAAGCCGTCGGCGGCAGCAGACATGGGGGGTTCCTTAGAGGCGTGGTCGATCACAGGAAGTACAGGCGGTTGAGGGAGACCGAGTCGGCGGGTTCGGAGCGCAGCGGGTCGCCGTCGAGGGTGACGAGGCCGGTGCGCTGGTCGACGTCGACCTCTCCGGTACGGGAGTTGAGGCGCAGGTCGGCGGGGCCGATGCCACGGGTGCCGCGGACGGCGACGCGGCGCCGGCGGGTCGGCATGGTGTCGTTGCCCTGGTCGAGCGCGGCCTGGGCGACGAACGCCACGGAGATCTCGGCGGGCGTCGCGCCGTGCGCCCCGAACTGCGGCCCGAGGACGAGCGGTTCACAGGTGTCGGTGGCGGCGTTCGGGTCGCCGACGACTCCGTAGGCGGGGAAGCCGGACTTCAGGACCAGCTGCGGTTTGGCGCCGAAGTACTCGGGGCGCCACAGCACGATGTCGGCGAGCTTGCCCGTCTCGATGGAGCCGACCTCGTGGGCGAGGCCGTGCGCGATGGCCGGGTTGATCGTCAGCTTGGCCATGTAGCGCAGGACGCGTTCGTTGTCGTCGCTCTCGGGCGCCCCGAACTGGGCCTTCATCTTGCCGGCCATGGCGAAGGTGCGGCGGACGGTCTCTCCGGCGCGGCCCATGCCCTGGGCGTCGGAGGAGGTGATGCCGATCGCGCCCAGGTCGTGCAGCACGTCCTCGGCGCCCATCGTCCCGGCGCGGATGCGGTCGCGGGCCATGGCGGCGTCGCCGGGCAGGTCGGTCTTCAGGTCGTGGACGGAGACGATCATCCCGTAGTGCTCGGCGACCGCGTCCCGGCCGAAGGGCAGGGTCGGGTTGGTGGAGGACCCGATGACGTTCGGGACGCCCGCCATCTTGAGGACGTTCGGGACGTGTCCGCCGCCGCAGCCCTCGATGTGGAAGGCGTGGATGGTGCGTCCGTCCAGCACCTTCAGGGTGTCCTCGACCGACAGGCACTCGTTCAGGCCGTCGCTGTGCAGGGCGACCTGGACGTCGTGCTCCTCGGCGACGCGCAGCGCGGTGTCGAGGGCGCGGGTGTGGGCTCCCATGTCCTCGTGGACCTTGAAGCCGCTGGCGCCGCCCTCGGCGAGAGCCTCGACGAGCGGGGCGCCGTCGGAGGACGAACCCCGGCCCAGGAAGCCGATGTTGACCGGCCAGGCGTCGAAGGCGTTGAACGCGTGGCGCAGCGCCCAGGGGGAGTTGACGCCGACGCCCCAGACCGGGCCGAACTCCTGGCCGATGATCGTCGTGACGCCGGAGGCGAGCGAGGCCTCCATGATGCGCGGCGAGAGCAGGTGCACGTGGGTGTCGACGGCTCCGGCGGTGGCGATGAGGCCCTCGCCGGAGACGATGGACGTGCCGGTGCCGACCACGACGTCGACGCCGTCGAGGGTGTCGGGGTTGCCGGCCCGCCCGATCGAGCAGATCCGGCCCTCGCGGATGCCGATGGAGACCTTGCGGATCCCCTGGACGGCGTCGATCACCACCACGTTGCTGATGACGACGTCGCAGGTGTCCCGGACGGCGGCGGCCTTCAGGTGCAGCCCGTCACGGGCGGTCTTGCCGAATCCGGCGAGGAACTCGTCGCCGGGGAGCTGGGAGTCGGACTCGACGCGGACGGTCAGTCCGGAGTCGCCGAGCCGGACCCGGTCGCCGGCCCGGGGGCCGTGGGTGGCGGCGTACTCGTACGGGGAGAGGCGGCGGGGTTCCGCGGGGTGGCCTCCGGGACGGCTCATCGGCCGACCTCCTTGTCACGGGTGTCCGGTACGCCGAGGTAGCCGCAGGCGGCGGCCCGGCGCAGGGCCTCCTGCCTGGCTCCGGGCGCGTCCAGAGGACCGTCGACCAGGCCGGCGAAGCCGATGGCGATCCGTTCGCCGCCGATCGGCACGAAACCGACCTCGGCGCTCTCGCCGGGGCCGAAGCGGACGGAGGATCCGGCGGGCACCGCGAGCCGCATGCCGTAGGTGGCCGCCCGGTCGAAGTCGAGCCGCGGGTTGGCCTCGAAGAAGTGGAAGTGGGAGGTGACGGAGACGGGCACGGTGGCGGTGTTGGTGACCGTCAGCCGCAGGACCGCGGGGGGCTCGGTGTGCGCGGGCGCCGGCAGCAGCGCGCCGGGGGCCAGGTCGCCGAGTCCGCCGCCGATGGGGTCGGAGACGACCGCGAGCCGGGAGCCGTCGTCGAAGACGGCCTCCACGTGCACCTCGGTGACCACGTCCGCGACGCCGGGCAGCACGTCGTCGGGGCCGAGGACGGACCGGGCCGCCTCGATCGCCTCGGCCAGCCGGCCGCCGTCGCGGGCGGTCTCGCAGACGGTGTCCGCGATCAGGGCGGTGGCCTCCGGCACGTTGAGCCGCAGCCCGCGGGCCCTGCGGGCGCGGGCCAGCTCGGCGGCCGAGAACAGCAGCAGCCGGTCACGTTCCGTGGGGGTCAGTCTCACGCCACGACACCTCCTTGCGTTCCTCCGTTTAGAGCATCACTCTAAACGCGGATTTCATGGAAGGGAAACATTGACGGGTAAGCGTCGAAGACGACACATTGAACGTCGCTCTAATTTTTGGATGCGACCAGCACCACCCCTGGGCGGCCGTCGAAGGAGACCAGCCATGCCGATTGAACAGCGCGGAGTCGACACGATCCCCGACGAGGAACGCACCAGCGGTCCGCGCGACCTCATGTCGATCCTGCTCGGCTCCAACCTCTGCCTCGGCGTGATCATCTTCGGCTGGCTGCCGCCCTCCTTCGGGCTCGGCTGGTGGTCCTCGGTCAGCGCGATCGTGGCAGGCACCGTGGTCGGCACGGCGCTCACCGCGCCGCTGGCCCTGGTCTCGCTGCGGACCGGGACCAACCTCTCCACCTCCTCCGGCGCCCAGTTCGGCGTGCGGGGACGGCTGGTCGGCTCGGTCGTCGGCCTGCTGCTCGCGCTCGGCTACACCGCGCTGACCGTGTGGATCGGCGGCGACGTGATGGTGAGCGTCCTCGGCCGGCTCTTCGGCCTGGAGCCCAGCGGCACCGCGTACGCCGTCGTGTACGTCGTGCTCGCCGCCGCCACCGTCGCCGGCGCGGTCTACGGCTACCGCGTGCTGCTCACCATGTCCCGCGCCCTCGCGATCGGCATGACGGCGCTGCTGGCGGTCGGCGTGATCGCGTACGCCCCGCACTTCTCCACCGCGGCGATCCCGGAGACGGGCGGATATCTGCTCGGCTCGTTCTGGCCCACCTGGCTGCTGGCGGCGGTGGCGGCCGGCCTGTCCGGCCCGATCGCGTTCATCACGCTGCTCGGCGACTACACCCGCTACATCTCCCCCGCGCGCCACACCTCGCGCACCGTCCTGCACTCCACCTGGCTCGGCCTGCTCGCGGGCCTGCTGGTCCCCCAGCTCTTCGGCACCTTCACGGCGTACGCGGCCCACGCGGCCCTCGACTACGCGGGCCCGCTGGTGTCCGCGGCCCCCGGCTGGTACCTGGTCCCGCTGCTGCTGGCGGCCTCCGCCGGCTCGGTCGGCAACGCCGGTCTGATGCTCTACTCGATGGGCCTCGACCTGGACGCGATCCTGCCGCGCGCCTCGCGGGCCCGCGCCACCTGCTCGGTCGCCGTCGTCGCCATGCTCTGCGTCTTCGTCGGGCACTACGCCTGGAACGCGCAGTCCGCCATGACCTCGTTCGTCCTGCTGCTGACCGCGATCGGCACCCCCTGGGCGGTCATCACGCTGATCGGCTTCGTGCGCTGCCGCGGTGTCTACGACCCGGACGCCCTCCAGGTCTTCAACCGCCGCTCGAAAGGCGGCGTCTACTGGTACCGGGCCGGCTGGAACATCCGGGCCACCGTGTCCTGGGCGATCGGCGCCTGCGCCGGACTGCTCGCGGTCTCGCTGCCCTCGTACGAGGGCCCGCTGCTGCAACTGACCGGCGGAGTCGACTGCAGTTTCCTGCTGTCGGGCCTGGTGGGCGGTCTGCTCTACTACGCGCTCAGCGCACGGCAGGCGGCGTCCCCGGCGCCGGCGGTGGAGGAACTCGCGCCGGCGGAGAGCGGGGTCTAGGACCGGCAGGCCCTCGGAGGGCGTGTTCCGGGCACAGCGGGAAGGGGCGGCACCGGAATCATCCGGTGCCGCCCCTTCCCGTCGGTCCGCGCCCCGCTCACGGTCCCGGCGTGGCGCCGCTCAGGAGCCCGACATCACGTCCCCGAACATGGGGTCGTCCCCCGACTTCCCGACGCCGACGGAGGACGCGCCGAAGCTCACCGCGCCGGTGACCGTGATGCCACCGGCGGAGCCGCGCAGGACCCACACGGCGCCGTCGTCGCTGTTCTCGCCGGCCGCGCCCACCGACAGGTCGGCGCGGCCGTCCTTGTCGTGGTCGGCGAGGTGGACGGCGTCGCCGAACATGTCCGACTGCTCGTTGGCTCCCGGGACGCCCGCGGTGCCCTGGTTGAAGGACTGGGCGCCGGTCCCCTTCAGGCCGGAGGCGCCGCCGCGCAGCACCCAGACGTTGCCGACGCCGTCCGTCGAGCCGACGGACTCGTTGTCCGCGCCGACGGCGAGGTCCGGGTAGCCGTCGCCGTTGACGTCGCCCGCCGCGAGCGAGGCTCCGAACCAGTCGTTGGACTCGTCCGTTCCCGGCACCCCCGCGGTGTCCTGGCTGAGGACGGCGCTGCGCGTGGTGTCGACGCCGGCCGTGCCGCCGTAGAAGACGGTGGCGTAGCCGCCCTTCGCGGGAGCGTTCAGGATGTCGACGAAGTCGGTGCCGACGACCAGGTCGTCGTGCCCGTCGCGGTCGAAGTCGGCGACGGCGAACGCGCCCGCGGACCCCGCGCCGGCCTCGGTCTGGAGCGTGGGTCCCGTCGAGGCGCCCCGGTAGACGAAGTTGCCCGCGAAGGAGCCCACCACCACGTCGTCCGTGCCGTCGTCGTCGAAGTCCCCGGCGGCGAGCTGGACGGCACCCATCGGGTACGCGCCGGCCTCGATCTGCGCGTCGAAGCGCAGTTTCCCGGCCGCGCCGCCGGACTTGGTGAAGCCGCCCTTGAAGATCCACACGTCCTTGCCGGTGGAACCGACCGCCAGATCGGTCTTCCCGTCACCGGTGAAGCCGCCGACCGCGAGGGACTGGCCGAACCGGTCGTGGCCCGTGGGGTTCGGGTCGCTGATCGTCGTACCGCCCGACAGGCCGGACGCGCCGCCCCACAGGATCGTGACGGAGCCGCCGTCGACGTCGCCGCTGACATCCTCCTGCGGTGTGCCGACGACGAGATCGCCGTAGCCGTCGTGGTTGAGGTCGCCGTGCGCGAGTTCGGTGCCGAAGCGGTCGGAGGTCTCCGAAGCACCGGGCACGCCGGAGGAACTCTGCGACGTGGTCTTGTGCCGCGCGGCGCCGACACCGCTCGCCGAGCCGTAGTTGACGACCACGGCGCCCGCCTTCGCCTTCCCGCCCGTGACGGCGCCCGGGGCGCCGGTCGCCAGGTCGCGGTAGCCGTCGCCGTTGAAGTCGTCGGCGAGGCCCGACGGGGCGGCACTCGCACCGCCCGGCAGGGCGATGAGCAGGCCACCGGCCAGGGCGGCCGCGACGGCGGTGGCGCCCAGGACGACGGGACGCCGGGAACGCTTGTGATGGGGCCGGGACATGAGGTCCTCTCCAGGACATACGTGCGGTCCTGGAGATGACCTCTGGCGGGCCTGAAGGGTTGTACGGGACGGCAGAGGCTCAAGTGCAACGCGCACACCGAGCGCACCGCGTACACCGAGCCCACCGCGTGCACCGAGCGCCGTGGAAAAGGCCGGTCCCCGCCCGGTCACCCGCTCGCACGGGGACTTGGCGGGGACTCGGGCTGTACCAGGCGCGGTCCGGCCGGGGCCGGGGTGGCCGGCGGGGCGGGTCAGCCCAGGCGGTGCATCCAGCCGTGGGTGTCCTCGGTGATGCCGCGCTGGACGTCGAGCAGGGCCTCGCGGAGCCTGAGGGTGACCGCGCCGGGCTCGCCGCCCGACTGCTTCCACTCGGCGCCGGTGCGCTTGACCGTGCCGATCGGGGTGATGACGGCGGCGGTGCCACAGGCGAAGACCTCGGTGAGGCTGCCGTTCTCGGCGTCGGTCTGCCACTGGTCGATGGAGACGCGGCCCTCCTCGGCGGTGTAGCCGAGGTCCCGGGCGACGGTCAGCAGGGAGTCGCGGGTGACGCCCTCCAGGATCGAGCCGGTGAGGGTCGGGGTGACGATCCGGTCCCCGTACACGAAGTACAGGTTCATGCCGCCGAGCTCCTCGATCCACTGGTGCTCGACCGCGTCGAGGTAGCAGACCTGGTCGCAGCCCTTGGCGGCGGCCTCGGCCTGGGCGAGGAGCGAGGCGGCGTAGTTGCCGCCGGTCTTCGCGTCGCCCATGCCGCCGGGAACGGCGCGCACGCGGTCCTCGGAGAGCCAGATCGAGACGGGCTTCACGCCGCCCGCGAAGTAGGCGCCTGCGGGCGAGGCGATGACGAGGAAGAGGTACTCGTTGGCCGGCTTCACACCGAGGCCCACCTCGGTCGCGATCATGAACGGGCGCAGGTAGAGGGACTCCTCGCCGCCGTGCGCCGGGACCCAGTCGCGGTCCTGCTGGACCAGCAGGTCACATGCCTCGACGAAGGTCTCCACCGGCAGCTCCGGCATGCCGAGCCGGCGGGCGGAGGCCTGGAAACGGCGGGCGTTCTTGTCGGGGCGGAACGTGGCGACGGAGCCGTCGGGCTGGCGGTAGGCCTTGAGTCCCTCGAAGATCTCCTGCGCGTAGTGCAGGGTCATGTTCGCCGGGTCGAGGGAGAGCGGTCCGTACGGAACGAGCTGCCCGTCGTGCCAGCCGCGGCCCTCCGTCCACTTGATCGTCACCATGTGGTCGGTGAAGTGGCGGCCGAACCCCGGGTTGACCAGGATCGCCTCGCGCTCGGCGGCGGAGAGCGGGCTGGCGGACGGCTTGAGCTCGATCGTGGGCTGCGTCATGAGTGGTTTGTCCTTCACCGGTTGGATGTGACGGGCCGCGCTCACGCCCGCACTGCCAGTGGCCAGTGGTAGGACGTCCGAGCATTCCCTCATTCCGCGGCTCCGCGTTCGATTATCGCCCAGCGGAGGACCGTGGGGGAAAACGGCGTGTATGCGGCCCGGGGGAGGCCCAGGGATTGATGGTGGCACCCGGCGAGGGCACAGCAAAGCCGCCGGGTGCGGATGCGACCCGGCGGCTGCTACGAGACGTAGACGGTGCGGCGGGTCAGCCGGCTACTCGTACGGCCAGCGCGTCGCCGATTTCCTCGGTGCTGCGGGCGGGCTTGCCGACGCGCTCGGCGAGGTCGGCGGAGACGGCGTCCTCGATGCGGGCGGCCTCGGCCTCGTAGCCGAGGTGGCGCAGCAGGAGGGCGACGGACAGGACGGTGGCACTGGGGTCGGCCTTGCCCTGGCCCGCGATGTCGGGCGCCGAGCCGTGCACGGGCTCGAACATCGAGGGGAACTCGCCGCTCGGGTTGATGTTGCCCGAGGCGGCGACGCCGATGCCGCCGGAGACGGCCGCGGCGAGGTCGGTGATGATGTCGCCGAAGAGGTTGTCGGTGACGATGACGTCGAAGCGCTCGGGCTGGGTGACGAGGTAGATCGTCGCCGCGTCGACGTGGATGTAGTCGGTGGTGACCTCGGGGAACTCGGTGGCCACCTGGTTGAAGATGTTCGTCCAGAGGTGGCCCGCGAAGGTCAGCACGTTGTTCTTGTGGACCAGCGTCAGCTTCTTGCGGGGGCGGGCCTGGGCGCGGGCGAAGGCGTCACGGACGACGCGCTCGACACCGAACGCCGTGTTCACGGAGACCTCGGTGGCGACCTCGTGCGGCGTGCCCTTGCGAATGGTGCCGCCGTTGCCCGTGTACGGGCCCTCGGTGCCCTCGCGGACCACGACGAAGTCGATCGCCGGCTGACCGGCGAGCGGGGTCTCGACACCCGGCAGAAGCTTCGACGGACGCAGGTTGACGTGGTGGTCGAAGGCGAAGCGGAGCTTGAGCAGGAAGCCGCGCTCCAGGACGCCGGACGGGACCGAGGGGTCGCCGATCGCGCCGAGGAGGATGGCGTCGTGCTGCTTCAGCGCGTCGAGGTCGGCGTCGGTGAGGGTCTCACCGGTGGCGTGGTAGCGCCGGGCGCCGAAGTCGAAATCCTTGGTCTCCAGCTTCACGTCCTGCGGAAGGACGGCGGAGAGGACTTTGAGCCCCTGGGCCACGACTTCCTGGCCGATGCCGTCACCGGGGATCACTGCGAGATCGATGCTGCGAGACATGACGGCACCGTACTCCTTGTCCCATGGGATGACACACGATGTCCGGCATGCGGACACGCGAGTCCCGGAGCACGCCCACCCTTCTACCGGAGTTCACCCGTATGTACGACGGCTGTTGGCGCACGCTGGGAACTTTCCAGACATGACCGCTGCTTCCCGGGTGACTCCCCCCGAGCGCCCCGTTCCCGACGTCGGCATCCCGCGTGAGCTCGCGGACAACATGAGCATGGCGGAGCAGTACGAGTACCTGCGGACGAAGCTCACGCGGCGCCGTGCCCTGGTGTCGGCGAGCGCGTTCGCGGGCGGCGGACTGCTCGCCGGCTGCGCGGGGCCGGGCGGCGGGAGCCGTACGCGGACGGCCGGCTCGACGCCGAACCCGGCCACCAGCCGGGTGCCGGGCTCCGCGGTCACGCCGTTCGGACGCCATCTCGCCTTCGGCGCCGACCCGAAGACCCAGATGCGGATCTCCTGGCAGGTCCCGTTCGCCGTCAGGAAGCCGTACGTCCGGGTGGGGCCGACGCCCTGGTCGCTGAGCCGGCGGATCGAGGCCGAGGTCCGCGACCTGCACACGCCGGGTATCGCCGGGCAGCGGGGGGCGCTCGACCAGTACTACCTGCACGCGGCGCTCGACCGGCTGCGCCCCGGGACGACCTACTACTACGGCGTCGGCCACGAGGGCTTCGACCCGGCGGGCAAGGAGCGGCACGCGACGGTCGGCCACTTCCGCACGGCGCCCGCGCGTCCGGAGAAGTTCGTGTTCACCGCCTTCGGGGACCAGGGCGTCACTCCCGACGCGCTCGCCAACGACAAGGTGCTGCTCGGCCGGGGCCCGGCGTTCCACCTGCACGCAGGTGACATCTGCTACGCGGACGGGATCGGCCACGGCGAGGCGTCGGACATCTACGACCCGGCCGCCTGGGACCTGTTCCTGAAGCAGACGGAGACGGTGGCCAGGTCGGTGCCGTGGATGGTGACGACCGGCAACCACGACATGGAGGCCTGGTACTCGCCGAACGGCTACGGCGGCCAGTCCGCCCGCTGGACGCTCCCGGACAACGGCTTCGACGCGAAGCGGGCGCCGGGCGTCTACTCGTTCGTCTACGGCAACGTCGGCATCGTCGCGCTGGACGCCAACGACGTGTCGTACGAGATCCCCGCCAACAAGGGCTACTCGGACGGCCGGCAGACCGCCTGGCTGGACCGGCGGCTCGGCGAACTGCGCGGGCAGGTCGACTTCGTCGTGGTGTTCTTCCACCACTGCGCGTACTCGACCTCCACGCACGCCTCCGACGGCGGGGTGCGGGACGCGTGGGTGCCGCTGTTCGCCAAGCACCAGGTGGACCTGGTGATCAACGGACACAACCACGTCTACGAGCGGACCGACGCGATCAAGGGCGGCGCGGAGGGCCGGCAGGTGCCGGTGGGCGCGTCGACCGACCCGACGCGTGACGGCATCGTCTACGTCACGGCGGGCGGGGCGGGCAAGAGCCTGTACCGGTTCCCCATCGGGGTGAAGGACAGCTACGAGGGCAGGGTGAAGGACCGCGAGTCCGTGGAGACCTTCCACTGGACGAAATCGAAGAAGCAGAAGCCGGACACCGTCACATGGTCGCGGGTGCGGTACACCGGCTACTCCTTCCTCTCGGTGGAGGCGGAGACCGGTCCCTCACCGCGGCTCACGGTGTCGGCGCTGGCACAGAACGGCGAACGGATCGACCACTTCGTGGTGCGGCGCGGGAAGTGACCCACGGCCGCTTCGGCGGCAGGACGTGACGGCCCGAACACCGATGGCGCGGACGCCAGTCCGAGATGCGGCGCGGGGCACGAGCCTCGCGCCGCACCTCTGCGGGCGGCTCCGGCTGAGGGGCGGCGGGCCTCAGTGGCCCGTCTCGCCGCCGTTGTCCCTGCGGTCCAGGGCGCGCTGGAGCGCTGCGGCGGCGTTCTTGCGGTCGGACTCGCTGCTCGAACGAGAGTGGTGACGGACTCGGCGGACGGTCGTCTCGGCCATGATGAATCGACTCCTTACCTTCCGGCGGGACCCGCACGGGGACGCCCGGAAGTGCGGTGAGGTCTTTACGAGACGCCGGAAGGGGCGGGGAGCGGGGCCGCAGGGGTTGCCTGCCAGGGGCTCCGGCTCACGACCGCCATTCGCTTGGTCGAGCGAGACGTTCGGCTCCTACAAAACTAGGTGAGGACCGGGCATCTGTCTCTACGATTACTCGGACTTCCTACTATCTGAGACGGTGGACCGGGTCACACCCCTCCCACCAGGGACGACCGTTCGCGCCCCGCTCGGGCCGACGGTCCGCGCCGCGTCACCCGCCGAGGGGTGCAGCCGCAGGGCGCCGACCGCGGGCAGCAGACAGAGCGCGCCGAGCACCACGAAGGCGACGGCGTACGCCGAACGGCCCCCGTCGGTCAGGGCCGCTCCTCCGCGCAGGGCGACGGTGGCGATCGCGACGCCGAGTCCGGCGGCCAGTTGGTGCGAGGTCGCGAAGAGGGCGTTCGCGTCCCGCAGCCGCTCCTCGCCGGTCTCGCTGAACGCGATCGTCGCGTAGCCGCTCAGCCCGACCGATCGGACCACACCGCCGGCCGCCGCCACGACGGCGATCACCGCGACCGGCGTCGCGGCGGTGAACAGGGCGCAGCCGGCCGTGGTGACCGCGAGGCCGAGCGTGGCGACGAGCAGCAGCGGGCGGTAGCCGAACCGGTTGATCAGAGTCGTCGTGGCCGGCTTGATGCCGATGTTGCCAGCGAACACGAACAGCACGACGGCGCCCGACTTCACCGCGCTCCACCCGAAGACCTCCTGGAAGAGCAGGGGCAGCAGGAAGGGGACGGCGGAGACGACGGCCATGCACAGGGCGCCGTCGAGCGCCGCCGCCCGGAACGACGGCACCTCCAGGGTGCGCAGGTTGACCAGCGGGTGCGGGGCGCGCAGCAGATGACGCACGGCCGCCACGAGGGCGACGACCGCGACGGCGCCGCTCACGGCTGCCCCGGCCGGCCCGCTCCCGGCCGCGGAGAGGAGGTGCGCGGTCCAGGTCAGCGCGGCGAGACCGGTGCCGGCGAGCAGCATGCCGGGCACGTCGAGGGGCGGCGCGCCGGCCGGCGCGCCGGGGGCGATGAGGCGCCGGGCGACGAGCAGGGCCAGCCCGCCGAGCGGCACGTTCAGGAGAAAGATCCAGTGCCAGGAGGCGTACGTCGTGATCACGCCGCCGAGCAGCGGCGCGACGACCGGGGCCGCGAGGCCGGGCCAGACGATGTACGCGACCGCGCGGGGCAGGTCCTGCTTGGCGATCCCGGTGACCACGACGAGCCGGCCGACCGGAACCATCATCGCGCCGCCCGCGCCCTGGAGGACCCGGGTCACGACGAGGACGCCGAGGCCGGGGGCGAAGGCGCAGGCCAGCGAGGCGAGGGTGAAGAGGGTGATCGCCGCGAGGAAGACGCGGCGGGGACCGAAGCGGGCGGTGAGCCAGCCGGAGAGGGGGACGAGGACGGCGAGGGTGACGAGATAGGCCGTGATGATCAGGCCGACCGAGGCGGGGGTGGTGTGCAGGTCGCCGGCTATCCGCGGAGCGGCGGTCGACACGATCGTGCCGTCCAGCATCTCCATGAAGAAGCAGCCCGCGACGAGGAGCGCGGTGCCGCGCTGACGTGAATCCATCATGCGCTCAGACTCGGGCCACCTCACTGCTGCACACAAGGTCCGATTGCTTCACGTAGCCTTGCGTCTCATGCAGCATTCACGATCGGCGACGCCCCCGCCCGACGCGATGGCACCCCTCCCGGACATGAACCTGCTCCCCGCACTGGACGCCCTGCTGCGCGCGGGCAGCGTCGCGGGCGCGGCGGCCGAGCTGAGCGTGTCACCCTCGGCGATGAGCCGCACACTGGGCCGGCTGCGCCGGGTCGTCGGCGACCCACTCCTCGTGCCGTCGGGCCGGGGCCTGACGCTGACCCCCCGCGCGCACGCGATGCGGCCCGGCGTGCAGGCGGCGCTCACCGGGGCGGTGGCCGCCCTGCACCCGCCCCGGGACGTCGAACTCGCCACGCTGGAGCGGGAGTTCAGGATCCGTACCAATGACGGGGTCGCCATGTCCCTCGGTGCCCCGCTGCTGGAGCTGGCGGCCCGGGAGGCACCGGGCGTACGGCTGCGGCTGCTGCCGGAGGGCGACGAGGACCCGGCGGACCTGCGCACCCACGTCGACCTGGACGTGGGCGAGTTGCCGGAACCGCTGCCGCACGACGTGCGCAGCGCCGTCCTGCACGTGCACCGGTACGTGGCCGTCGCGCGCGCCGACGCCCCGTTCGCGCAAGGCCCGTTGACCGCCGCGTCCTTCGCCGCGCTCCCCCACATCACGGTCACCCGGCGCGGTCGCACGCACAGCGTGGTGGACGACCGGCTCGCCGAACTGGGCCTGGGCCGCGACGTCCTGGCCACCGCCCCCACCTACGGCGCGGCCTGTTTCTTCGCCCTGCGCACCGACGCGCTGGCCCTCGTTCCCGTCGAGGTCGCGACGGAGGCGTCCCGGGTGATGCCGCTCGCCGTCCTGGAGATCCCGCTGGACCTGCCGCGGGTGACGTCGGCGCAGGCGTGGCACGTACGGCTGGACACGGACCCGGCGCACCGGTGGCTGCGGCGGTCGTTCACCCGGCTGGCGGCGGAGTTCGGGCCGGTGCCGGAGGCCGACCTCTCCTGACGGGCGCGTCGGAGCCCCCCTCCCGACCGGAGGACAGGGGCGCGCCCCTCGCCGGGTGCAGGTGTCCGCGTCGGTGCCGGTCAGAGCACGTCGCCGTCGCGCCAGTCGAAGACCAGGTCGTGTGCCGGGTCAAGGGGGCGGAGGGCGGTGCCGGGGCGGACGAAGGTGGTGCCCTCCTCGTCGGGGAGGCGGACCACGCCGTCCGGGGCGAGAGCGCAGACGCGGCCCGGCCAGAGTCGCCAGCCGCGCGCCGCGTACAGAGCGGCGCCGTCCTCGCTGGCGGAGAGCGCGCCGAGCGGGTAGGCGTCCTCGATGATCCGCTCCAGCCCGGCCATCACACGTCCGCCGAGCCCCGTGCGGCGCGCGTCCGCGCGGACGCCGACCGCCTCCACGTAGCCGACGCGCAGCGAGCGTCCGGCGTGCAGGACGCGCCGCTGGATCACCGAGCCGTGCGCGGCGAGCCCCTGTTCGTCGTGGACGAGGACGTGCAGGCCGCCGAGTCCGTGGTCCCAGTCCTCGTCACGGAAGTCGCCGTCGAAGGCGTCCTCCAGGAGCGTGCGGGCGGCGCGGAGTTCGGCGGGGGCGAGGTCCGCGGTGTGAGCGGTCCTCAGTCGGATGGCCATGCGGCCAGTATTCACACGGCGGACGGCAATCGGACCCCCTCGCCCCGGAGTTCACCGCTTCACCGCGCCACCGGGTGCGGGCATGGAACCGCCCCCGTCCACGGACGGGGGAGACCGTGGGCGGGGGCGGAGTCGGTGACGGGTGTCAGCCCATGTGCGGGTAGCCGTAGTCGGTCGGGGCGACCAGCGTCTCCTTGATGGCGCGGGTCAGCGTCCAGCGCATCAGGTTCTGCGGGGCGCCGGCCTTGTCGTTGGTGCCGGAGGAGCGGCCGCCGCCGAAGGGCTGCTGGCCGACGACGGCGCCGGTCGACTTGTCGTTGATGTAGAAGTTGCCCGCCGCGTAGCGGAGCTTCTCCATCGTGTACGCGGCCGCGGCACGGTCACCCGCGACGACCGAGCCGGTGAGCGCGTAGTCGGACGCCGACTCCATCTGGGTCAGCATCGCGTCGTACGCGTCGTCCTCGTAGACGTGCACGGCGAGGAAGGGGCCGAAGTACTCGGTCTTGAAGACCTCGTTCTCCGGGTCCGAGCACTCGACGACGGTCGGGCGCACGAAGTAGCCGACGGAGTCGTCGTACGAGCCGCCCGCGACGATCGTGCAGGACGGGTCGGACTTGGCGCGGTCGATGGCCGCCTTGTTCTTGGCGAACGCGCGCTCGTCGATGACCGCGCCCATGAAGTTCGACAGGTCGGTGACGTCACCCATGGTCAGGTAGTCGACCTCGGCCGCGAACTCCTCCTTGAAACCGGAGTTCCAGATGGAGGCCGGGATGTAGGCGCGCGAGGTCGCCGAGCACTTCTGGCCCTGGTACTCGAAGGAGCCGCGGGTCAGCGCGGTCTTGAGGACGGCGCGGTCGGCCGACGGGTGGGCGACGAGGAAGTCCTTGCCGCCGGTCTCGCCGACGAGACGCGGGTACGCGCGGTACTTCTCGATGTTGTTGCCGACCGTCTTCCACAGGTACTGGAAGGTCTTGGTCGAACCGGTGAAGTGGATGCCCGCGAGGTCACGGTGCTCCAGGGCGACCTTGGAGACCTCGATGCCGTCACCGGTGACGAGGTTGATGACGCCCTTGGGCAGGCCGGCCTCCTCCAGGAGCTGCATGAGCAGCACGGCGGCGTGGGTCTGCGTCGGGGACGGCTTCCAGACGACGACGTTGCCCATCAGCGCCGGAGCGGTGGGCAGGTTGCCCGCGATCGCCGTGAAGTTGAAGGGCGTGATCGCGTAGACGAAGCCCTCCAGCGGACGGTGGTCGAGGCGGTTCCAGACGCCGGGCGAGTTGGCCGGGGGCTGCTCGGCCAGCAGATCGCGGGCGTACTTGACGTTGAAGCGCCAGAAGTCGACGAGCTCGCAGGGGGTGTCGATCTCGGCCTGCTGGGCGGTCTTCGACTGGCCGAGCATGGTGGAGGCGGCCAGCGTCTCGCGCCAGGGGCCGGACAGCAGCTCGGCGGCGCGCAGGATGATCGCGGCGCGGTCGTCGAAGGCCATCGCGCGCCAGGCCGGGGCGGCGGCGAGGGCTGCGTCGACGGCGTCCTGGGCGTCCTGGGCGGTGGCGTGCGCGCCCGTGCCGATGACGGCCTTGTGGTTGTGCGGCTGCACGACCTCGAAGCGCTCACCGCCGCCGAGCCGCTTCTCGCCGCCGATGGTCATCGACAGCTCGATCGGGTTCTCGGCCAGCTCCTTGAGCTTGGCCTCCAGCCGGGCACGCTCGGGCGAGCCGGGGGCGTAGCCGTGCACCGGCTCGTTGACGGGGGTGGGGACCTGGGTCACAGCGTCCATGGGTTCCGTAACTCCTTGAGTCGAGCGGGTGTTTCGGTCTCAGCCCTTGGTGAGGATGGAGCGAGCGCCGTGCCTGTCCGGGGGACAACCCCCGGACCCCCGGCCGAAGCCGGTGCACAGCCAGGTGGGATCAGCCACGTGTGATCATGCTGCGCAGGAAGAACACGAGGTTGGCCGGCTTCTCCGCCAGGCGCCGCATGAAGTAGCCGTACCAGTCCGTGCCGTACGCCGTGTAGACGCGCATGCGGTGGCCCTCGGCGGCGAGCCGCAGGTGCTCGTCGCTGCGGATGCCGTACAGCATCTGGAACTCGTACTCGTCCAGCTTGCGCCCGGCCTTGCGGGCGAGCTCCTGGGCGATGGAGATGATCCGCGGGTCGTGGGACCCGATCATCGGGTAGCCCGCGCCCTCCATCAGGATCTTCAGGATCCGGACGTACGCCTTGTCGGTCTCGGCCTTCTGCTGGTACGCGACCTCGGCGGGTTCCTTGTAGGCGCCCTTCACCACGCGGACTCGGCTGCCGCTCTCGGCGAGGCGGCGGGCGTCGGCCTCGGTGCGGAACAGGTAGGCCTGGATCACACAGCCGGTCTGCGGGAAGTCCTTCCGCAGTTCCTCGTGGATGGCGAACATCGAGTCGAGGGTGGTGTGGTCCTCGGCGTCCAGCGTGACGGTGGTGCCGATGGCGGCGGCGGCCTCGACGACCGGGCGGACGTTGGCGAGGGCCAGCTCGTGGCCGCCCTCCAGCGCCTGGCCGAACATGGAGAGCTTGACGGACATCTCGGCGCGGGTGCCGAGGTCCAGCTCCTTCAGGTGGTCGACGAGCGCCAGGTAGGCGTCGCGGGCGGCGGCGGCCTGCTCGGGCGTCGTGATGTCCTCACCGACGACGTCCATCGTCAGTTCCAGGCCCTTGGCCGTCAGGTCCTTGATGATCGGGACGACCTGGTCGACGGTCTCGCCGGGGATGAAGCGGTCGACGACCGGCTTGGTCACCGGGGCGGCCGAGATCAGACGGCGCATCTTGTCGCTGCGCGAAGCGGCGAGAATCACGGGACCCAGCACGGGGCACCTCCACAACAAGGCCAGCAGGAGGCCGAATCCCGACGATTCGGGTACGGCACGG
Organism: Streptomyces sp. NPDC048643; assembly: GCF_040650615.1. Lineage (NCBI taxonomy): Bacteria > Bacillati > Actinomycetota > Actinomycetes > Kitasatosporales > Streptomycetaceae > Streptomyces > Streptomyces sp. NPDC048643. Next base: position 141,204 of record NZ_JBEZHO010000009.1, read on the forward strand.
AGAACCACCGTGAAACCTAGGGATCTCTTCGATCCTGGGCCATCGACACCTGTCACGCATCCGTTCCCCGGATCTCAGACAAATGTATGAAGGGCTCGCTGAAATGCGGGAGAATGCCCGGGTGAGCGGTGAATACAGAGGCGACTACCAGGAGCTGGTCGACGAGATCTCGGCGCTCCTCGGCGTCCCCGCGACGCTGGAGAACCGCGACTTCGAGCTGATCGCCTTCGGCGCGTACGACAGCGAGGGCGACCTCGACCCGTCGGCGCTCGACCCGGTGCGCACCCGCTCGATCCTCACGCGCCGCTCCACCACGGCGGTGCGGACCTGGTTCGAGGGGTTCGGCATCACCCGCGCCTCCGGACCCGTCCGGATCCCGCCGACCCCGGAGGCGGGCGTCTACCGGGGACGGATCTGTCTGCCGGTACGCCATCGGAGTGTCGTTCTCGGCTACGTCTGGCTGCTCGACGACGACCCGGGCCCCACCGACGCCCAGCTGGCCGCGGCCATGCAGGTGACCTCGCGGATCGGCGCCCTCCTCGCGGACGAGGCGCAGGCGGGCGCCGACCTCACCCGTGAGCTGCGCGCCGTCCTGACCGCCGAGCGCGGCTGGCAGCGCGACATGGCGGTGGCCGAGCTGCGGACGGCGCTCGGGCCTCGCGGCGAGGGCCTGCACACGGTGGTGTGCGTGGCGCCGTGGTCCTCGGCCGACCCCGACGACGCGCCTTCGGCCCGCACGGTGCCCGGCGCGACCGCCCTGTGCACCGTCCCGTGGGGCACCACCGGTCAGAGCCTCGCGCTGCTGGTGCGGCTGCGCTCCGCGGACGTCCTGACGCCGGCACTCACCGCGGCCACCCGCTTCGTACGGGAGGCGGAGGGCGGGCGGAGCGGGGGCGCGGCCGGCGCCGGGCCGGGCAGCGGGGGCGGGCGGGCCGCCGCCGGGGTCTCCGGCGCGCGGGTCGGGCTCGGCGAGCTGGGGACCGCCTGGCAGGAGGCGGCCTCCGCGGCGCGGGCGGCGCTGGCCGAACCGCGGCTCGGACCGGTCGCCGAATGGGGCGCCATCGGACCCTACCGACTGCTCACCGCCCTGCCTCCGGAGGCGGCCCACGACCCCGTCGTACAGGCCCTGTCGGCCCCGGCCCACCGTGAACTCGCCCGCACCGCCGAGGTGTTCCTCGACCTCGCGGGCCAGGCGGGGCGAACCGCGGCCGAGTTGGGCATCCACCGCCAGACGCTCTACTACCGCCTGTCCCGCGTCGAACAGCTCACCGGCCTCGACCTGGACGACGGCGAGGACCGCCTGCTGCTGCACATGGCGCTCAAGGGAGCGCGGCTGTAGAGCGCGCTCAACTCCCGGACCGCGCCACCCCGTCGATCACCCGGCGCAGTCCGTCGGTCAGTTCGGCGGCGTCGGTCGCGGAGTCCGGGTCGAAGAGCCACTGCACGCTGAGTCCGTTGAGCAGGACCTGGTAGAAGCCGCCGAGCGAGCGCAGCGTGGCGTCGTCCACGTCGGCCTCCGATCCGCCGGCCAGCAGCGGGACGAGCCCGCGGCGGCCCTCGTCGGAGGCCTTCGCCAGGTGTTCGCGGACCGTGGGCAGCCGGTCCGAGTTGGTGATCACCTCGAAGGTGAGCATCCAGATGGGCCGCTCCTTGACGAACGACCGGGTGACGCTCTCCCAGGCCTCCTGGAAGCGCTCCAGGGAACCGGGCGCGCTCGCGGTGTCGGTCGTCGCGAACGCGCCGAACGTGTCACCGACGTTGGCGATGAGATCCACGTACGCCGCGGCGAGCAGCGCGTCCTTCGACCCGTAGTGGTAGCCGATGGACGCCAGGTTCGTCCCCGACTCCTTGACGATGTCGCGCGCGGTGGTGCGCACGAACCCCTTCTCCAGCAGGCAGCGCTTGGCGCCTTCGAGCAGATCCTCACGGTGTCCCATGCCGGCCAGCGTACCGCGATTCAGACAACCGTCCTATACCGACGTACAAAACGACCGTCTTATACGGGCGTACTAGACAAGCGTTTATGACGTCCGTACAGTCCCTGCCATGACGAACCCGACGAGCACGACTCCGGTCTCCGGCGCCCTGGGCGCCCTGGCCGGCCGCCGCGAGTGGACCGCCCTCGGCGTCCTGATGCTTCCGCTGCTCCTGGTCTCCATGGACGTCTCCGTCCTGTACTTCGCGATCCCCGCGATCAGTGCGGACCTGGAGCCGAGCGGCACCCAGCAGCTCTGGATCTTCGACATCTACGCGTTCGTGCTCGCCGGCCTGCTGATGACCATGGGCTCGCTGGGCGACCGCATAGGGCGCCGCAAGCTGCTGCTGATCGGCGCCGCCGCCTTCGGCACGGCCTCCGCCCTGGCCGCCTACGCCAACAGCGCCGAGACCCTCATCGCCGCCCGCGCGCTCCTCGGGGTCGGCGGCGCGACCCTCATGCCGTCCACCATGGCGATCGTCCGCACGATGTTCACCGACCCCGGGCAGCGCGCGAAGGCGATCGGACTGTGGTCGGGCGTCATGACCGGCGGTATCGCGCTCGGCTCGGTGATGAGCGGCGTCCTCGTCCAGTACTTCTGGTGGGGCTCGGTCTTCCTGGTCAACCTGCCCGCGATGGTGCTGCTGCTGGTCCTCGGCCCGTTCCTGCTGCCGGAGTCCAGGAACCCGGAGCCCGGCCGTTTCGACCTGGTCAGCGTGCCGCTGTCGATGGCGGCCGTGCTGCCGGTGATCTACGGCGTCAAGGAGATCCCCTCCGAGGGATGGAACGTGCGGTACGTCGTCTCGATCGCCGTCGGGCTGCTGTTCACCGCCCTCTTCGTCCACCGGCAGCGCACCGCGAAGTCCCCCCTCATCTCCCCCGCCCTCTTCCGCGGCCGGGGATTCGCCCCCGCCGTCGTCCTCAACCTCGTCTCCTCGTTCGGCATGATGGGCTCGGCCTTCTTCACCACGCAGTACCTCCAGTCCGTGCTCGGCAAGAGCTCCATGTCGGCCGCCCTGTGGTCGCTGCTCCCCACCGTCCTGGTCGGGGTGGCCGCGCCCGTCGCCGCGCAACTGGTCGAGAAGGGCGTGCACCGCGCCCACGTCGTCGCCGGTGGCTTCGCCGTCGCCGCCGGCGGATACGCCCTGCTGGCCCTCGCCGGTACCGACTCGCTCTGGCTGGTCCTGGCCGGCGCCGGCGTCCTCGCCTCGGGCATCGTCACCGTGATGTCCCAGATGATGGACCTGGCGCTCGGCACCGTCCCGCTCGGCAACTCGGGCTCCGCCGCCTCCCTGCTGGAGACCGGCGCCGAGTTCGGCGGCGCCCTCGGCATGGCCGTCCTCGGCTCCGTCGGCACCGCGGTCTACCGCCACGACATGCCGGCCGGCGCACCGGCCGCGGCCCACGAGACGCTGGGTGGCGCCCTGGCCGTCGCGGGGCAGCTGCCGGGCGACGCCGGCCGGGCACTGACCGCCGCCGCACGGGAGGCCTTCACCCACGGCATGCAGGCGGCGGCGGTGGCCGGCGCGGTCCTGCTGGTGGCCGCCGCGCTGCTCGCCGAGGCCACCCTGCGCAAGGTCGCGGTCGGTACGGCCACCACCGCGTCCGATGCGGCGGCACCCGAGCCCCCGGCGTCCGAGAGGGCGGCCGGGGAGGTGACCGCCTGACCCCCTCGCGCGGGCCGCGCGCCGGACGCCACCCACCCACCGGGCGGGGCCGGAACACTCCGGCCCCGCCCGGCGTCGCAGCGCCCCTGATCGAGTGCGCGGGAAACCACCGGGCGTTGTCGGCGCGGCATGCCAGGATGGGCACGTGGCACAGACATTCGGTACGCCGTTCATCGGCCGGGAGGACGAACTCGCCCGGCTCACCGGCGTGCTGGAGCGGGCCGCGGCCGGCGATCCGCGCTCCGTCCTGCTGGCCGGCGACGCGGGAGTGGGCAAGACCCGCACGCTGACCGAGGCCGCCGCGCACGCGGCCGCCGCCGGCATGACCGTCCTGACCGGCCACTGCGTGGACCTCGGTGACGTGGGCCTGCCGTATCTCCCCTTCACGGAGATCCTCGGCGCGGCCGCCGCCGACGACCGGCTCGCACCGGCCTTCGCCGCGCACCCCGCCGTGGACCGTCTGATCGGCACGGCCTCCGGGACCGGCAGCGCACCCGACCCCGGCAGCCGCCTCCAGCTCTTCGAGGGCATCACCGGACTCCTCGCGGACCTCGCCGACCTGACCCCGCTCCTGCTCGTCCTCGAAGACCTGCACTGGGCGGACCAGTCCTCCCGCGACCTGCTCCGCTTCCTGCTCAGCCGAGGCGTCCTCCAGCGACCCTCCCCCGGCGGGCCGCCCCGTCGCCTGGCCGTCTTCGCCTCCTACCGCGCGGACGACCTGCACCGCCGCCATCCCCTGCGACCCCTGCTCGCCGAGCTGATCCGACTGCCCGCCGTCGACCGGCTGGAGCTGCGCCCGATGGCCGACGCGGACGTGGCGCGGCTCGTGCGCGCGCTGCGCACCGGACCCGTATCCGACAGCACGGTCCGCCGCATCGTCGACAGCGCCGAGGGAAACGCCTTCTACGCCGAGGAGTTGCTCGCCGCGCTGCCCGGCGACGACGCCTCGGGCTCCCCCGCCATGCCCAGCGGCCTGGCGGACGTCCTGCTCATCCGGATCGAGCAACTCTCCGAGACCGCCCAGCAGGTGCTGCGCACGGCGGCCGTCGCGGGGCGCCGCGTCGGACACGACCTGCTGCGTGACGCCGTGCAACTGCCGGAGGAGGAGCTGGAGTCGGCGCTGCGCGAGGCGGTCGGACGCCAGCTGCTGCTGCCCGGCGACGACGCGACGTACTCGTTCCGGCACGCCCTCACCCGCGAGGCCGTGTACGCGGACCTGCTGCCCGGCGAGCGGGTCCGGCTGCACGGACTGTTCGCCAAACTCCTCGCGGCGGACGGCCGTTCGGCGAAGAGCGCGGCGGAACGCGCCCATCACTCCCGCGAGAGCCACGACCTGGCCGACGCGCTGACCGCCTCCCTCGAGGCCGCCGACCACGCCCAGCGCGTCGGGGCGCCCGCCGAGGAGCTGCGCCACCTGGAGACCGCGCTCGAACTGTGGGCGGTGGTGGACGCCTCCGCCCGCCCCGAGAGCGGCGACACGGTCACGCTCACGCTGCGCGCCTCGGCCGCCGCCGCGCGCGCCGGTGAACCCCATCGCGCGGTCCAGCTCACCCGCTCCGCGCTGGCCCGGGCCGGCGCGGACACCGACTCCGAACTGGCCGCGCGGGTGCGCTACACCCTCGCGGGCAACCTGATCCGGATCGACAGCCTGAACGACGCGTTCACGTACAGCAGCGAGGCCCTCGCGCTGATCCCGGCCGAGCCGCCCTCCCACACCTGGGTGTGGGCGGCGGCGACCCACGTCATGGCCGCCCGCCAGGTGGGGCGCGAAGAGGACGCGGAGCGAGTCGCCCGGCAGGCGCTGGAGATCGCCGAGCGGCTCCGACTGGGCGACGCCCAGGCCGACTTGATGATCTCGTTGGTCGGCATGGAGTCGCACAACCGGCGGACCGTGCGCGGCCGGGACCGGCTGCGCCGGGCCCGCGAGCTGGCCCGCACCGCCGGGAACCTCCCGGTGGAGATGCGCGCCCTGTTCAACCTGGCCATCGGGTGCTACGAGTCCGGCGCCCTGGACGAGTGCCTGACCTGGATCGGCGACGGCCTCGACCGCGCCCGTCGCGCCGGACTCCTCTCCTCGCCGTACGCCCTGGAGCTGCGCTATCTGGAGTCCCTGCTGCTGTACACGCTGGGCCGCTGGGACGCGTGCGTGCGAGCGGCCGCCGAGGACGCCGAACTCCTGCCGTCCGCGGGCGGGTTCGCGACCGGACCCGCGCTGTACGTCGCCCTGGCGCGCGGCGAGTTGGACGCCGCCACCGCCGGGGCCCGCGCGCTGCTGGACCGCCCCTTCGACTGGATGGCGACGCTCGTCGCGAGCGTGGTGCTGACCGACGCCGCGGCACTGCGCGGTGACGCGGAGGAGGCCGTCCGCCGGATGAGCGCGTCGGTCGAGGCGCTCACGGACGCCTCGGTCTCCGAGCGGCCCGACGTGGTGGTGCGGCTCGCCGCGCTCACGCTGGCGGCGGTCGCGGACGCGGCGGAGGAGTCCCGCCTGTCCGGTGACGCGGCGGCCGCGAAGCGCTGTGCGAAGACCGCCGCGGACCTGGTGGAGCTGGCCCGGAGCACCGCCGCGCGCGGCGAGGACGGCACCGAGCAGGGGCCCGAGGGACTGGCCTGGCTGGCCCGCGCCGAGGCCGAGGGCGTACGCGCCGCCACCGGCCCGGACGTCGATGCCTGGGACCGGGCGGTCACGGCCTTCGGCTACGGCGATCCCTACGAGCTGGCCCGGTGCCGCAGACGGCTGGCGGAGGCGCTGCTCACCGCCGACCGCCGGGAGGAGGCCGCCGAACAGGCCCGCGCGGCCCGGGAGACCGCCGTGCGGCTGGGCGCGGTGCCGCTGCGCGAGGCGGTGGACACCCTGGTCCGGCGGGGCCGTCTCTCCGACGCGCCGGCCGCCGGGGACCGCATCGCCGCGCTGACCGCCCGCGAGAGCGATGTGCTGCGGCTGCTCGGCCGGGGGCGCACCAACCGGCAGATCGGCGAGGAGCTGTTCATCAGCGGCAAGACGGCGAGCGTCCACGTGTCGAACATCCTCGCCAAGCTGGGCGCCGCGAGCCGCACCGAGGCCGTGGCCATCGCCTACCGCGAGGGTCTGATCGAGCCGGAGACGACCGCCTCCCCCTGATGGGCCCGCGCGACGAAGGTGACCCGGACAACGCGCGAGGGCCGGGCCACCCGTGGGTGACCCGGCCCTCGGCCGCTGGGCGAAAGCCCCAGCGGACAGACCCTGTTCAGGCCTCCGGCGACCTCAGACGAGGTTGACGGACCGCGCCGACGTGGCGCCGATCTCCTCGGCGACCTCGGTCAGGACGTTCTGCGGGACCGTGTCGTCGACGGTGAGGACCGCGAGGGCCTCCCCGCCGACGGCCGCGCGGGCGACCTGCATGCCGGCGATGTTGATGCCGGACTCGCCGAGGATGCGGCCGACGGTGCCGACGACACCGGGACGGTCCTCGTAGCTCAGCACGACCATGTGGTCGGCGAGCGCGAGGTCCACGTCGTACTCGCCGACGGCGACGATCTTCTGGAGGTGCTTGGGGCCGGCCAGCGTGCCGGAGACCGAGACCTCCTGGCCGTCGCCGAGGGTGCCGCGGACGGTGACCACGTTGCGGTGGTCGGGCGACTCGGAGCTGGTGGTCAGACGGACCTCGACGCCGCGCTCCTGCGCGAACAGCGGAGCGTTGACGTAGCTGACGGTCTCGTCGACGACGTCCTCGAACACGCCCTTGAGCGCGGAGAGTTCGAGCACCTTGACGTCGTGCTGGGTGATCTCGCCGTACACCTCGACGTCGAGACGGACCGCGACCTCGCCCGCGAGCGCGGTGAAGATGCGGCCGAGCTTCTCGGCGAGCGGCAGACCGGGCTTGACGTCCTCGGCGATCACGCCGCCCTGGACGTTGACCGCGTCCGGGACGAGCTCACCGGCGAGGGCGAGGCGCACCGAGCGGGCGACGGAGATACCGGCCTTCTCCTGCGCCTCGTCCGTGGAGGCGCCGAGGTGCGGGGTGCAGACGACCTCGTCGAGCTCGAAGAGCGGGGAGTCCGTGCAGGGCTCCTTCGCGTACACGTCGAGGCCGGCGCCGGCGACGCGGCCCTCCTTGAGCGCCGCGTACAGCGCCTCCTCGTCGACGATCCCGCCGCGCGCGGCGTTGACGATGCGCACGGTCGGCTTGACCTTGTGCAGCGCCTCGTCGCCGATGAGACCGAGGGTCTCGGGGGTCTTCGGCAGGTGCACGGTGATGAAGTCCGCGACCTCGAGCAGCTCGTCGAGGGTGAGGACCTTCACGCCCATCTGCGCGGCCCGCGCGGGCTGGACGTAGGGGTCGTAGGCGACGACCTTCATGCCGAACGCGGACATGCGCTGCGCGACGAGCGCGCCGATGCGGCCGAGGCCGACGACACCGAGGGTCTTCTCGGCGAGTTCGACGCCGGTGTACTTGCTGCGCTTCCACTCGCCGTTCTTCAGCGCGGTGTTGGCCTGCGGGATGTGGCGCGCGGTGGCGAGGAGGAGACCGCAGGCCAGCTCGGCCGCGGTCACGATGTTCGAGGTGGGGGCGTTGACGACCATCACGCCGGCCTTGGTGGCGGCGGAGACGTCGACGTTGTCCAGGCCGACGCCGGCTCGTGCGACGACCTTCAGCTTCTTGGCGGCGGCGACGGCCTCGGCGTCGACCTTGGTGGCCGAGCGGATGAGGATGGCGTCGACGTCGGCGATGGCGGGCAGCAGCTCGGCGCGGTCCGCGCCGTTCGCGTGCCGGATCTCGAAGTCCGGGCCCAGGGCGTCTACGGTCGCGGGCGACAGCTCTTCAGCGATGAGTACGACAGGTTTCGAGCTCACGTGAGTCCTCACAAGTCCATTGCGGACGGCCGTCCCGACGGCCGCAGGCGGTGGAGGGTTTGTAGCGGCCCCTGGGCGTGCCTGCACTTGGGGTGGGGTCGCTCGAGCCGCGTGGAAGACGCACGACGCTGTGGGCCTGACGCGTTGGTGATGTGCAGCAGTGTAGTGGCGCCGAGGCGGTCGTCCTGTGCCTCCGCGGAAGGATCACCCGTCCGTGGCTGGACGGGATGGACAACACCGCGGCTCCGGGGTTACCCGGGGTTCGACGAAGGGGCCGGAGCGTGCTGCCCCGGCCCCTCGTCGTGCGGCTTACGCCTCGTCGTCGTTCACCCACGACATGAGCTTGCGCAGCTCCTTGCCGGTGGTCTCCAGCAGGCTCTTCTCGTCCTGGCTCTTGTACTCGTTGTACTTCTTCAGGCCCGAGTGGTACTCGTCCATCCAGTTCTTGGCGAAGGTGCCGTCCTGGATCTCGGCGAGGATCTGCTTCATCTCGGCCTTGGTGGCGTCCGTGATGATCCGCGGGCCGGTGACGTAGTCGCCCCACTCGGCGGTCTCGGAGACCGACCAGCGCATCTTCTCCAGGCCGCCCTCGTACATGAGGTCGACGATGAGCTTCAGCTCGTGGAGGCACTCGAAGTACGCGATCTCCGGCTGGTAGCCGGCCTCGGTCAGCGTCTCGAAACCGGCCTTGACCAGGGCGGCGGTGCCACCACAGAGAACGGCCTGCTCACCGAACAGGTCGGTCTCGGTCTCCTCGGTGAAGGTCGTCTTGATGACGCCGGCGCGGGTGCCGCCGATGCCCTTCGCGTACGAGAGGGCGAGCTCGAAGCCGTTGCCGGTCGCGTCCTGCTCGACGGCCGCGATGCAGGGGACGCCGCGACCCTCCTCGTACTGACGGCGCACGAGGTGGCCGGGGCCCTTGGGGGCGACCATGCAGACGTCGATGCCGGCCGGCGGCTTGATGAAGCCGTAGCGGATGTTCAGGCCGTGGCCGAAGAACAGCGCGTCGCCGTCCTTGAGGTTGCCCTTGATGGACTCCTCGTAGACCTGGGCCTGGATCGGGTCCGGCACCAGGATCATGATGACGTCGGCCTCGGCGGCGGCCTCCGACGGCGTCACCACGCGCAGGCCCTGCTCCTCGGCCTTCGCCTTGGACTTGGAGCCCTCGTGCAGACCGACGCGGACGTCGACACCCGAGTCGCGCAGCGACAGCGCGTGGGCGTGGCCCTGGCTGCCGTAGCCGATGACCGCGACCTTGCGGCCCTGGATGATGGACAGGTCGGCGTCGTCGTCGTAGAACAGCTCGGCCACTGGGGTTCTCCTTGTTATCCGGTATTGCCGGTGTTGCGTCCCACCGTACGGCGGGCGGGGGAAGGGAAGTTCTCGGGTCTCGGTATACGGGCGGGCCGCGGGTGGCGCCCGCCCGTGTGCCGGTGTCGTCCGTCGGTGCTCAGGCGGAACGGTCGAGCGCGCGCAGCGACCGGTCGGTGATCGAACGCGCCCCGCGTCCGATCGCGATGGTGCCGGACTGGACGAGCTCCTTGATGCCGAAGGGCTCCAGCATCTTGAGCATGGCCTCCAGCTTGTCGGCGCCGCCGGTGGCCTCGATGGTGACGGCCTCCGGGGAGACGTCGACGGTCTTGGCGCGGAACAGCTGGACGATCTCGACGATCTGGGAGCGCGTCTCGTTGTCGGCGCGCACCTTCACCAGAACGAGTTCGCGCTGAACCGCCGCTCCGGGCTCCAGCTCGACGATCTTCAGGACGTTGACGAGCTTGTTGAGCTGCTTGGTGACCTGTTCGAGCGGGAGTGCCTCGATCACGTTCACCACGATGGTGATGCGGGAGATCTCCGGGTGCTCGGTGACACCGACGGCGAGGGAGTCGATGTTGAAGCCGCGCCGGGAGAACAGGGCGGTGATCCGGGCGAGGACACCGGGCTTGTTCTCGACGAGGACGGAGAGGGTGTGCTTGCTCATGGGTCTGACTCGGCTCTCTCTCAGTCGTCTTCGTTGTCGCCGAAGTCGGGGCGGACGTCCCGGGCGAACATGACCTCGTCGTTGGAGGTGCCGGCGGCGACCATCGGCCACACCATCGCGTCCTCGTGGACGATGAAGTCGACCACGACCGGGCGGTCGTTGATCGAGTTCGCCTCCTCGATCACCTTGTCGAGGTCGTCCGGGGACTCGCAGCGGATCGCGTAACAGCCCATGGCCTCCGACAGCTTGACGAAGTCGGGGACGCGGGTGCCGGCGCTCGGCTGCTTGCCGTCCGCGTCCGGGCCGCTGTGCAGCACGGTGTTGGAGTAGCGCTGGTTGTAGAAGAGGGTCTGCCACTGGCGGACCATCCCGAGGGCGCCGTTGTTGATGATGGCGACCTTGATCGGGATGTTGTTCAGGGCACAGGTGGTGAGTTCCTGGTTGGTCATCTGGAAGCAGCCGTCGCCGTCGACCGCCCAGACCGTGCGGTCCGGCTGTCCGGCCTTGGCACCCATCGCGGCCGGGACCGCGTAGCCCATGGTTCCGGCGCCGCCCGAGTTCAGCCAGGTCGCGGGCTGTTCGTACTGGATGTAGTGCGCGGCCCACATCTGGTGCTGGCCGACGCCCGCCGCGAAGATCGTTCCCTCGGGGGCGAGTTGGCCGATGCGCTCGATGACCTGCTGCGGGGAGAGCGAGCCGTTGTCGGGCTGCTCGTAGCCGAGCGGATACGTCTCGCGCCAGCGGTTGAGGTCCTTCCACCAGGCGGTGTAGTCGCCGGTGTTGCCGTCGCTGTGCTCCTTCTGCACGGCCTGGACCAGGTCGGCGATGACCTCGCGGGCGTCACCGACGATGGGCACGTCGGCGGCGCGGTTCTTGCCGATCTCGGCCGGATCGATGTCGGCGTGGACGATCTTCGCGAAGGGCGCGAAGCTGTCCAGCTTGCCGGTGACACGGTCGTCGAAGCGGGCTCCGAGGGCGACGATCAGGTCGGCCTTCTGCAGCGCGGTGACGGCGGTGACCGCACCGTGCATGCCCGGCATCCCCACGTGCAGCGGGTGGCTGTCGGGGAATGCGCCGAGCGCCATCAGGGTGGTGGTGACGGGCGCTCCGGTGAGCTCGGCGAGAACCTTGAGCTCGGCGGTGGCGTGCGCCTTGAGGACGCCACCACCCACGTACAGGACGGGTCGCTTCGCGCTCGTGATCAGCCTGGCGGCCTCACGGATCTGCTTGGCGTGCGGCTTGGTCACCGGACGGTAGCCCGGCAGGTCGCTCTGCGGCGGCCACGAGAACGTGGTCTGGGCCTGCAGCACGTCCTTCGGGATGTCCACGAGGACCGGGCCCGGGCGACCGGTCGAGGCGATGTGGAACGCCTCGGCGATCGCCTTCGGGATGTCCTCCGGCTTGGTGACCAGGAAGCTGTGCTTGGTGATCGGCATCGTGATGCCGACGATGTCCGCCTCCTGGAAGGCGTCCGTGCCGATCGCCTTGGTGACGACCTGGCCGGTGATGGCGACCAGCGGCACGGAGTCCATCATGGCGTCCGCGATCGGCGTCACCAGGTTCGTCGCACCCGGGCCCGACGTGGCCATGCAGACACCGACCTTGCCGGTGGCCTGCGCGTAGCCGGTGGCCGCGTGACCCGCACCCTGCTCATGACGGACGAGCACGTGGCGCAGCCTGCTCGAGTCCATCATCGGGTCGTACGCCGGAAGGATCGTCCCACCGGGGATGCCGAATACGGTGCCGGCCCCGACCTCCTCGAGCGAGCGAATGAGGGACTTCGCACCCGTGACGTGCTCGACGGGGGCGGACTGCTGTCCTCCGGAACGGGGCCGCGGCTGCGGATGGTGGGCCCCGGTGGCCTGCTCGGTCATCGGCATTCTCTTCTCGATGCTGAGGGTTTTTGCGACTTTTGTGCGGTGTGCGTTTGCTGATCGAAAGGCGCCTGTGCAACAAAAAACCCCTCGTGCCGTGAGGCAAGCGAGGGGAGCGCGCCGGGTGCGGTCGCTGGGTGTTCCGGATCCTCCGGTGACCACCTAGCTTCAGCCGACGCGCTTTCCAAGTACGAGAATTCGGGTGCGCATGGCATTGACCCTCCCCCCGGCACGCACTGACTGTCAAGTAGGTGGGACGGGAGTCTCATTATGTGAGCGGAGGGCCGTTCCGCCGCCGAGAACGGCGGGCACACCACCGGTGTACACCCCCGCTCCACCGCGCGCGAAAACGGGCTCGACCGGCCCGTTCGGTACGGGGAAGTGGCCGGCGGAGAGCGCACGGCGCAGCCGGTACTCGTCCAGCGGTCCGGAGAACGCCATGCCCTGTCCGTGGGTGCAGCCCATCGCCCGCAGCGCGATCACCTGCTCCGGGAGATCCACCCCGTCCGCCACGGACTGCAGCCCCAGATCGGTGGCGATCCGCAGCAGTCCGCTGGTGATCTTGTGCAGTCGGGCGGACTCGACGACTCCCTCGACCAGACTGCGGTCGAGCCGCAGGATGTCGACGGGGAGCCGGCGGAGCGCTGTGATCGCCGCGTAGCCGCTGCCGAAGCCGTCCAGGGCGATCCGGACCCCGAGGCGCCTGAGGGCGTTCAGACGGCGCTCCAGCTCGTCCAGAGGGACTCGTGGGTCCGTGTCCGACAGCTCGATGACGAGTCCGCCGGACGCGAGCCCGTGCCGGGTGAGGAGGGACTCGACGGAGCCGAGCGGCATGGAGCGGTCCAGCAGCCGCCGCGCGGTCATCCGGACGGCGACCGGCACCGCGATGCCCGCGGCGGTGCGCTCGGCCGCCTGCCCGACGGCCTCGTCCAGCATCCAGCGGCTCAGCTCGGCGGTGCGGTCGCTGTCCTCGGCCACCCGCAGGAACTCGGCCGGCGTGAAGAGCACCCCCTGGGAGGAACGCCAGCGCGCCTGTGCGGTGACCGATGAGATCCGGCCGTTCGCCAACGACACCACCGGTTGGTGCAGCAGGGCGAACTCGCCGTCCTGGAGCGCGGAGCGCAGCCGGGTCGCCAGTTCCGCCTTGCGGACCACGTCCTGCTGCATCTGCGGCGCGTACAACTCGACACGGCCCTTGCCCGCCGCCTTGGCCCGGTACATGGCGAGGTCGGCGTTGCGCAGCAGCTCACCCGCGCCGAGGCCCGGTTCGGCGAAACCGACACCGATGGACGCGGCGACGCGGACATCGTTGCCGTCGATGCAGTAGGGCTGGGAGAGCCTGATCCGCAGCCGGTCGGCCAGTTCCATTATCTGTTGCTCGCGGGCCGTGCGGTCGCGGCCGCCGTCGCCGACGATGAGTGCCGCGAACTCGTCCCCGCCGAGGCGGGCGGCGGTGTCCCCGTGCCGTACGGAGTCCTGGAGCCGGCGGGCGGCCTGGACGAGCAGTTCGTCGCCCGCCTGGTGCCCGATCGTGTCGTTCACGGCCTTGAAGCCGTCGAGGTCGATGAAGAGCACGGCGGTGCCCCGGTCGGAGGAGCGGCGCCCGGACAGGGCCTGCTGGACGCGCCGGGTGAACAGCGCGCGGTTCGGCAGGTCGGTGAGCGGGTCGTGCTCGGCGTTGTGCTGCAACTGCGCCTGGAGACGGACGCGTTCGGTCACGTCACGGCTGTTGAAGATGAGGCCGCCGTGGTGCCGGTTGACGGTGGACTCCACGTTCAGCCAGCCGCCGTCGCCGGACCGGAACCGGCACTCGATCCGGGTGGTCGGCTCCTCGACGTGACTGGCCGCGAGGAACCGCCGCACCTCGTGGACCACGCAGCCGAGGTCCTCGGGGTGGATGAGCGAGGCGAGCTCGGAGCCGACGAGTTCCTCCGCGTCACAGCCGTAGACCCCGGCGGCGGCCGGGCTCACGTACCGCAGGATGCCGTTCGGAGCGGCGATCATGATGACGTCGCTGGAGCCCTGCACCAGGGAGCGGAAGTGGTTCTCCTTCTGCGCCAGCTCCTGGGTGAGGGTGATGTTGTCGAGCAGCATGATGCCCTGGCGCACCACGAGGGCGAGGACGACGAGACCGGCGGTGAGGAGCACCACACGGTCCACCCTGCGCCCGTTCAGGATGTTGTAGAGGATCCCCAACGTGCAGACGGCCGCGGCGAGATAGGGCGTCAGCGCGGCGAGCGAACCGGCGATCGGACGTGTGACCGGGTACCGGCCGTGACCCGGGCCCTGCGGGGCGGGCTGCGGGTGTCCGTCCTGCTCCCGCCCGTACCCGTGCTCCTGCGCACCGGACCCGCCCCGGCGCTCGTGCCCTGCGGGGCCCCGGAGGGCTCCCGGCCCGGGGGGCTCGTGGCCGGCCCGCGGTCCGCGCCGCTCGTCGGAGCCCGGTGGACCGAAGCGGCCCTCCCGGCGCTGGCCGGGGATGCGCTCGCGCACCCCGCGCGCGGGCCCGTCCGGGGCGTGCTCCTGCGGGCCGTACTCCTCCGCCTCCGGGTGTCCGTGCCGGGTGGCGGCCCAGGGTGCGTACGCGAGGAGCAGGGAGCCGGCGAACCAGCCCGCGTCGAGGAGCTGGCCCGAGTGGTAGTTGTTGTGCAGGAGGGGCGAGGTGAACAGGGCGTCGCACATCACGGTCAGGGCGAGCGCCCCGATCGCGGTGTTCACCGCCGAACGGTTCACCGAGGAGCGCCGGAAGTGCAGGGCGAGGACCATGCTGACCAGTGCGATGTCCAGCAGCGGGTACGCCAGCGACAGCGCGGTGTGGGCGACGCTCGGTCCGTCGAACTTGGCCGCCTGGGCGAGCGCAAGCGACCAGGACAGGGTGAGCAGCGAACCGCCGATCAGCCAGGAGTCGAGCGCGAGGCACACCCAACCCGCCCTGGTGACCGGCCTCTTGGCGAGCACCAGCAGGCCGACGATGGCGGGCGGCGCGAAGCAGAGGAAGAACAGGTCGGCGTAGCTCGGGCTGGGCACCGGGCGTTCGAGGACGACCTCGTACCACCCCCAGACCAGATTGCCGAGGGAGGCCATCGCCGAGGAGAGGGAGAACAGCAGCCACGCGGGTCGAAAGCGGCTGCTCCGGCTACGGGCGTAGAGGAAGCACGAGACGGCCGCGGTGCCCGCCGCGATGCTCAGCCCGAAGTCGCCCATGACCAGCGCGAGACGCGCGGAGCCCCAGCCGAGTGCGGAACCGACGGCGTATCCCGCGCACACCAGGGCCAGGACGAGTTGCGAGAACAGGCCCGTCCCGCCGTCGAAGACCGGACGGCGGGCCAGCAGTGCTCCCGGGGAGCTCACCGGGCCCACCCGGTCCGTGCTCCCGGGTCCAACTGGTCCCGGTGCGCCGGATGGACATGCCTGCGGCGGCTCGGGTGCCTGCGGTGGTGATGGCAGCCGTGCCCGCGTCCGCGTGCGGCCGCGCGCCAGGGTCGTCGGCGGCGGCCCCGCCGCCGCGGATCGTCGGTCCATAGGCCGTGCATCGCCCGTCGCCCCCCTCGCAGTCTCAATGTCCGTCCCCGGCGCCGAACGGTGCGCGGCGCAGCCCCTGTCGGGACGATACACCAGTCTCGTCACTCAGGGACATAGTTCCTCTACGCTCCGTGACGACCAGGGACTATGCCGGAACTGCCCGCGTTCGGGGAACTGCGGAGGGTGTTCGAGGCGGACGGGAGACGAACGGAGCGGTGCTCAGGTGCCGGTGGTGAGAACCACGTTCCGCAGCGGCTCCCGGTTCACGAAAAGCGTCAGTTGTTGCGCGAGCAGCCGCTTGGCGCGCGGCCAGAACGCCGAGGTGGGGCCGCCGACATGGGGACTGATGAGCACACCGGGCGCGTGCCACAGCGGATGACCCGCGGGCAGCGGTTCGGGGTCGGTCACGTCGAGGGCCGCGGTGATGCGGCCGCTCTCCAGTTCGGCGACCAGCGCCTTGGTGTCGACGACGGGGCCGCGCGCCACGTTCACCAGCAGGGCGCCGTCCTTCATCCGGGAGAGGAAGTCGGCGTTCACCAGCCCCCGAGTGCTCTCCGTGAGCGGTGTGGACAGGACGACGACATCGGATGCGGGGAGCAGCGAGGGGAGTTCAGTGAGTGGGTGCACCGGGCCGCGCTCCGTGGTGCGGGCGGAGCGCGCCACGCGCGCCACCCGCGCGAGCTCGAACGGCGCGAGCCGGTCCTCGATGGCGGACCCGATCGAGCCGTACCCCACGATGAGGACGGACTTGTCGGCCAGTGACGGCCGGAAGCCCGAGCGCCACTCCTCGTTGTCCTGCCCGCGCACGAAGTCGGGCACGCCGCGCAGCGACGCGAGGATCAGGGTGAGGGTCAACTCCGCCGTGCTCGCCTCGTGGACACCACGGGCGTTGCACAACACCACGCCGGGGCGCAGGGACTTGAGGCTCGGCAGGACGTGGTCGACACCCGCGGAGAGCGTCTGCACGGCCCGGACCGACGTCATCGCCGGCAGCGGTCGCCGCGACACGGCGGGCGGCTTCATGTAGGGGACGACGTAGAACGCGCAGTCCGCCGGGTCGGCGGGAAAGTCCTGGTCGCCGTCCCAGAAGCGGTACGCGGGGCCTTCTGGGAGTCCCTCGATCTCGTCGGCGTGAAACGGGAGCCACACATCGGAAGTCATGGTCAGGAGGCTATGCCAGGCGCCCGTGCGCGCAGAGGTTAGGTTGGGGTGCCGGCAGAGGGAGGATCACGACCAGGTGGAGCGCAGAACGATCGGGGCCGCGGCGCTCGGTGTCGGGGCGGTCGGCCTCGGGTGCATGCCGATGAGCTGGGCCTACACCGGTTCGCGACAGAGCGGCGAGGAGTCGCTGCGCGCGGTGCACGCGGCGCTCGACCGGGGCTCGACGCTGCTCGACACGGCCGACATGTACGGCCCCTTCACCAACGAACTGCTGCTCGGACGGGCGCTCCGGCAGCGCCGCCCGGAGGCCTTCGTGTCGACCAAGGTCGGTCTGCTGGTGGGCGAGCAGCACATCGTGGCCAACGGCCGTCCCGGGTACGTGAGGCGGGCGTGCGACGCCTCGCTGCGCCGGCTCCGGACGGACGTGATCGATCTCTACCAGCTGCACCGGGCGGATCCGGAGGTGCCGGTCGAGGAGACCTGGGGCGCGATGGCCGAGCTGGTGTCGGCGGGGAAGGTGCGCTCGCTCGGGCTCTGCGCGCTGGGGGCCAGGTCCGGCCGGCGCCCGGGTGCGCGGCTGCACGACGGAACGATCCGGCAGCTGGAGCGGGTGCAGCAGGTGTTCCCGGTGAGCGCCGTGGAGGCCGAGCTGTCGGTGTGGTCGGCTGAGGCGCTGGACGCGCTGCTGCCCTGGTGCGCGGCGCGCGGGGTCGGTTTCCTCGCCGCGATGCCGCTGGGCAACGGCTTCCTGACCGGGACGCTGACCCCCGGCGAGGGCTTCGAGCCCGACGACGTACGGGCCCGGCATCCGCGGTTCACCGCCGAGATGATGGCCGCGAACCAGCCCATCGTGGTCGGTCTGCGGCGCATCGCCCGGCGCCACTCGGAGGCGGGCCGTCCGGTCACGCCCGCGCAGGTGGCGCTGGCCTGGGTGCTGGCGCAGGGGCCGCACGTGGTTCCGGTGCCGGGGGCCAAGCGGGAACGCTGGGTGACCGAGAACGCGGGGGCCGCGGGGCTGCGGCTGACACCGGAGGATCTGGCGGAGGTGGCGGGTCTGCCGGGGGCCCTGGGATCCTGGGAGTGAGGCACGTCCGCGGGCCGGAGTCCGGATTCACCGGCCCGTGATCGGGAACCTGCGGAACGCGAGCGGTGTATGAACAGTGGAACCGCCGCGTCGAAGGGACACAGATGGTGCAACGTCGAGCAGTGACAGCCGTGTTGGTCACGGCTGCCTTTCTGGTGACGGCAGGCTGTTCCTCCGGCGGTGGAGGGGGCTCGGACGACGGAGGCGCGTTCCCCGGCCTCGGGAGCAGCCCCGCCCCGCAGTCGTCGGCCTCCCGCGGCGCCGCCCCCGAGCCGACACCGCCGGCCAAGGGCTCGGTGAAGGTCGTGCGCACCGTCACCGAGGACCTCGACAGCCCCTGGGGGCTCGCGCCCCTGCCGGAGGGCGGCCTGCTGGTGTCGTCGCGGGACAAGGGGACCATCACCCGGATCGACGAGAAGACCGGCAGGAAGACCGTGCTGGGCGATGTCCCCGGGGTGGCCCCGGCCGGCGAGGGCGGCCTGCTGGGCATAGCCCTCTCCCCCGACTACGCCTCGGACCACATGATCTACGCGTATGTGACCACGGCCTCCGACAACCGCGTCGTCCGCATGCTGTACGACGCGAAGAAGCCCGCCGGCGAGCAGCTCGGCGCACCGGACACGATCTTCAAGGGCATCCCCAAGGGGATCATCCACAACGGCGGGCGGATCGCGTTCGGCCCCGACAAGATGCTGTACGCGGGTGCGGGCGAGACGGGCGACCGGGGCCAGGCGCAGGACAAGAAGGCGCTCGGCGGCAAGATCCTGCGGATGACTCCCGACGGCGAGCCCGCGCCCGGCAATCCGTTCCCCGGCTCGGTCGTCTACTCCTACGGACACCGCAACGTCCAGGGCCTCGCCTGGGACGACAAACAGCGTCTGTGGGCCTCCGAGTTCGGCCAGGACACCTGGGACGAGCTGAACCAGATCAAGCCCGGCGACAACTACGGCTGGCCGGTGGTCGAGGGCATCGGCAAGGACGCGAAGTACCACAACCCGGTCGCCCAGTGGCACACGGACAACGCCTCCCCGAGCGGGATCGCGTACGCCGAGGGATCCATATGGATGGCGGGCCTCAAGGGCGAGCGGCTGTGGCGCATCCCGCTGAACGGCACGAAGACCTCCGCCGACCCCGAGGCCTTCCTCACGGGGAAGTACGGCCGGCTGCGCACGGTCGTCTCCGCGGGCGGCGACAAGCTCTGGCTGATGACGAGCGAGACCGACGGCCGCGGCAGCCCCGGGAAGGGCGACGACCGTCTCCTGGAGATCGAGGTGAAGTAGCGGGAGCTTGCGGCGGGGAAGCAGGCGGAGGTCTGATGCGGACCCGGGGCTACGGCCCCTGCGCGGGGCCTGGGTTCTTCCGGGCGGCATCCCCGTCCGGGCCCGTGTTCCGGTCCTGGGCCGTGTCCTTCTCGTGGGCCGCTTTCCGGTCCTCGGCCGCGTCGTTCTCCTCGGCCGCGTCCGTCTCGTGGTCCTCGTCATGCCGAGGTGCCCGTACGACCACTTTGCCCGAGGTCAGGTCTATGGGGCCGCGGCCCGGGTCGCCGTCGTTCAGGTCCACGCGGCTCAGTTCCAGCCGCTTGCGTTCGTCGTTGGTGTGCTTGCGGCCCGGTGCGAAGAGCTCCTCGAACATGTTGAACACGGCGCCTCCCTCGGCCCGAATCCCTTTCAGCGTAGACCTCGGCCCGCAGCCGGGGCCGAGGAGGGCTCCGGCGGGAAGAGGCGCAGCCGGTGGGCCAGGGCCGCAGCCTCGCCCCGTCCCGAGACGTCCAGCTTGCCCAGGATGTTCGAGACGTGGACGCTGGCCGTCTTCGGGGAGATGAAGAGTTCCTCGGCGATCTGGCGGTTGGTGCGGCCGGCGGCGACGAGTCGCAGCACGTCGCGCTCGCGGCCGGTGAGACCGAGGGCCAGTGCCGGGTCCGAGGACACCGCGGACCGCTCGGGTGCGTGCTCCAGGGGGAGGCGGGCGCGCTGGGCGAGGAGCGCGACGGCGTCGGTGAGCGGGCGGGCTCCGAGATGGTCGGCCGCGGCGCGGGCCAGCCGGAGGAGTTCCGTGGCCCGGGCGCGCTCGTCGTCGTCCGTGCCGGAGACGAGCAGGGCCTCGGCGAGGCGGAGGCGGACCCGCGCCAGGTCGTAGGGACGCTCCAGGGGTTCGAGAGCGGTGACCACGTCGGACCACTGGTCCGGGGTGCTCACGCCCTCGGCCCGGTCGAGTTCGGCGCGGACCCATTCGGCGTGGGCGAGCCACACAGGAGCGCCCGCCGCCAGGGACTTCGCGGCTGCGCGGATGCGCTCGACGGTCTGGGCGCGGCCCGGTTCGGCGACGGGCAGGCCGCGGGCGTCGGCCTCCGCGACGGCGGCGGCGAGCAGCAGCGGCCAGCCGTAGCGCTGCGTACCGGGCGGGAAGCCCGCGTCCAGTGCCTGATCGAGGGTGGCGCGGGCGTCGAGGAGGCGGCCCTCGCCGGCGGCGGTGCCGATGGTGGTGCAGAGCAGCGGCAGGGAGTGCTGGGGCATCGGATCGTGGGTGCCGAAGTGGCCGCGGGCGGCGGTCAGTTGGCGGGCCGCCTCGGGGAGGTCGCCGCGGGCGAGGGCGACGGGCGCGAGACGGGCGGCACCCACTCCGGATGCCTTGCCGCTGAGCCCCACGCCCAGCGCGTTCCGGGCGGCGTCGACGGCCTCGTCCCACTGGCCGAGGGCGTACAGCGACTCGGACAGGTTGCCCCAGACCCAGGCGAGGGTGTCCAACAGGCCGTTTCTGCGGGCGAGTTCGAGACCGTCGCGCAGGATCGCGACGGCCTCGCGGGAGCGTCCGACGGACTCCAGGTGGGAGGGCAGGTTGATGTGCAGGCGGCCGACGACGTAGGCGGCGCCGTGCTGGTGCGCCGCCTCCTTGACCTGGTACATCGCGGCGAGTCCGGCCTCGACGTCGCCCGAGTCGACCATCAGGCCGCCGAGGGTGAGCCGGGCGTTGAGTTCGACGTCCCGGGCGCCGACCATGCGCGCGTACTCCACGGCGCGCTCGGCCGCTGAGAGGGCGCCGTGGCCCGGTTCGTGGAGCATGCACCAGGCGGCGACCATGGACAGCACCTCGGCGTGCACCTCGGAGGGCGGCAGGCCCCGCACCAGCTCCTGGGCGGTGGCGAGTTCCTCCCAGCCGTCGCCGCGGACCTGCGCCTGGACGAGCCGGGAGCGCTGGAGCCAGAACCAGGCGGCGCGCAGCGGATCGCCCGTGTTCTCCAGGAGGTGCAGCGCGCGCCGGGTGGTCTTCAGGGCTCGCTCGCGCTCTCCGCACAGCCGTCCGGCGACGGCCGCCTCGGCCATCAGGTCGAGGTAGCTGAGCGGGGTCGTCTCGGGGTCGCAGCCGCAGGCCGGATAGGCCTCCACGTAGTCGACGGGCCGCAGCGCGGCGCGCACGGCGTCGGGGGCGACCTCCCACAGCTCCATCGCCCGCTCCAGGAGCCGCAGTTGCTCGGAGTGGGCGTGCCGGCGGCGAGCCTCGACGGAGGCGTCGAGGACGGCGGGCAGGGCCTTGGCGGCGTCGTGGGCGTGGTACCAGTAACTGGCCAGCCGGGTCACGCGTTCGTCGGCCGGGACGAGCGCCGGGGCGGCCTCCAGTGCCTCGGCGTAGCGGCGGTTGAAGCGGGAGCGTTCGCCGGGGAGCAGGTCGTCGCTGACGGCCTCGCGGACCAGGGAGTGGCGGAAGCGGTAGCCGTCGCCGGCGGGTGAGGCGAGGAGGATGTTGGCGCCGACGCAGGCCCGCAGTGCCTCGATGAGGTCGTCCTCGGCGAGTCCGGCCACGGCGGCGAGCAGCGCGTACTCGACGGTGGAGCCGCCTTCGGCGACGATCCGGGCGATCCGCTGGGCGCTCTCCGGGAGCCGTTCGACGCGGACCAGGAGCAGGTCGCGCAGGGAGTCCGTGAGTCCGGTGCGGCAGCCCTCGTGGGCGGCGACGGCGAGTTCCTCGACGAAGAAGGCGTTGCCGTCCGAGCGGGCGAAGATCTCGTCGACCTGGGCCGGGTCGGGCTCGCGGGCGAGGATTCCGGCTATCTGACGGCCGACCTCGGCCCGGCTGAAGCGGCCCAGTTCGAGACGTCGGACGGTGCGGAGGCGGTCGAGTTCGGCGAGCAGGGGACGCAGCGGGTGGCGTCGGTGGATGTCGTCGGCGCGGTAGGTGGCGATCACGACGAGCCGGCCGCTGCGCAGGGTGCGGAACAGGTAGGCGAGCAGGTGGCGGGTGGAGGCGTCGGCCCAGTGCAGGTCCTCCAGCACGACGACGACCGTGCGGTCCGCCGCGACGCGTTCCAGCAGGCGGGCGGTGAGCTCGAAGAGACGGGCCATGCCCTCTTCGTCGTAGCGCCGTCCGGGGGTCGTCCCCGCGAGTTCGGGCAGCAGGCGGGCGAGTTCCTCCTCCTGTCCGGCGGCCGCGGCGGTGAGTTCGTCGGGCAGGATGCGGCGCAGGGCGCGCAGGGCGGTGGAGAACGGGGCGAAGGGGAGGCCGTCGGCGCCGATCTCGACGCAGCCGCCGCAGGCGACGACGGCGGCCTCGCGGGCGGCGGCGGTGGCGAACTCCTCCAGGAGTCGGGTCTTGCCGACGCCGGCCTCGCCACCGAGCAGCAACGCCTGTGGCTCTCCCGTGGCGGCACGGGAGAGCGCGTCGTTCAACACCCCCAGTTCGGCGGTGCGTCCGACGAACACGGGGCTCACGGACCTGGTCTCCACGGGCCCGAGCATCGCACAGGGCACCGACAGCGCGGCACCGGTTATCCGGTGGGCCGTCGGTGCCCCGTCGGGACGTGCCGTGTCCGGCAGGAGGCGGCCGCCCCCTGTACGGCCGCCCTCCCGCCCACCCGGCAGCCGGTCGTACGCGGTACGGCCGACGCCGGGTGCCATGGCGTTCACGCGGCGCGGGTGAACGGATACCGGCGGGGACGGCGGCTATGGGCCCGCCCCTCCGTGTCCTGCTGTGCGGACTCGCGGCGGGCCGCGCGGCGGGCGGCCCGGCGACCGCGGAGGGCCTCCTGGGCGAGCCGGTCGTTGTGGGCCTCGCGGATCAGTTCCGCGGACCGGATGCGGTGAAGCTCGTACTCGAACATCTTGTACCCCTGGTGAAGAGTCGGTTTCGTCCTCGCTGTCTGGCGATGTCTCAACCTTCGTCTCCGAGGGGGGTGCGCCACATCGGGAGAGTTCCGCATCTTGCGCACGCGAAGGGCCTTAGGGCGGCACCCGTTGTACGGCGCCGGCCCTAAGGCCCCTCAGAGTGGTCGGGTTCTCAGCTGGTGGAGGGCAGTCCGAGAAGGAGGTCGGAGTACTTGGCGACCGCGAGGATCAGCCCGACGACGCCGAGCGAGACACCGGCCCAGGCGACGGACTTGATCCAGGGGGCCTGCGGCTTGCCGGGGGCGCCGAACGCGGGCCGGACGAGGACGACGACGCCCACGATCAGCGCGGCGAGCGCGAAGAGGCCGCCGATCAGCGCGGTGACCGCCCAGGCGTCGCCGTAGACCTCCTTGACCTGCTTGGCGACGCTCGCGCTCTGCGAGGTCTGGAGCTGGCCGACGAGCGTCTCGCGGGCGGCGGCGACGGTGGAGACCCAGCTGCCGGTCAGCGACACGATGCCCAGTCCGGCGGACACCACGGCGGCGGCACCCTGACCGACGCCGGTCGACCCGGCCGCGGTGGTGTCGTCGCCGTCCACGAGGTCCGCGTCGGCCTCGTCCTGCTCCTCGGCCCGGACGCCCTGCGGCTCGGTGCCGGTCACGTCGTCCGTGGTCGCGTCGGTCTTGGTGACGTCCACGGTCTGCTCGTCGCGCTGCGCCTCGGCGCCGGTCTCGGCCCCGGCTTCGTCAACTGTCTTGGTTCCCATGCCCCGCACCGTACGGACGCTGTCTGAGAAGTTCCTTAATGATCCTTGTGCGCCTCGCGCGCGCGTGCGGCGCGCCAGTCGGGGGCGAGCAGGGACCACACCTCCAGGTCGTGCCGGACCCCGCGGTAGGGGTGCTTCTCGCGCAGGACGCCGTCCTGCGTCATGCCCAGGCGGCGGGCCACGTTCAGGCTCGGCACGTTGCCCGCGGCGGCCACCCACTCGATCCGGTGGATCCCGCGGCCCTCGACCGCCCAGTCGATGAGCACGCGCATCGCGCGGGTGACGAGACCGCGTCCGGAGGCCGCGGGCTCCAGCCAGCAGCCGACCTCGCAGTTGCCCTGTTCGGCGTCGAAGTTCAGGAAGAGCACGCCGCCGACGAGCTTGCCGTCGAGCCACAGGCCGTGCAGCGAGCCGGTGTCCGCCGCCCGCATGTCGGCGTACCGCTGGAGGTGGGCCCGCGTGGACGGCACGTCCGTGGACTGGGATCCGAAGGGGATGAACTGTCCGATGAACTCGCGGCCGCGGTCCAGGTGGGCGAGGAACTCCTCGGCGTGCCACGGCTCCAGGGGCCGCAGCTGCGCCCCGTCGTCACCCAGGGATATCGCGTACATCCGCTACCGCTCCTTCGCCATCATGTCCGCCGCGTCGGCGGCGTCCAGGACGTCCGCCACACCGGCGTCCGTCGCCTCGGCCAGCCTCTCATGGGCGGCACGGCACTCCGGCGCCTCGATGCTGACGCGGGGCAGCCGGTGGTCGAGCCAGCCGGGCAGCCACCAGTTCGCGCCGCCCAGCAGGTGCATGAGGGCGGGGACGAGGAGCGTGCGCAGGACGAAGGCGTCGAGGGCGACGGCGGCCGCCAGGGCCACGCCGAACATCGCGATGACGCGGTCGCCGCTGAGCACGAAGGCGAGGAACACCGAGATCATGATGACGGCCGCCGAGTTGATCACCCTGCTGGTCTCGGCCAGCCCGACCCGGACGGCCCGCCGGTTGTCGCCGGTCTCCAGCCACTCCTCGTACATGCGGCTGACCAGGAACACCTGGTAGTCCATCGAGAGTCCGAAGAGCACCGACACCATGATCACGGGGAGGAAGGGCTCGATCGGTCCCGCGCGGCCGAGGCCGAGCAGGTCGCTCCCCCAGCCCCACTGGAAGATCGCGACGACGACCCCGAAGGCGGCCGCGACCGCGGCGATGTTCATCACGGCCGCCTTGAGCGGGATGCCGATCGAACGGAACGCGAGGAGCAGCAGGACGCAGCCGAGGCTGATGACGACGCCGACGAAGAGCGGCAGCTTGCCGACGATGACGTCGGCGAAGTCGTCGTAGCTCGCCGTCACCCCGCCCACCTGCACGTCGAGGGAGGTGCCGGCCTCGGCGCGCGGCAGGACCTCGGTGCGCAGCCGGTCGACGAGGTCGCTGGTGTCCTTGGACTGCGGGGCGGAGGACGGGACGACGGTGAGGTAGGCGGTGTCGCCCGCGGTGTTGTAGGTGACCGGGGTCGCCGAGGCGACGCCGTGGGTGAGCCGCAGCGAGAGGTCCAGGGTGTCGAGCGCCAGGCGGTCCTCGGAGCCGCCGACCTTGGTGACGAGGGTCAGGGGGCCGTTCACGCCGGGTCCGAAGCCCTTGCCGATGAGGTCGTAGGCCTGCCGGGTGGTCGTCGTCCGCGGGTCGTTGCCCTGGTCGGAGGTGCCCAGATGGAGGGAGAACGTGGGCAGGGCGAGCAGCGCCATCACGACGACGGCGACGCCGCCGAGCACCTTCGGGTGGCGTTCGACGAAGGCGGACCAGCGGGCGGCGAACCCGGTGGGCAGCTCCGGTTCCGGTCCGTGCTCCTCCAGCCGGCGCCGTTCGCGGCGGCTCAGGGCGCGGGGCCCGATGAACGAGAGCAGCGCGGGCAGCAGCGTGACGGAGGCCGCGACGGTGAGGACGACGGTCAGGGAGGCGGCGATGGCGACGCCGTTGAGGAAGCCGAGCCGCAGGATGAGCATGCCGAGCAGGGCGATGCAGACGGTGGCCCCCGCGAAGACGACGGCACGGCCCGTGGTGGCGACGGCGTTCCGCGCGGCCTCGGCCACCGGCAGTCCGCGTTTCAGGCCGCGCCGGTGTCGCGTCACGATGAACAGCGCGTAGTCGATGCCGACACCGAGCCCGATCAGCATGCCGAGCATGGGGGCGAAGTCGGCGACGGTCATGGCGTGCCCGAGGAGCACGATCCCGAAGTACGCCGTGCCCACGCCGACCAGGGCGGTGGCGATGGGCAGCATGGAGGCGGCGAGGGAGCCGAAGGCGAGGAAGAGGACGGCGGCGGCCACGACCACGCCGACGATCTCGGCGAGGTGCCCGCCGGACGACTGCGTGAGGGCGACGGCGCTGCCGCCCAGTTCCACGTCGAGCCCGTCGGTCCCGGCCGCCTTCGCGGTGTCGACTACGGCGCGGACCTCGCCCTTGTCGATGGTCTCGGCCCGGTCCGTGAAGGTGACGTTCGCGTACGCGGTGCGGCCGTCTTCACTGATCCGGTCGGCGCCGCCGCGGCCGTACGGGCTGTCGACGGAGGCGACTCCGGGGAGCTCGGCGATCTTGTCCAGGGTGCGGGTCATCGACTGCTCGACGGCGGGGGAACGCACGCCGTCGTCGTGGCCGGTGTGCCAGACGACCGTGTCGTTGTCGCCGCCGAGGCCCGGGAAGCCCTCGCCGAGGAGCTGGGTGGCGCGGCCGGACTCGGTGCCGGGGGCCTCGTAGTCGTTCGAGTACGAGGAGCCCGTCACGGCGGCGGCAGCGGTCACGCCGCCGAAGGCGACCAGCCAGAGCAGTACGGCAACGAGGCGGTGCTGGACACACCAACGTGCGAGGGCTGCCACGGACGAGCTCCCTGGGGGATTTGGGGATCTTTATCGGGAACTGCCCGCAAAGAACGCATGACTCATGCGTCATCACTCTTACAGCCGGAAATGATCCTTTGTCGCATTCGTGGGCTTACTCACACATCTGCGACCCCCGTCCCAGGGCATTCGTGTGAACTCCGCCGTCCCACGCGTGGCACGGCCGGTCCGGAACGAGCCCGGACGCACCTCAGGGGGCGCATCGACAGCGATGCGCCCCCTGAGACGTGGGAAAACGTGACCTCAGCCCTCGCTGACGCCCAGCTTCTCCAGGATGAGCTCCTTGACGCGGGCCGCGTCGGCCTGGCCGCGGGTGGCCTTCATGACCGCACCGACGAGCGCGCCGACGGCCTGGACCTTGCCGCCGCGGATCTTGTCGGCGATGCCCGGGTTCCCGGCGATGGCCTCGTCGACGGCGGCGGTCAGCGCGCCCTCGTCCGAGACGACCTTCAGGCCGCGCTTCTCGACGACCTCGTCCGGAGTGCCCTCGCCGGCGAGAACGCCCTCGATGACCTGGCGGGCCAGCTTGTCGTTCAGATCGCCGGACGTGACCAGCTCGGCCACCCGGGCGACCTGCGCCGGGGTGATCGGCAGGTCCTCCAGCGCCTTGCCGGACTCGTTGGCGCTGCGCGCCAGCTCGCCCATCCACCACTTGCGGGCGGACGTGGCGTCGGCCCCGGCCTCGATCGTCGCGACGATCGGGTCGATGGCACCGGCGTTGAGGATCGACTGCATGTCGTGGGCATTGACGCCCCACTCCTCGCGCAGCCGGTTGCGACGGGCCAGCGGCTGCTCGGGAAGCCCGGCGCGCAGCTCCTCCACCCAGTCACGGGACGGGGCGACGGGGACGAGGTCGGGCTCCGGGAAGTACCGGTAGTCCTCGGCCTCCTCCTTCACACGGCCCGAGGTCGTGGACCCGGTGTCCTCGTGGAAGTGGCGGGTCTCCTGGATGATCGTGCCGCCGGAGTTCAGCACCGCGGCGTGGCGCTGGATCTCGAAGCGGGCGGCACGCTCGACGGAACGCAGGGAGTTGACGTTCTTCGTCTCGGAGCGCGTGCCGAACTTCTCGCGGCCGTGCGGGCGCAGCGAGAGGTTCACGTCGCAGCGCATCTGGCCCTGCTCCATGCGTGCCTCGGAGACACCGAGCGCCTTGATGAGCTCGCGCAGCTCGGCGACGTACGCCTTGGCGACCTCGGGTGCACGCTCGCCCGCGCCCTCGATCGGCTTGGTGACGATCTCGATGAGCGGGATGCCCGCGCGGTTGTAGTCGAGCAGGGAGTGCGAGGCGCCGTGGATGCGGCCGGTGGCACCGCCGACGTGCAGCGACTTGCCGGTGTCCTCCTCCATGTGGGCGCGCTCGATCTGCACGCGGAAGACCTCGCCGTCCTCCAGCTGGACGTCCAGATAGCCGTTGAAGGCGATCGGCTCGTCGTACTGGGAGGTCTGGAAGTTCTTCGGCATGTCCGGATAGAAGTAGTTCTTCCGGGCGAAGCGGCACCACTCGGCGATCTCGCAGTGCAGCGCGAGGCCGATCTTGATGGCGGACTCGACGCCGATCGCGTTGACGACCGGGAGCGCGCCGGGCATGCCGAGGCAGGTGGGGCAGGTCTGCGCGTTGGGCGCGGCGCCCAACTCGGTCGAACAGCCGCAGAACATCTTGGTCTTGGTGCCGAGTTCGACGTGGACCTCGAGGCCCATGACGGGGTCGTAGGTCGCCAGAGCGTCCTCGTACGACACCAACTCGTCGGTCGTGGTGGTCACGGTGAAAACTTCCCTCTCAGCCCAGCAGGACGTCGTCGTCGCCCAGGCGCTTGAGCTCCCGGTAGAGGATGGCGAGGCCGGTGACGATGGCGGCGGCGGACACGGCCGCGTCGAGCAGGCGCAGCGTGTCGTTCTCCGAGCGGGCCTTCTTGACCTGCTTGGCGACACCGAGCGCACCGAAGGCCGTGCCGGCCATGGACAGGTACGTGCCGGACTTGGACTTCTTGAAACCCTTGGCCTTGGACATTGCCTTGCTCACAGCGACGGAGCCTCCTCAAGCAGCGGGTGCCCCCACTTTTCCACGAAGGCTGCCTCGACGGCGGCGCCGACCTTGTACAGCCGGTCGTCCTGGAGGGCGGGGGCGATGATCTGCAGGCCGACCGGGAGATTGTCCTCCGGAGCGAGACCACAGGGCAGCGACATGGCGGAGTTGCCGGCCAGGTTGGTCGGAATGGTGCACAGGTCCGCGAGGTACATCGCCATCGGGTCGTCCGCGCGCTCGCCGATCGGGAAGGCGGTGGTGGGCGTGGTCGGGGAGACGATCACGTCGACCTGCTCGAACGCCTTCTCGAAGTCGCGGGTGATGAGCGTACGGACCTTCTGGGCGCTGCCGTAGTACGCGTCGTAGTAGCCGGAGCTGAGCGCGTACGTGCCGAGCATGATGCGGCGCTTCACCTCGGGGCCGAAGCCGGCCTCACGGGTGAGGGCGGTGACCTCCTCGGCGGAGTGCGTACCGTCGTCGCCGACGCGCGCGCCGTAGCGCAGGCCGTCGAAGCGGGCGAGGTTGCTCGAACACTCGGACGGGGCGATCAGGTAGTACGCGGAGAGCGCCAGGTCGAAGGACGGGCAGTCCAGCTCGACGATCTCGGCGCCCAGCTCCTTGAGCATGGTGACGGCCTCGTCGAAGCGCTGCACCACACCGGCCTGGTAGCCCTCGCCGCGGAACTGCTTGACGACGCCGACGCGCATGCCGGCGACGCTGCCGTTGCGGGCGGCCTCGACGACCGGCGGGACCGGGGCGTCGATGGACGTCGAGTCCAGCGGGTCGTGGCCGGCGATGACCTCGTGGAGCAGGGCCGCGTCCAGGACCGTACGGGCGCAGGGGCCGCCCTGGTCGAGGGAGCTGGAGAAGGCGACCATGCCGTACCGCGACACGGCGCCGTACGTCGGCTTGACGCCGACCGTGCCGGTGACGGCGGCCGGCTGGCGGATGGAACCGCCGGTGTCGGTGCCGATCGCGAGCGGCGCCTGGTAGGAGGCGAGGGCCGCGGACGAGCCGCCGCCGGAGCCGCCGGGGATGCGCGTGAGGTCCCACGGGTTGCCGGTCGGACCGTACGCGCTGTTCTCGGTGGAGGACCCCATGGCGAACTCGTCCATGTTGGTCTTGCCCAGGATGACGACGTCGGCGGCCTTCAGCCGCTTGGTGAGCGTCGCGTCGTACGGCGGGATCCAGCCTTCGAGGATCTTCGAACCGACCGTGGTCGGGATGCCCTCGGTGGTGAAGATGTCCTTCAGCGCGAGCGGTACGCCGGCGAGCGGGCCGAGCTTCTCGCCGGCCGCGCGCTTGGCGTCCACGGCGCGGGCCTGCGTGAGGGCGCCCTCACGGTCGACGTGCAGGAAGGCGTGCACCTTCTCGTCGACGGCCCCGATCCGGGCGAGGTGGGCCTCGGTGACCTCGACGGCCGTCAGCTCGCCCGCCGCGATCTTCTCGGCGATCTCGGCGGCGGTGAGCTTGATGATGTTGACGTTGGTGTCCGTCATGGTGATTAGTCCTCCCCCAGGATCTGCGGCACCTTGAAACGCTGCTGCTCCTGGGCCGGGGCGCCGGAGAGCGCCTGCTCGGGGGTGAGCGACGGACGGACCTCGTCCGCGCGCATGACGTTCGTCAGCGGCAGCGGATGAGAGGTCGGCGGTACGTCTTGGTCGGCGACCTCGCTGACGCGGGCGACCGCGCCGATGATGTCGTCGAGCTGGCCGGCGAAGTGGTCGAGCTCTTCGCCCTTCAGCTCCAGACGCGCCAGCCGTGCGAGGTGGGCGACCTCCTCGCGCGTGATGCCAGGCATGCAGCGATCCTCTGGGGTGAGTGTGTGTGGTTTGGCCCAATCCTATGGGTCCCGCGCCTGTGCCCGCGCCCGGGTTTGCCGCGGACGCCCCCCGGACCTCCGCCCAAACCCCGCAATCCCCCACGCCACTCTCCCCGGCGGTCGGCCCCGCCGAGACTGGCCGGCCGTCGCCCCATCGCGCCTGCCCGGCGATCGGCCCCACCGAGCCTGCCGGTCTTCGGTGCGTTGACGCCGACCGGCGTGCACCGCACCGGACCGCCGGCCTCCGGCCGGACGATCCCCCGCCCCCGCACCACCCGTAACCCTCAGCCACCAGGCACAGCCCTCCCGCGCGGCCTTCCCGCCGTCGGCGTCCGTCCCTCCGCGCTACCGCCCACCGCTGGGCGGGAGACCCCCAACGGGCGGTGCGCGGGTGGGAAACCACCACCCACGACGGGCAGACGCCCACGGCGACGAGGCACCCCCGGCGAGCCCAGCCTCTCGGGAGGCAGTCACGGGCGGGCGGGGTGGGATCCCACCCGGAAAGGGGGGCTACTCCGCCGCGGGCAGCGCGGCGCGGGGACGCTGCCAGCCCCGGGACCCCCGGGCGAGCAGCCACGCAGTCGCCTCCTCCGGAGGCATCGCCGCGGCGACCAGCCAGCCCTGGACGGCGTCACACCCCAGATCCCGCAACCGCTCCCACGTCTCGTCGTCCTCGACCCCCTCCGCGACGACGAGCAGCCCGAGCGAATGCGCGAGATCGACGGTGCAGCGCACGATCTCGGCGTCCTCGGTGTCCACGGCGAGCCGCGCGACGAACGACCGGTCGATCTTCAGCTCGCTGACGGGGAGCCTGCGCAGATGCACGAGGGAGGAGTACCCGGTGCCGAAGTCGTCCAGCGACATCTTCACGCCGTGCCCGGTGAGCGCCGCCAGGGTGTCGGCGGCCCGCTGCGGATCCTCCAGGAGCACGTGCTCGGTGATCTCCAGTTGGAGCGCTCCCGCGGGGACGCCGTGCCGGGCGAGACGCGCGGCGACGGAGCCGGCAAAACCGGGGGTGTGGACGTCGCGGGGCGAGACGTTGACCGCGACGGGTACGAACAGACCCTGGGCGCGCCAGCGGGCGACCTGCGCGAGGGCGGTCTCCAGGACGTACTCGGTGAGGTGGGGCATCAGCCCGGACGACTCGGCGATCGCGATGAACTCGTCCGGCGGCACCTTCCCCCGCTCGGGGTGCACCCAGCGGACGAGCGCCTCCAGGCCGGCCACCTGCCCGTCGAAGCGGACCTTGGGCTGGTAGTGCAGTTCGACGTCACCGGCGTCCAGCGCGCGGCGCAGGTCGCCCAGCAGGCCGAGCCGGTCGGGGGTGTTGGAGTCCCGCTTGGACTCGTAGACCTCGACGCCCGTGCGGTCGCGCTTGGCCTGGTACATCGCGACGTCCGCCCGGCGCAGCAGCCCCTCGGCCTCGAGGGCGTGGTCGGGGAAGACGGCGAGCCCGGCGCTGGCCTCCAGGACGAGGGTGAGTCCGTCGAGGTCGAGCGGCGAGCCGAGGGCGGCGACGAGGTTGCGGGCGACGCGGGTGGCCGACGTGGTGGAGTCCGCGACCGGGAGTAACACGGCGAACTCGTCCCCGCCGAGTCGTGCGGCCTCCGCCCCGCGCGGCAGGGCGAGCCGTAGCCGGTCGGCGATCTGGAGGAGGAGCCGGTCACCGGCGAGGTGCCCCAACGTGTCGTTCACCGACCGGAACCGGTCGAGGTCGATCAGCATGAGCGCGGACCGTGCGCCGATGCGCTCGGCGTCGTCCAGGGCCGTCCAGGTGCGCTCCAGCAGCCACTGCCGGTTGGGCAGTCCGGTGAGCGGGTCACGGAGCTGTTCCTCGGCCCGCGCGCGGGCTATCCACAGGGTGGAGTCGAGGGCGATCAGCGGGATCGAGAAGAGGGGCAGCAGCATCGGCTGGGACATCGCGACGACGCACACGAGCGGCGCGATACCGAGCACGGCGACGGCGACGAGTCCCTGTCTGACCAGGGCCGTACGGGCGACGGTGCGCAGTCCGCCACCGCGCCGGGCGTGCAGACACCAGAGCAGGCCCCGGGTGACGGCCAGGTAGGTGCACGCGACCAGGACCACCTGGGGAGCCGCGTACAGCGTCCAGGTCGTGGCGACCCACGGGGTCTCGACGCTGGGGAACCGCCCGAACGAGGCGAGGACGAGGGCTCCGGCGCCGATGCCGAGGATGTCGACGGCGCCGTGCAGCACGCCCTGGCGCCAGCGGTTGCGGCGGGCCGTGCCGACCAGGACGACGACGGTCAGGCTGACCATTCCGGCCGGGACCCAGCCGTAGAGCAGCAGGACCGCGAGGGTGAGCGCCCCGCCGGAGCCGGTGCCGCCCCACCAGCGGGCGCGGCCGAGGGCGACGAGGTGGCCGACGATGATGCCGGTCAGCAGGGCGAGGGCCCAGCCGACGGTGCCGCACGGGAAGAGCGCGTGGTGGTCGCTGAACGCCCGGTAGAAACCGGCGCCCAGGACGATGCCGGCCGCGCCGACGACCGCCGCGGGCAGTGCGGGCCAGGCCGTGTGGCGTTCGGGGTCCTGGCCGGGCAGACCGGTGCCGCGCCCGGCGGTGAGCGGGCCGGCGCCGGACGGGGCGGGAGCGCCGAGCGGTGCGGCACCGAGGCCGCTGGGCGCGGGACGCTGCGCGGACCGTCCGGTCCGCATTCCCGCCAGCCACGCGCCGGTCATCCGGCTCAGTCGCAGCCGGGAGTCCGGGGCGGCGCTCTCGGTCGGTTCCATTCCCGTCCCTCTCACAGCCGGCGGTGCCCACGCCACGCGGTCCGTCGCCGGCGACAACTGCCAACGGAGCCACGTCGGAAAACCCTTCCCCCGGCTCCCGAGGAACAGGGGGTGCGCCGGCCGCAACTGGGCACGACGGGCGCACACGTCAACAGTAGGCCGCGGAAGGCTTCCACGGGCAGCGGTCGTCTACGGTTGCCCGAATGCGACCCGGCCACCCGTATGCATCTGATATGCGCCGAACGGGTGGCCTTCAACCGCTACTCCTCGATCGGAAGTGCGACGTCCGCCGCCGCTTCGGGTCCTTGTTCGAGCAGGACCGCGAAGCCGTCCTCGTTCAGAACCGGAACCTTGAGCTGCATCGCCTTGTCGTACTTCGAACCAGGATTGTCACCGACGACGACGAATGACGTCTTCTTCGAAACAGAACCGGTCACTTTCGCTCCACGGCTCTGGAGTTGCTCCTTGGCGCCGTCCCGCGTGTGGTGTTCGAGCGTGCCCGTCACGACGACCGTGAGGCCTTCGAGGGGACGCGGCCCCTGGTCCTCGCCCGCGCCCTCGTCCTCCATCCGGACCCCGGCGGCCCGCCACTTGCGGATGATCTCGCGGTGCCAGTCCTCGGCGAACCACTCCTTGAGGGAGGCGGCGATGATCGGCCCCACCCCTTCGGTGGTGGCGAGCTCCTCCTCGGTCGCCTGCTCGATCCGGTCGACGGAGCGGAACTCGCGGGCCAGCGCCTCGGCCGCGACGGGCCCGACGTGACGGATCGACAGGCCCGTGAGGACCCGCGCGAGGGGGCGGTCCTTGGCGGCGGCGATGGTGTCGAGCATGGCAAGCGCGTTCTTCCGGGGCTCGCCCTGCTGGTTGGCGAAGATCGTGGCGATCTTCTCCTCGCCGGTCTTCGGGTCACGCTTGGGCAGTCCGCTGTCCTGGTCGAGGACATACGTCTTGATGGGCAGCAGCCGCTCGATGGTGAGGCCGAAGAGGTCGCCCTCGTCGGTCAGCGGCGGCTCGGACGGCTCCAGCGGTTTGGTGAGGGCGGCCGCGGCGACGTACCCGAAGTGGTCGATGTCCAGCGCCTTGCGGCCCGCGAGGTAGAACAGCCGCTCGCGCAACTGGGCCGGGCAGGTCCGCGCGTTCGGGCAGCGCAGGTCGACGTCGGCCTCCTTCATGGGCCGCAGCGGCGTACCGCACTCGGGGCACTCGGCCGGCATCACGAACTCCCGCTCGCTGCCGTCCCGCAGGTCGGCGACCGGGCCGAGGATCTCCGGGATGACGTCACCGGCCTTGCGCAGCACCACCGTGTCCCCGATGAGGACGCCCTTGGCCTTCACCACGTCCTGGTTGTGCAGGGTGGCGAACTCGACCTCGGAACCCGCGACCGTGACCGGCTCGACCTGCGCGTACGGAGTGACGCGGCCCGTGCGGCCCACGCCCACGCGGATGTTGACGAGCTTGGTGTTGACCTCCTCGGGCGCGTACTTCCAGGCGATCGCCCAGCGCGGCGCCCGCGAGGTGGAGCCGAGGCGTCCCTGGAGGGGGATCTCGTCGAGCTTGACGACCACGCCGTCGATCTCGTGCTCCACGGAGTGGCGGTTCTCCCCGTAGTACGCGATGAACTCCCGTACGCCGTCGAGGTCGTCGACCACCTTGGCGTACCGCGTGGTGGGCAGGCCCCACGAGTGCAGCAGGGCGTAGGCCTCGGAGAGGCGGCCGAGGCCGTCGAAGCCCTCCAGGGCGCCGATGCCGTGGACGACCATGTGCAGCGGGCGGGACGCGGTGACGCGCGGGTCCTTCTGGCGCAGTGAACCGGCCGCCGCGTTGCGCGGGTTGGCGAAGGGCTTGTCGCCGGCCTCCACCAGGCGGGCGTTGAGCTCCTCGAACTTCTCCATCGGGAAGTAGACCTCGCCGCGGATCTCCACGAGGTCCGGGACGCGGTCGCCGGTCAGGCGGTCCGGGATCTCCGCGATCGTACGGACGTTGGGCGTGATGTCCTCGCCCGTCCGGCCGTCGCCGCGGGTGGCCGCGCGCGTCAGACGGCCGCGCTCGTACGTCAGGTTGACCGCGAGGCCGTCGACCTTCAGCTCGCACAGGAAGTGGTGGTCGGAGGTGCCCACGTCCTTGGCGACGCGCTCCGCCCAGGCGGCCAGCTCCAGATCGGAGAAGGCGTTGTCCAGCGACAGCATGCGCTGGCGGTGCTGGACCGAGGTGAACTCCGTGGCGTACGCGCCCGCGACCTTCTGGGTCGGCGAGTCGGGGGTGCGCAGCTCGGGGTGGTCCTCCTCCAGGGCTTCCAGGGAGCGCAGCAGCTTGTCGAACTCGGCGTCGCTGACGACCGGCGCGTCGTTCACGTAGTACCGGAAGCGGTGCTCCTCGATCTGCTCAGCGAGCTGCGCGTGCTTCTCCCGTGCCTCGGCGGGTACCGATGTGGGCTCTGCGTGCTTTTCGCCGGCCACCGTTGTGTCCTCCCGTTACTCAGGGTTGTCCGCGAGGGATCTCGCCGCCCGGACGCAGTGGGCGAGCGCCTTGCGCGCGTAGTCGGGGGAAGCCCCCGCGAGCCCGCACGACGGAGTGAGCGTGACGGCCTCCGCAAGCAGCCCCGGCCGCAGCCCCAGCCTGCGCCACAGCGTCCTGACACCCATGACGCTACCGGCAGGGTCGGACAACGGACCGTCCACGCCGGGGACGACACCGGCGAACAGACGCGTCCCGCTCTCGGCGGCTTCTCCGATCGCGTCGTCGTCACGCTCGGTGAGCAGCGAGAAGTCGAAGGAGATCGCCGTCGCACCCGCCCGGCGCAGCAGCGCGAAGGGGACGTCCGGGGCGCAGGAGTGGACCACGACGGGTCCGCCCGCGTGGGCGCCGAGGACGTCGCGGAGGGTTCCCTCGACGAGCTGGCGGTCCACGGCGCGGTGAGTGCGGTAGCCGCTGGCGCTGCGCACCTGGCCGCGCAGCACGGAGACGAGGGAGGGTTCGTCGAGCTGGAGGACGACCTGGGCGCCGGGGATCCGGGCGCGTACGTCGGCGAGGTGGACGCGCAGTCCCTCCGCGAGCGAGCCGGCCAGGTCACGGCAGGCGCCCGGGTCGGAGAGCGCCGACTCGCCGTTCCTCAGTTCCAGGGCGGCGGCCAGCGTCCAGGGTCCGACCGCCTGCACCTTCACCGGGCCCTCGTAGCCCTGGGTGAACTCCTCCAGGGCGTCGAGGTCCTCCCCCAGCCAGGACCGGGCCCGCTTGGTGTCCCGGCCCGGCCGGTCGCCGATCCGCCAGCCGCTGGGCTCCACGCGCGCGTACAGCTCGACGAGCATCCCGGCGGTCCGGCCGATCATGTCGGCGCCCGGCCCGCGCGCGGGGAGTTCGGCGAGGAAGGGGAAGTCCTCCACGGAACCGGTGACGGTCTTCGCGGCCTCCCGGGCGTCGCCGCCCGGCATGGACCCGACCCCGGTGGCTGCACCGAAGCTGAACACGCTGTTTTCGCTCACCCCGGAAGCCTACGGAATCCCGGGGCGAGGTCGGCGACCCGGGCAGAGGTCAGCCGTCCGGGCGGAGGTCAGCGCCCCGGGCGCACCGTCAGGTCGTTGACCTCGGCGTCGCGCGGCAGGTCGAGCGCCATCAGGATGGTGGTCGCGACGGACTCGGGGTCGATCCAGCGGGCGGCGTCGTAGTCCTTGCCCTCCTGCTGGTGGACCTTGGCCTGCATGGGGCTGGCGGTGCGGCCGGGGTAGACGGAGGTGACCCGGACACCGGCGGCGTGCTCCTCGTGGCGCAGGGAGTCCGCGAGGGCCTTCAGGCCGTGCTTGGAGGCGGCGTAGGCGGACCAGTCGGCGTGGGCGTTCAGACCGGCCCCCGAGTTCACGAACAGCACGTGCCCCTGGGCGACACGGAGCTGGGGCAGGAAGTGGCGGGTCAGCTCGGCGGGGGCGATCAGGTTGACGTTGAGCTGGTGGCGCCAGGACTTCGGGGTCAGGTCGCCGACCCGACCGAGGTCGACCACGCCGGCGATGTGCAGCAGCGAGTCGACGCTGTCGGGGAGCGTCTGGTGGGAGAAGGCCCAGGAGAGCTTGTCCGGGTCCGCCAGGTCGCCGACCAGGGTCTTCGCCCCGGGGAAGGCGGCGGCGAGCTCCTTCGCGCGGCCCGCGTCGCGCGCGTGGAGCACGAGGTCGTCCCCGCGCGCGTGCAGACGACGGGCGACGGCCGCGCCGATGCCGGAACCGGCCCCGGTGATCACATGTGTAGCCATGGACGCCATGCTCGCATCACCGGACGCCGCTCCCGCACCAGGTCCCGGTACGTCACACGGGTCCGCACGGGACCGCGTGCCGGCGCCCCGGATGCCGCCCGCGCCTCACTGAGTGCCGAGGCTCTCCTCCAGGTAGGCGACGGCCCCCACGGGCTCCTCCGCGAAGAAGACCAGGTCGGTCAGCGGCCGGGGCAGGAAGCCCTCGGCGTCCATGCGGCGGAACTGCTCCTTGAGGCCGTCGTAGAACCCGGCCGTGTTCAGCAGGACCACCGGCTTCTCGGTCTTCCCGTGCTTCTTCAGCTCCAGGATCTCCGTCGCCTCGTCGAGGGTTCCGGTGCCGCCGACCATGACGACCACGGCGTCCGCCTTCGCCAGCAGCAGCGCCTTGCGCTCGGCCAGGTCACCGGCGATGACCATCTCGTCGGCGCCGGGGCGGGCCTTGGCGGCCAGGAAGTCCACGGACACCCCCACGAGCCGTCCGCCCGCCTCCTGGACACCGTCGGCGACGACCTTCATCAGCCCCACGTCGGAGCCGCCCCACACCAGCGTGTGGCCGCCCTTGCCGAGGAGTTCCGCGAACTCCCGCGCGGGGCGCGTGTAGCGGTCGTCGAGGTCGGCGGCGGAGAGGAAGACGCAGATGTTCATGTCCTCACCGTACGCGGGAACGAATCGGGGCCCGCGAGCGCTTTCCCGGTATGGCTGAAGGACACACGATCACCATCGAGCAGGGCACCCAGCACGTCCGCGTCGTGCACGGCGACCAGGTCCTGGCGGAGAGCGACCGCCCCCTGGTGCTGCGCGAGACCGGCTGTCCGGTGCGCTATTACCTCCCGCCCGAGGACGTCCGTCTCGACCTGCTGACGCCCTCCGACACCCACACGTACTGCCCCTTCAAGGGCACCGCGTCGTACTGGTCGCGTCCGGACGGCGCGGACCTCGTGTGGGCCTACCCCGACCCCAAGCCCGACGTCGCCGGGATCAAGGACCACTTCTGCTTCTACGAGCAGGACGTGTCCTGACGTCGCGCCCCCACGCGGGCGTGGCGACGCGATGAGTTCCGGGCCACCCGGCAGTCTTCCCAGGCATGGACAAGAAGACCATCTCGCGCGACGGGACACCCATCGCGTACCAACGTTTCGGTGACGGCCCGGCGGTCGTCCTGGTCGGCGGGGCCATGTGCACGGGCGCCACACTGGCGCCCCTCGCCGAGGCCCTGTCCGACCGTTTCGGGGCCGTCACCTACGACCGCCGGGGCCGCGGTCGCAGCGGTGACACCGAGCCCTTCGCGGTCGCTCGTGAGGTCGAGGACATCGCGGCGCTGATCGAGGCCTCCGGAGGCAGCGCGGCGCTCTACGGCATCTCGTCGGGCGGCGCGCTCGCCCTGCGGGCGGTGGCGAGCGGGCTGCCCGTGCGCGAGATCGCGGTCTACGAGACGCCCTTCGCCCTCGACGACCGGGGCGGCAAGGAGCGCGCCGAGTACACCGAGCGGTTGACGGAACTGCTCGCGCAGGACCGGCGCGGGGATGCCGTCGAGCTGTTCCTGTCCCGGGTCGGCACGCCGCCGGAGACGATCGCCGGAATCCGTCTGTCCCACGCGTGGGCCGGCATGGAGGCCATCGCTCCGACCCTGGCGTACGACAATGCCGCGCTCGGCGACGGCACGGTGCCCCGTGAGCGACTGGCCGCCGTGCCCGTGCCGGTGCTGTCGATCGCGGGCGACGCCAGCCCCGGCTGGATGCGCGAGGCGGCCCGTGTCGTCGCGGACACGGCGCCCGTCGGCTCGTACCGCACGCTGGAGGGGCAGACGCACATGGTCGATTCCCTGGTGCTCGCCCCGGTGCTGGCGGAGTTCTTCGACGCGAACGGCTAGCCGCCCTGGACCGCTGCCTCACCCGGCGACGTCTGCCTCACCCCGGCCCGGCGGCGGCGGCGCGCACGGTCACGCCAGGCGAGCGTCGGGTCAGACGCCGGCCGTCGCGCGCGTGGTCGTCGCGATCGTCGCCGAGCCCACCACGCGCGTGCCGTCGTACAGGACGATCGCCTGGCCGGGGGCGACCCCGCGGACCGGCTCGCTGAAGGTGACCTGGAGGGAGCCGTCGACCAGCTCGGCCGCCACCTCCGTCTCGCCGCCGTGGGCGCGCAGCTGGGCCGTGTAGGTGCCGGGACCGGTGGGGGCGGCGCCGCACCAGCGGGGCTTGAGCGCGGTCAGCGCGGACACGTCCAGGGACGCGGCCGGGCCCACCGTCACCGTGTTGTCCACCGGCGAGATGTCGAGGACGTAGCGCGGCTTGCCGTCCGGGGCGGGGGTGCCGATACGCAGCCCCTTGCGCTGGCCGATCGTGAAGCCGAACGCGCCCTCGTGGGATCCGACGACCGCTCCGGCCTCGTCCACGATGTCGCCCTCCGCCTTGCCCAGGCGGTTCGCCAGGAAGCCCTGGGTGTCTCCGTCGGCGATGAAGCAGATGTCGTGCGAGTCCGGCTTCTTGGCGACGGCGAGTCCCCGGCGCTCGGCCTCGGCGCGGATCTCGTCCTTGGTGGTGACCGTGTCGCCGAGCGGGAACAGGGCGTGGGCGAGCTGGCGGTCGTCGAGGACACCGAGGACGTACGACTGGTCCTTGGCCATGTCGGAGGCGCGGTGCAGCTCGCGCGTGCCGTCCTCGCGGACGATCACCTGCGCGTAGTGGCCGGTGCAGACCGCGTCGAAGCCGAGCGCGAGCGCCTTGTCGAGCAGCGCGGCGAACTTGATCTTCTCGTTGCAGCGCAGGCAGGGGTTCGGGGTGCGGCCGGCCTCGTACTCGGCGACGAAGTCCTCCACCACGTCCTCGCGGAAGCGCTCGGCGAGGTCCCAGACGTAGAAGGGGATGCCGATGACGTCGGCCGCGCGGCGGGCGTCGCGCGAGTCCTCGATGGTGCAGCAGCCCCGCGCGCCGGTCCGGAACGATTGGGGGTTCGCCGACAGGGCGAGGTGCACGCCCGTCACGTCGTGCCCGGCCTCGGCGGCACGGGCGGCGGCTACGGCGGAGTCCACGCCGCCCGACATGGCGGCGAGGACACGGAGGGGGCGCTGCGAGGTGTCAGTCATAACCCCTCCAGAGTACGGGGCGGCGGGAACCGGATCCCGCGAGTATCCGTTGAAGATCGCATGGGGGAGAAAAAGGGGAAGCCGAAGGGCCGTGGTGCCAAGGCGGCGGCCAAGGACGCGGACGCGGCGGTCGGACGCCGGGTGCTGCTCGTCGGCGGTGTGGCGGCCGCCGTGGGCACGGCGGCGATCGCCCGGGACGTGCTGACGCACCTGTGGTGGCGGCTGCCCGGTGTGGAGAAGGAGAGGGTCGCGGGGGCGGTGGACTCCCGGGGCGCGCAGTGGGTGGCGGCGTCGACGGCGAACTGGCGGCGGGCGGACCGGCCCGACGACTACTCGATAGACCGGGTGGTCATCCATGTCACCCAGGGCAGCTTCGCGAGCGCGGTGCGGGTCTTCCAGGACCCGGGGCACGGGGCGGCGGCGCACTACATCGTCCGCAAGGACGGTCACGTCACGCAGATGATCCGCGAGCTGGACGTGGCGTTCCACGCGGGCAACCGCGCGTACAACGAACGCAGTGTCGGCATCGAGCACGAGGGCTTCGTGGACCGCGCCTCGTCGTTCACGGACGCGATGTACGAGGCGTCGGCGCGCCTGACGGCCGGAATATGCGGGCGGTACGACATCCCGGTGGACCGCGAGCACATCATCGGCCATGTGGAGGTGCCGGGCGCCGACCACACCGACCCCGGGCGGTACTGGGACTGGGACCGGTATCTGCGCCTCGTACGGCGGGCACGGACGGCGGCGGCGTGAGCGCGGCCTGAAGGGCGGTCACCGCCGAGGAGCGGCCTCGGCCGGGACGCGGGCCGAGGGCGCGCCCGGTCGGTCAGGTGAGGCCCGCGGTGCGTGCTCGTTCCACGGCGGGGGCGATCGCCCGGGCCACCGCGTCGACGTCGGCGTCCGTGGAGGTGTGACCGAGCGAGAAGCGGAGGGTGCCGCGCGCGAGGTCCGGGTCGGTGCCGGTGGCGAGGAGGACGTGGCTGGGCTGGGCCACGCCCGCCGTGCAGGCCGAGCCCGTGGAGCACTCGATGCCCTGCGCGTCGAGCAGCAGGAGCAGCGAGTCGCCCTCGCAGCCCGGGAAGGTGAAGTGGGCATTGGCGGGCAGCCGGCCGCCGGGTGCGGAGTCGCCGCCGAGGATCGCGTCGGGCACGGCCTTGCGGACGGCGTCGACGAGGTCGTCGCGCAGGGCGCCGATCTCCCGGGCGAACCACTCGCGCCGCTCGGCGGCCAGCCGCCCGGCGACCGCGAAGGAGGCGATGGCGGGCACGTCGAGGGTGCCGGAGCGGACGTGCCGCTCCTGACCGCCGCCGTGGAGCACGGGTACGGGGGTGTACTCGCGGCCCAGCAACAGCGCGCCGATCCCGTACGGGCCGCCGATCTTGTGGCCGGAGACCGTCATCGCGGCGAGGCCTGAGGCGGCGAAGTCGACGGGGACCTGACCGAAGGCCTGGACGGCGTCGGCGTGCAGCGGGATGCCGAACTCGGCGGCGACGTCGGCCAGTTCACGGACCGGCATGAG
Organism: Streptomyces sp. NPDC048643; assembly: GCF_040650615.1. Taxonomy (NCBI): domain Bacteria; kingdom Bacillati; phylum Actinomycetota; class Actinomycetes; order Kitasatosporales; family Streptomycetaceae; genus Streptomyces; species Streptomyces sp. NPDC048643. The sequence goes on from NZ_JBEZHO010000009.1 coordinate 183,480, forward strand.
GGTGCCGATCTCGTTGTTGGCCCACATGACGGTGGCGAGGGCGACGTCGTCGGGGTTGCGGGCGATGGCCTCGCGCAGGGCGTCGGGGTGGACCCGGCCGTACGCGTCGACGGGGAGGTACTCGACCGTGGCGCCCTCGTGCTCGCCGAGCCAGTGGACGGCGTCGAGGACGGCGTGGTGCTCGACCGGGCTCGACAGGACGCGGGTGCGGGCGGGGTCGGCGTCGCGGCGGGACCAGTAGAGGCCCTTCACCGCGAGGTTGTCGGCCTCGGTGCCGCCGGAGGTGAAGACCACCTCGCTGGGGCGGGCGCCGAGGGCGTCCGCCAGGGTCTCGCGGGACTCCTCGACCGTCCTCCGGGCGCGGCGGCCGGCGGCGTGGAGGGAGGAGGCGTTGCCCGTGACGCTCAGCTGGGCGGTGAGTGCCTCTACCGCCTCGGGGAGCATGGGGGTGGTCGCGGCGTGGTCGAGGTAAGCCATGGTGGGCCCGATTCTACGGGCCCTTCGTTCCCCTGCCGCTGCCCCCACCGGCATCGCCGTCGTCGGGGTCCGCGCGCGGACCGGCCGAGGCGTCCTCCCCGGACCGGAACGGGCGCTTCATCGGACTCCCGTCACCGAGCGCCGTTCAGCGGCTCGGCGTCAGAAGCTCCAGGACACCGTGCTGTCGACGTGCATGAACGCGACCAGGACGACCAGGTCGGCGATGCCGAGGCCGAGGCCGAGGAACGCGCGGCCACGGCGGGCGGTCCCGCGCCACAGGGCGACGGAGGCGAGGACGATGGCGATCGGGCCGAGGAAGACGTTGAGGACCAGGAGGCCGACGAGCCCGAGGATGAAGGCGGCCACGGCCATGCCGTCCGCGTCCCGGACGCGGCGCCCGAGGGGGGTTCGTGCGGCCGCCTCGGAGCGGGGGGATTCCGTGGAACGGACGGCGTCCTCGGTACGCACGGTCCGCGCGCCGGGGGCGGCGTCCGTGTCGCGGGCCGTCTCCGTGCCGCGAGCGGTGTCGAAGTCGGTGTCGGCGGTGCTGGTGGTGCCGGCGGATCGGGTGGTGCCGGCGGTGTGAGTGGTGAGTGCCATGACGTACGTCAGCTCCCAACGGTCAGTTGGTGAAGGAAGGGGACCACGGGCCGGTCGGCGAGGGTGTGGTGTGCCGGCGGTCAGCCGGCGGAGGTGTGCCGGCGGCGGGCGCCGCGCTCACGCAGCGCGAAGACGACCAGCCAGATGCCGATGACGGCCGCAGCGACCAGGGTGACGGGCAGCGGCGCGTGCGCCACGGTGCCCATGACGACGCCGAGCAGCAGGAGTGCGGCGACGAGGAACAGCATGGGATTCCTCTCGAAGGAGTCTCGTGGTCCGGTCCCGGACCACCCGTGCCTCGACGGTGAGGCCCGATTGTTTCCGGGACTTGACGACTCAGTGAACGGTTGTAGTAACACTTGTTCACTGACTCTCGAGTCTAGCGCGTCCCACGGCTTTAAAAATCCAGAGAACAGTTGTTAACTGCATGGCATGAGTCACACTCTCGGCATCCGGCAGGCGCAGAAGCAGAAGACCCGACAGGCGCTCCTGGACGCCGCGTTGCTGCTGCTGGAGGACCAGAGCCTGAGCAGCCTGGGTCTGCGGGAGGTCACGCGTGCCGTGGGAGTCGCTCCGACCGCCTTCTACCGGCATTTCCGCTCGACGGCGGATCTCGGCGTGGCCCTGGTCGAGGAGGCGCTCGGCAGCCTGCACCCGATGATCGAGGACACGGTGTCAGCGGCCGGCGACAGCGACGAACGCATCGCCCGCGCCGTGGAACTGATCGCCCATCACGTCGGGGCGCACCCCGCGCACGTCCGCTTCATCGCGCGCGAGCGGCACGGCGGGGTGCAGTCGGTGCGGGACGCGATCCGCGAGCAACTGGCCCGGTTCGCCGAGGAGGTGCGGGACGCGCTCGCCGAACACCCCGAGTCGCGGGGGTGGAGCGACGACGACCTGCTCATGCTGGCGGGTCTCTACGTCGACCACATGCTGATGGCGGCCTCGGCGTTCCTGGAGGCGCTGGACTCCCCGGAGGCGGAGCGCGAGCGGGTGGCCCGGGTGGCGAGCCGCCAGATGCGTCTGATCAGCATCGGCCGCCGTCACTGGCTCGGCTGATCCCGGCCCCGACGGACGGGACCACAGGCCACCGGCCGACCACGAGCCCGGACCCCGGGAGCCCGCCAAACTGGCCCCAGCCGCCGGGCCTTTGACGCCCGCCGACTGCCCAACCCCCGCGCGGACACGGGCACTACGGGCACTGGCACTGGCCGAGCGAGCGTGGTCGCCCGGCCGAAGGCGCCAACCCGGCCCACGTGGCCGCACGGACGCGACAGACCTCGTAACCCCCGTTGGATCGGCGACCCGCTCACCGCAGCCACCCTGGCACCTGGCGCCCGCACCGGATCGGACCGGCCGACGGCGGCGTGGACCGGGCGGCGTCGGGCCGGCGTCCGCCGAAGACCGAAGGACGCGCGTGTGCAGTCGGGTTGGCGAGGGCCGGGCCGGTTCGGGCCGACGGACGACGGCCTGGCGAGCGGTGGCCGGAGCACCAGATCCACGAAGGGTGCGCCGTGCCGGAGCTGTCTCCTGCTGGGCGGAGCCCCGTCCGGCGGGGCGCGATCCGGCGCTCAACCCCCCGCGTACAGCGCTCCGACGGCCGAGGCCGTCGTGGCCAGCTCCTCCCGCGCCGCCGCCGGGGAGAGGACCTCCACCGCGTCCCCGAACGCCAGCAGGGTCCGGGCCTCGCGCACGGAACCGTGGGAGAGCCGCGCGATCACCCACTCGTCGGTGCCGTTGTCCTCGGGCAGTTCCGTCAGGGCGGCCGCGTTGAGGCGCACGAACATGTCCAGGCGCGAACGACGCACCCGGACCGTGACCTCGACGCCCCCGGGCCGCTCCTCGACCTGGCGGCGCAACACCTCCCAGACGTGGGCGAGTTCCACTCCGGGACGGCGGCGCACCGGGTCCGGCAGGAGGGTGGCCGCGCCGATCCGGTCGGCGCGGAACAGCCGCGGGGTGCCGCGCCGGTCGGCGACCAGGTACCAGACCCCGGCCTTGGAGACGAGCCCGTACGGGTCGACGGTGTACGTGCGGGGTTCGGCCTCCCCGCCGCGCCGGTAGCGCAGCCGCAGCCTTCGGTCGCTGAACACGGCGTCCTGCAACACGTCCAGGTCGGCGGCCCGTAGAGGCCCGCCCTTCCAGCGCGTGGCGTCGACGAGGATGCGCCTGCCGGTGACCTCGGCGGCCGGCCGGAACGGCGCGGGGAGCGCGGCCATCACCTTGCGCAGCGCGGAGTCGAGGGCCGCGTCCAGACCGAGCGCGGCGTGCGCGCCCTGCGCGGCCAGGATGAACAGCGCGCGGGACTCGTCGGCGGTCAGTCCGGTGACGTCCGTACGGAATCCGGCGAGCAGTTCGATGCCGCCGTGCCGGCCCCGCTCGGCGTAGACCGGGACGCCGGAGGTGGAGAGAGCCTCGATGTCGCGGTAGATGGTGCGCACCGACACCTCGAGGCGGTCGGCGAGTTCGCGGGCGGGAACCCGGCCCCGGGTCTGGAGCAGCAGGAGGATCGAGAGCAGGCGGTCGGACTTCACGGGCCCAGGATCGCGCTCACCCGAGGACCCGGCAAATGCTGACGGGGGCTGTCAGGTTATGCGTCGACAGTGAGGGCACACCGAGACACGGAAGAGGTTCGCTCATGAACGCCATGGACCCCCGCCCCCTGTACACCCGCGCCGCCGGTCGGATCGCCGAACTCATCGCAACCGTCCGGCCGGATCAGCTCTCCGGCGCGACGCCCTGCGCCGACTTCGACGTCCGCCTGCTGCTGTCGCACCTCGTCGGAGGCACCCGGCGGATCGCGGTGATCGGGGCGGGTGGTGACGGACTCGCGGTACGGCCGTTCGTCGACGGCGTCCCGGACGACGGCTGGGTCGCCGCGTACGACGGGGCCAGGGCGCAGGTCCGGACGGCGTGGGCCGACGACGCCCGCCTGGAGGCGCTCGTGCGGGTGCCGTGGGGCGCGGCTCCCGGACGCCAGGCCCTCGCCGGGTACGTCATGGAGGCCGTCATCCACACCTGGGACCTGTCCGAGGCGCTCGGCCGGCCCCTCGAACTCGACCCGGAACTCGCCGAGTTCGCCCTCGCGACCGCAGGCCGGGTACTGCCCGTGGAGGGGCGCGAGGACCCCGAGCTGCCCTTCGACCCGGCCCTCCCGGCGCCCGAGGGAGCCGACGCCTACACCCGGCTGGCGGCCTGGACGGGCCGCCGGCCGTTCGTCACCGTGTGACCGGACGTCGGACCCGGCGAAGTCGTGCTCCTCGACGGGACATCGCGCCCTGCCGGGCCGGATCCCGAAGAGATCGCATGCTAACGAGCTGGACTCCGAGGAGCGTGCTCGGCCGAGCCGAGCCTCCGTCACGGAGGCCGCGGTCGGCAGGTCCCGCTCCCCGACCGACGGTCGCGGTCGGATCGAGCCGGGCTCCGACCGACGGTCGCGGTCGGATCGAGCCGGCTCCGACCGGCTGTCGAGATCGGTCGAGCCGGGCCCCCCGACCGGGGCCCGGCTCGGCCGGGTCGTACCCCCCGAGGGAAGTCCCCGGTCAGTCGAGCCGTGCGCGCGCGAGCTGGCGGGACTGGGCGACCAGCCGGTCGGCGCTGTCCCACACCTCCGCGTCCTCCTCCAGGAAACCGCCGGCGAGGTTGCGGGTGGTGATCGACACCCGCAGCGGGCCGGGGGCCGGACGGCAGCGCACGTGCACGGTCAGTTCGACGGTCGGCACCCAGCCGGACAGGCCGATCTCGAACGCGGTCGGCGGCAGCGCGTCGACCGCGAGGAGCAGCGAGAGCGGGTCGGCGTCGCGGCCGTCGGCGAGCCCGAACCACGACCGCATCTCGCCCTTCCCGGACGGGGCGCCGAGGGCCCAGCCCAGGGTCGCGGGGTCGAGCTTGAGGAAGAGCCGGTCGGTGATCGCCGAGCTGCCGGGAATCGGCGCGGGCGCGTCCTGCGGGCCGAAGCACTGGTCCATGGGCGGGATCGCGGGCGGCCGCGCGGTCGTCCGCACGTCGTCGGGCAGCGCGTCGAGGTCGCCGTACGAGGCGAGGACACGGATCCGCTCGACCTCGCGGCCCTCGTCGTCGTACTGGAAGAGCGACGCCTGGCCCGTCGACAGCGTCCGGCCGGTGCGGACCACGTCCGTGCGGACGACCGCGGGGCCCGGCTGGGAGGCGGTGAGATAGTGCGCGGAGACCGTGAAGGGGTCGGAGTGCGGCAGGGCGTCGGCGAGCGCGCGGCCGAGGACGGCCAGCAGATAGCCGCCGTTGACGGCGGTGATGATCGTCCACCCGGCGGAGAGGTCCACGTCGTAGACGCCCGGGGCGCGCGGGGTGACCGCGGTGTCGCGGTCGAACTCGCTGTCGCCGATCGTGGCCCGTGCGGCCTGTACCGAAGCTGCTTCTGGCATGCCTGAACGGTACAACAGGAAATTACTAAGCGGTAGCTTTTACTGTTTCGGGAGGATGAACGCCCGCCGGCCGGCATCCACCCCCCTCCCCGGTCACGGGACGCGGCGAGGAGCCGGTCCTCGGTGCGACCCGTCCAGGTGGGTGATCGTTCGCCATTTTCTCGGCAAGTGTCCGGAATCACCCGTGACCAATCGGTCCGGGTGCTCCTCTGACAGGACATGAGTCTCACCGGGACGCCGTTCCTCCTGACCACGATCGCGCTGTGTGCCGTCGCCCTCGTGCTGCCCCTGGCCCTGTGGTCCCGGGTCCCGGGACCGGGACCGGTGCGTGGCACGGGACGGCTGCTGATGCTGCTGTTCGCGCAGGCCACCGCGATCAGCGTGGTCTTCGTCCTGGTGAACGACGCCAACAGCCTGTACGACGACTGGGCCGACCTGCTCGGCACCGGCGACCACGTCGAGCGGGCCGCCGAGCTGGGCGCGGACGGCACCGGCGGGATCGCGCCGGAGAGTCTGCCCCGGGTGCGGCAGACCTTCGAGCAGGCCGTCGGGCCCGGCATGCGCGAGGCGGGCGGGGTACGCGTCACCGAGCTGAGGGGACGGGTCTCCGGCGTGAACGCCGAGGTCTACGTCTGGCTGCCGCCGCAGTACGCCGAACCCGCCTTCCGCCACCGTTCGTTCCCCGTCGTGGAGCTGCTGCCGGGCTATCCGGGCTCCGCCAGGGCCTGGTTCGGTTCGCTGAAGGTGCACCAGCAACTGGTGCCGCTGATGCGCGACGGACGCGTGGCGCCCTTCATCCTGGTCGCGCCGCGCACCAACCTGCTGGCGCGGGCGGACACGGGCTGCGCGAACGTCCCCGGCACGGTCAACGCGGAGAGCTGGCTCAGCGTCGACGTGCCGCGGATGGTCAGGGACAACTTCCGTACCGAGGCCGCGCCGGACGGCTGGGCGACCGCCGGGTACTCGGCCGGGGCGCACTGCGCGACCAAACTGGCCGTCGCCCACCCCGACCGCTACCGGGCCGCGGTGAGCATGTCCGGGTACAACGACCCGCGTGAGGAGAGCAGTTCGCTCGCCGGCCGGAACCCGCAGCTGCGCCTGCGGAACGACCCCTCCGTCCGGCTCCGTGCCGACCGTGTGCCACCGCCGGTCGCGCTCTACTTCTCCGGCGAGTCCGGCGACGGCTACGAGGCGGGCGCGGCGATCCAACGGATCGCGAAGGCGCCGACGCGGGTGGACGTGGTGCTGCTGCCGCCCAGCGCGGGCGGCCACGACATGGGCCTGTGGCGGCCGCAGCTGCCGGAGGTGTTCCGCTGGCTGTCGGACCGCTTCCGCGCGCGGGCCGCCGGCGCCGCGCCCGGGGCAGGCGGTGGGGACGGCGTACGCGGCCCGGGCGGCACCGGCACCCTCGTGGAGACCGGCGACGCCGACGGCTCCCGGGACGTCGTCGGGACCGGCCGGGTCAGGGGGTCTCGTCCTCGCTCACCGTCGAACGGCGGTTCCAGGCCCGCGGAGCACGCCAGTGGAACCGCATCGCGAGCAGCCGCAGCACGAAGGCCGTGACGACGGCAAGGCCGCTGGTGAAGGGGGTGAGCGCGTCGTAGCGGATGCAGAGCGCCACCATCGTGGCGCCGACGATCGCGGGAACCGCGTACAGGTCGCGGTCCCAGCGCAGCAGTGAGGGCACCTCGTTGGCGAGGACGTCGCGCAGCACACCGCCGCCGACGGCGGTCGCGAGGCCGAGGGCGGCGGAGGCGGTGAGGCCGAGCCCGTAGTCGTACGCCTTCACGGTGCCCGTGACGCAGAACAGGCCGAGCCCGGCCGCGTCGAAGACGTTGACGCCGACCTGGATGCGCTCCACCTGGGGGTGCAGGAAGAACACGAGCAGGGCGGCGACCAACGGGGTGGTGAAGTACCCGAGGTCGGTGAAGGCGGCCGGGGGCACGGCGCCGATGATGATGTCGCGCAGCAGCCCTCCGCCCAGCGCGGTGATCTCCGCGAGAACGGCTATGCCGAAGACGTCGAAGTTCTTCCGGACGGCCAGCAGCGCGCCGGAGATCGCGAAGACGAAAATGCCGATCAGGTCGAGCGTGTGCTGGACGGAGGGGCTGAACAGTTGCAGAAGCACCCCCACATTCTCACCTGTCGCGGGGCGTGCACCTTACGAACAAAGGTCTAGACGGCGGGCTTGCCTGTGGTGAAGAGCCAGGTCTGGAAGAGGTCGTCGAGCTGCCGGCCGGAGATCCGCTCCGCGAGGGAGATGAAGTCGGCGGTGCTCGCGTTGCCGTAGCGGTGCAGCTTCGTCCAGGCGGGCAGCAGCTTGAAGAACGCGGTGTCGCCGATGCGTTCGCGCAGCATCTGGAGGGTCATCGCGCCCCGCTGGTAGACGGCGGAGGCGAACATCGTGTCCCGCTGCGGGTCGCCGACGGTGGTCTGCCAGAAGGAGGAGTCGGCGGGCCGGGAGTCGTAGCCGGCGACGAACGAGTCGTGCGCGGAGCGGACGCCCTGGTGTTCCGACCACAGCCACTGCGCGTAGGTGGCGAAGCCCTCGTTCAGCCAGATGTCCTTCCAGTGGGCGACCGAGACGGAGTCGCCGAACCACTGGTGGGCCAGCTCGTGCACGATGGTCGACTCCGAGCGCACCGCCGAGTACGCGGGCTTGGACTGGACCTCCAGGGAGAAGCCGGCCTGCGGCATGTCGTCGACGATCGCGCCGGTCTCCTCGAACGGGTACGGACCGAAGACCTGGGACCAGTAGTCGGTGGCCGCGGCGGTGACGGCGTACACGTCGACGCTGTTGCTGTTCGCGAGCACCGGGTCGATGGCGACGTAGATCGGCGTCCCGGCGGGCGTCCTGCCCGTCTTCACGTCGAACTTCCCGATGGTCGCGGTCGCCAGGTACGTGGCCATGGGACGGCTCTCGCGCCAGTGCGTGACCGTGCGGCCGCCCCTGTCGCGCGTCGAGACGAGACGTCCGTTGGAGACACCCGTCAGGCCCTTGGGCGCGGTGATGCGTATGTCGTAGGTCGCCTTGTCGGACGGGTGGTCGCTGGAGGGGAACCAGGTGGAGGCGGCGTTGGGTTCGCAGGCGACGAAGACGCCGTCGGGGGTCTTCATCCACCCGTAGTCGGAGCCGAACACGATCGGTCCGCTGAGCGCCTCGGGGACTCCGCCGTAGGTGACGGTGACCGTGAAGGTCCGGCCCTTGGCCAGCGGGCCGCGCGGGGTGATGCGGATCTCGTCGCCGGACCGCGTGAAGTGGGCGCGTCTGCCGTTCACCTCGACCCTGGTGACGTCCAGCTTCTGGAGGTCGAGGTCGAAGGAGGAGAGGTTCTGGGTGGCGCGGGCGGTGAGGGTGGTCCGGCCGTCGAGGCGGTCGGTGGCCGGGTCGTACGCCACGTCGAGGGCGTAGTGGCGGGCGTCGAAGCCGCCGTTGCCGAGCTGGGGGAAGTAGGTGTCACCGATGCCGTCGGCGCCCGGGGTGGGGGCGGAGGAGGCGGCGACGAGGAGGAAGGAGGCCGCCGCGGTGGCGAGGGCCCCTAAACGTGCCGAACGGGAGAGTGCCATTTCGCGTCCCTTTCGTACGTGTGCCGATCAGATTCGATCAGACGGACACGCAGGACTCTGCACGCTCCCGTTCGGGCATGTTCATGACTTTGCCAAGTCGTCACGGGCTGGAGGCCGGTGACTCCTGACAGCCGAGGACGCTACTTCTTGTCGTCCTCCGCCGCGTCGGCCGCCTCGGGCACCGCAGCCGCCTCGGGCGCCTCGGTGACCGTGTCGTCCTGCGCGGGCTTCACGGACTTCTCCGCGGGGACCGCCGAGGGCTCGGGCTCCGCCACGGCGACGGGCGCCGCGGCCGACTCCCCCAGCACCGCTTCGCCCACGAGCTCGACAGCCTCCCGCGCCGCCGACAGCAGCACGGTGTCCTGAGGAGCCTGGTCCTCGAAGTTCTCCGGGTGGTGGCAGGCGACCTGCTGACCGGGCCTCAGCTCGATGAGCGGCGGCTCGGTCGTCTTGCAGATCTCCGTGGCCTTCCAGCACCGGGTGTGGAAGCGGCAGCCGCTCGGGGGCGAGATCGGCGAGGGAACATCGCCCTTGAGCAGGATCCGCTCGCTCTTGGCGCCCCGGCGCTTGGGGTCCGGCACCGGCACGGCCGACATCAGGGCCTTGGTGTACGGGTGCATCGGCGCCTCGTACAGCGAGGTGCGGTCGGCGAGTTCGACGATCTTGCCGAGGTACATCACCGCGATGCGGTCCGAGACATGGCGGACGACGGAGAGGTCGTGCGCGATGATCACGTACGTGAGACCGAGCTCGGACTGCAGGTCGTCCATCAGATTCACGACCTGCGCCTGGATCGACACGTCGAGGGCCGAGACCGGCTCGTCCGCCACGACCAGCTTCGGCTTCAGCGCGAGCGCGCGGGCGATGCCGATGCGCTGGCGCTGGCCGCCGGAGAACTCGTGCGGGTAGCGGTTGTAGTGCTCGGGGCTCAGACCCACCAGCTCCAGGAGCCGCTGGACCTCCCGCTTCACACCGCCCTCGGGCGTGACGCTCTGCAGCCGGAAGGGCGCCGAGACGATCGAGCCGATGGTGTGACGGGGGTTCAGCGACCCGTACGGGTCCTGGAAGATCATCTGAATGTCGCGGCGCAGCGGACGCATCCCCGAGGCGCTGAGCCGGGTGATGTCCTGGCCCTCGAACTCGATGCTGCCGCCGGTCGGGTCCTGGAGGCGGGTGATGACCCGGCCCATGGTCGACTTGCCGCAGCCGGACTCACCGACGACGCCGAGCGTCTCGCCCTTGCGGACCTCGAAGTCGATGCCGTCGACCGCCTTGACCGCGGCGACCTGGCGCTGAAGAACACCCTTGCGGATGGGGAAGTGCTTCTTCAGCCCCTGGACCCGCAGCAGGACCTCGCGGTCGTCCGGCGACTTCGCGGAGGCCGCGCGGTCGTCGGACGACGCTGCCTGCTGCGGGATCACCGCGTCGGCGGCGTCCGTCTTCTTCGTCTCACTCACAGCTTCGGCGCAATCTCTTCGGTCCAGATCCGCGTGCGGTCCTCCTGCGAGAGGTGGCAGGCGGTGTAGTGGCCGCTGCCGATCAGCTGCAGTTCGGGGCGCACGGTACGGGTGACATCGCCCTTGGGCAGGTCCGCGTACGGGCAGCGCGGGTGGAAGGCGCAGCCCGACGGGACGTTGATGAGGCTCGGCGGCTGGCCCTTGACCGGGATGAGCCGGTCGGAGGTCTCGCGGTCGATCCGCGGCATCGAGCCGAGCAGACCCCAGGTGTAGGGGTGCTGCGGCTGCTCGAAGATCCGCTCGACGGTACCGCGCTCCACGCAGCGGCCGCCGTACATCACCAGCACCTCGTCGGCGATCTCGGCGACCACGCCGAGGTCGTGGGTGATGAGGACGACCGCGGAGCCGAACTCCTTCTGCAGATCACGGATGAGGTCGAGGATCTGCGCCTGGACGGTGACGTCGAGGGCGGTCGTCGGCTCGTCCGCTATGAGCAGCTCAGGGTTGTTGACGAGCGCCATGGCGATCATCGCGCGCTGCCGCATACCGCCGGAGAACTCGTGCGGGTAGCTGTCGGCGCGCTTGGCCGGCTCCGGGATGCCCACCCGGTCGAGCATCTCGATCGCCCGCCTGCGGGCGGTCTTCTTGTCGACCTTGTGGTGGACGCGGTACGCCTCCACGATCTGGTTGCCGATCGTGTAGTACGGGTGCATCGCGGACAGCGGGTCCTGGAAGATCATCGCCATCTCGCGGCCGCGGAGCTTGCGCACCTCGTCCGGGTCGGCGTTGACCAGTTCCTTGCCGTCCAGCCAGATCTCGCCGGACATCTGGACGTTCTTGCCGCGTGCGCCGAGCCGGTGCAGGCCCATGATCGCCAGCGAGGTGACGGACTTGCCGGAGCCGGACTCGCCCACGATGGAGAGGGTCTTGCCCTTCTCCACCGAGAAGGTCAGGCCGTCGACGGACTTGACCAGACCGTCGTCGGTCGGGAAGTGCACCTTGAGGTCGCGTACTTCGAGGAAGGAGCGCGGGGCGTTCGAGGGGGAGGAGACGGGCTCGCCGACCGCGGCGCCGGTCTTGGACAGTTCGGTCACGAGAGCCTCACCCGCGGGTCGGCGGCCGCGTAGAGCAGGTCCACCAGGAGATTTGCGATGACGACGAAGAAGGCGGCGAGGAGGGTCACGCCGAGGATGGGCGGCAGGTCGTTGTCGGTGATGCCGTCCACCGCGTATTCGCCGACGCCGTGCAGCGAGAACACCGTCTCGGTGATCACGGCACCGCCGAGCAGCAGGCCGAGGTCCATGCCGAAGACCGTGATGATCGGAGTGAGCGCGGCACGCAGTCCGTGCCGGACCACCACCCTGCGCTCCCGCAGACCCTTGGCGCGGGCCGTGCGGATGAAGTCCTCGTTCATCGTCTCCAGCATGCCCGAGCGGGTGAGCCGCGCGTAGATGGCGGAGTACAGCAGAGCGAGTGAACACCAGGCCGGGAAGAGGGTGTTGGCCCACTGTGCCGGGTTCTCGGTGAACGGTACGTAGACGCGACCGAAGATCGGCCACTGGTAGGTGAAGAGCAGCAGCGCCAGGTTGCCCGTGAAGAACATGGGCAGCGAGACACCGGCTAGCGCGACGCCCATGAAGGTGCGGTCGAAGACCGAGCGGGGCTTCAGCGCGGAGATCACGCCGACGACCACACCCGAGACCAGCCACAGGACAGCAGCGCCGGCGGCCAGCGAGAGAGTGATCGGAAGGCGGGAGGTGAGCTGCGGCCAGACCGCCTGGTGGGTCTTGAAGGAGTACCCGAAGCACGGCGCGCTGCAGTGTGCCGTGGTGGGGCCGAGGTCATAGGTGGCGCCGCTGACGATCCCCTTGATGAAGTGCCAGTACTGGACGTAGACGGGCTGGTCCAGACCGAGGTTGTGCTTGACCGCGAGAATGTCGGCCTTCGACGGGCTCTTCCCGATGTACTGCTGGGCCAGCTGGTCGGGGGTCTGACCGGCCAGTCTGGGGAGCAGGAAGAAGATGGCGAAGGTGACCGCGGAGACGACCAGGAGCAGGATCGCTGCCGCTGCCGTCCGACGGAGGATGTACGAGATCACGGGGATCGGCGCTGGTGCCCGCGGGCTGAGCCCGCGGGCACCAATGCCTTCACCTGCCTTCCGGGGCTACTACTTCTTCGTGGTGCCGATGTTGAGGTAGTCGTACTGACCGCTGAAGGCAGCCGTGGAGACCAGGTTCGTGGCGTACTTCGGGCGGGCCAGGAGCACCTTGAAGTAGGTCAGCGGAACGAGGACGGCGTCGTCCATGGTCTTCTTGTCGATCTCGGTGTAGAGGCTGTTGCGCGCGGTGTCGTCCTGCGTGCCGATGGCCTTCTCGAGAAGCGAGTTGACTTCCTTGTTGTCGTACTGCGACAGGTTGGTGTTACCCGAGGCGCCGATGGCGCTGCCGTTCAGGATCTGCTGCAGGAAGCCGTAGCCCGAGGGCCAGTCGGCACCCCACTGCATCATGATCAGACCGATGTTGTTCTTCTCGGTGAACTTCGGGACACCCGCGTAGTCGGTGAAGTACTTGCCCGACGGGTACTGCTTCAGGCTGGCGTTGATGCCGACCTTCTTCAGCGAGTTGATGATCGCGGTGGCCGCGTCGATCTCCTGCGGGCGGTCGCTGCGCGCGGAGATGTTCGTGTTGATGGCCGTCTTGCCGCAGGCCTTGAGCTGGTCCTTGGCCTTGGCCGCGTCACCCTTGTTGCCGGCGGACGCGTAGACGTCCGACTTGGCGTAGCCCGGGATGTCGGGCGGGAGAACGGTGGAGGCGACGTCGCCGCGGATGGGGCCGCCCTCGGCGGTCTGCACCGAGACCTTGTCGATCGCGAACTGCACGGCCTTGCGGCACTCGACCTTGTCGAACGGCTTCACCTTGGTGTTGATCGCCATGTAGACGAGTCGGCCACCGTAGGTGTTGTCCGTGCCGGCCTTCTTGTCGGCCGAGCTGAGCAGCTGCGCCTGGGTCGCGGCCTGGACACCGCCGCCACCGAGGTCGATCGCGTCGCCCGCGAGGACGTCCTTGTCGATCGTCTCGGCGTTGACCTTCAGGTTGACGACGATCTTCGCCGGGTACTGCTTGCGCAGCGGGTCGGTCTTCGCGTCCCAGTTCTCGTTGCGCACGAGGACGGCCTGCTTGCCGTCGGAGTAGCTCTGGAACTTGTACGAGCCCGAGGACACGATGTTCTTGACGTAGTCGACGCCGTTGTCCTTCGCCTGCGGGACCGGAGCGGTCTGCGGCGAGGCAACCAGGTAGTCGAACTCCTGGAACGCGGTCTTCAGGTGGAAGACGACCGTGGTGTCGTCCGGGGTCTCGATGGACGAGAGGCCCTTGCCGCTCTTGTCCTTGTAGGGACCCTTGTACTTGTCGCCGCCCACGAGGAACTGCTGGAAGTAGTTCGGGCCGAGGGAGAGGACGTCACGCGCGAAGTTCGAGCGCTCGACGGCGTACTTCACGTCCTTGGACGTGATCGCGGAGCCGTCCTGGTACTTCAGGCCCGTCCGCAGCTTGTACGTCCAGGTCTTGCCGCCGTCGCTCGGGACACCCTTGCCGGCCGCGAGGTCGGGGACAAGGGTGTTGCCCTTCTCGCCGGCGCCGGGCTGGAACGTCATCAGGGGACGGGCGTACAGACGCGAGAGGTTGTACATGTACGCGTAGTACGTGTTGCCCGGGTCGAAGGAGTCCGGCACGTCGGAGTACTCGTACGTGACCGTGCCCCCCTTCTGGGTGGAGGCGTTGACGACGTCCGTGGTCGCTGCGTTGGCCCCAGCTGACTTCGTGTTGTCGGTGTTCTTGTTGTCATCGGCCTTGCTGCAGCCTGCTACGAGCAGACTCGCGGAGCCGATGGCCGCAATTGCGGCCAGCGCTGACCTTCGCATGATGGGCGGGTTCCCCTCCATTGTCGGAAACTTGTGGATCTCTCGGTGCGCGTCAGGCATCAGCGACTGCGCGGGTCGAGAGCGTCGCGGAGACCGTCACCCAGCAGGTTGAACGCCAGGACGGTCACGAAGATGGCGAGGCCGGGCACGATCATGAACTGCGGGTCGACCTCGTAGTAGGTGACCGCTTCCCTGAGCATGCCGCCCCAGGACGCCTGCGGGGGCTGGATGCCGACCCCGAGGAAGCTCAGGGACGCCTCGAAGAGGATGTTGGTCGGGATGAGCAGCGTCGAGTAGACGATGATCGGGCCGACCAGGTTGGGCAGCAGTTCCCGGAACAGGATGTACGGGCCCCTGGCCCCCATGCCCCGGGAGGCGTCCACGAACTCCCGCTCGCGCAGGGCGAGCGTCTGGCCTCGGACGATACGGCCCAGGTAGGGCCAGTTGAAGAAGCCGATCACGAAGATCAGCACGCTCAGGTGGAGCGGGAGCCCTTCGAGGCCGAACGCGCCGCCCTGCAGGGTGGCGGAGATGGCGATCGCGAAGAGCAGGAGGGGGAAGGCGAGGAACGTGTCCATCAGGCGGCTGATGACCGCGTCGACGCGCCCGCCGTAGTAGCCCGCGACGACGCCGAGGATCGCGCCGATCACGTTCGACAGGATGGTGGCGCCGAAGGCGACCACCAGGGAGACCCAGGAGCCCTCGAGGACACGGGTGGCGATGTCGCGCCCGAACTTCGGGTCGACGCCGAGCGGGTGATCCCAGCTCATTCCGCCGAACCCGCCCTTGGGCAGCGAGGTGTTGGGGTCGATCAGGTCCTGGTGGAAGGCGTTCGGGTCCAGCCCGAACATCGCCTGCACGGGCCGGGCGAGCACGGCCAGCAGGATGAGCAGCACGACGATGACACCGCCGGCGACCGCCACTCTGTCGCGCTTGAAGCGCGTCCAGGCGATCTGTCCCAGGGAACGACCCTCGATCTGCCCCTTGTCGACTCCGGCGAGCACAGCCTCTGGCTGAACTTCCGTCGCCGCCCCGGTGGTCTCGATCGGTGCGGTCACAGTGACCCGACCCTTCTCGCCGGTGGTGACCGGCCTACGCCTGCCGCTGTCTGCGGCTTGGTTCACTTGCTCGCCGGGAAGCCGGCCGCAGATGATGCGGCCCGGAAATCCGGCTGATCGTTCGACTTGCACTCGCTCACGGGATCGATGACCCCGTGTCTGATGGGCGAGTCTTCAGTGCCGCCACGATCACGTGCCAGGTCTCATGGAGAAAGTATGCGCAACCGTGATGCTTGTAGGGGGATTCCGTTATCCGAACAGTGGGTAACGCGAGCCGGACGAGGGGCAGTTGGGCGTGAAGGGTCCACGCTGATCCTTTTGGTCTTAAATGGTCCCGAATCGGGACAACCACCCCATGTGCCTGCTCCCCCGCAGGTCAGCACCATCATGCGTACGGCACTGGAAGGCCGTGTGCGAGGTCATGATGCCAGCAGCGCTCGCACGATCGTACGACCGGTCCGCGATGCGGGACGGTCTCAGTAGCCGCCGCGGGCCGGCGGATAGCCGTAGCCGCCCGCCACCGGGGCCTGCGCGGGGGCCGCGTGGGCCTCGCGGTCGTAGAACGGCCGGGCGTTGGCGCGCAGCCACATCGCGACCGGGTCGAACGCGTCCGACATCGCCACCGTCGAGACGGGCAGCCCCTCCGGGACGGCTCCGATCGACTGCTGCATCATCGCCCGCACCGAGTCGACGGCGGGCGGCGAGGTGTCGTACACGTCGAGGCCGATGGCGAGATACGGCGCCCCGAGCGCGGGCTGCACCCAGGCACGGCGCAACGAGCGGACGGCCGGGGTGAGATGCGCGTTCTGGGTGATCAGGGCGTAGAACTGCGGGATCTCGATGCCGGGTTCGGAGAGCCGGAGCGGGCCCGCGGGCTGGCGTTCCAGGCCGGTGGCGATCCGGCGCAGATCGAGCCAGGGGATGCCGAGGCCACCGCCGGGGGCGTGCGGATTCAGCCAGAGACCGAAGTGGTCGGGGTAGAGGGTGCGGGCCACGTCCAGGCCGTCGACGACCTCGTACGAGCGGTTCCAGCCGCTGGCCGACAGCTCCTGGGCGGAGGTGACGCAGGGCGCGTAACCGAAGCCGTCCACCTGCATGTTGCCGTACTGGGCGTCGGGGGAGCCGGACTGGCCGTGCCAGAGGAGCATCCACACCTGGCCGGACGAGGGGGTCGCGAGCGCGCGAAGGAGCGCCTCGTAGGCGTCGTAACGCCCGGGCGTCACCTGGCGCAGCATGTGCTCGACCTGCCCGGCCGCGGCCGTGCCCGACGCGCTCACCCTTCAACCGCCCCTTCGCGAACAAATCACGACGAACTCATCCATTACGCCTGAGGTGCCGGTGAGAACCTGCGTCAACACCTCGACCGGGCCATGAAACCAGCTTATGCGGCGAACGTCCTCCGCCGGGGGACGCCGTCGCGTGCTCCTTTCCGTCACGGTGGGGCGGCCGTTCAGTGACCTGCCTGGTAGAAGGGCCGGACCTGGGCGCGCATCCAGTCGCCCACCGGGTCCTGGGTGACGTCGAGGAGGACCAGGTTCACCGGGATGTTCATGGGGACGCGGCCGAGGGCACGGCCGAGGGCGTCGAGGGGCAGGGTGCGGGCCTCGCCCTCCCACAGGGAGAGTTCGACGCCGATGAACATGACCGGGGCGTCGCCCTCGATGCTGGCCAGGCAGCGGCGGGCGCTCAGCACGACGCCGGTCCCGGCGAACTCGGCCGAGGCCGCGGCGAGGAAGTCCACCGGGTCCTCCTGCCAGTCGGGTTCGAAGAGCCGCACCCGGCCGCCGCTCGCCGGTCCGTCCAGTGGGGTCCGCCCGGCCCGGCAGAGCTCGGCGACGGCGATCGGCGGCAGGGGCACGCCGACCACGCCGTCCGGGTTCACCGCGATGCCGACCTGCGGCGGGAGTCCGCGGGCGAACTCCGCGGCGGGCGCGATGGTGAACGACATGTGGCCGCCGGTGACCTGCCGGAACTGCTCCTCCGAGCTGAAGACGGGCACGTAGACCTGGCCTTCGAGCTCCATCGTGGGCAGATCGAGCGGGCCGCTGTCGGGGCCCCCGCCGCTGGGCAGCGGCACCCAGACGAAGCTGCGGCCGAGCACCTCGACGATGCGGGCGCCCGCCGAGGCGGCTCCGCCCATGCCGAGGGCCGCGGACAGCACCTCCTCCAGTTCGTTGCCGGGCCAGCCGCCGTGCGGATGGGGGTGTGCCTGTGCCGGGAAGTCCATCTGTCTCTACCGCCTGCTTCGAACCACTGTTCCGGCTGGAAAGGTTAGTGGGGTGGGCGCCTCGGCCGGTCAGTGGCCGAAGTCGATCCTGCGCAGCACGTCCGCCGCCTCCCGGTCGAGGAGGACCGCGGAACCGCATCCCTCGGGCAGGTCGCCCCGCTCCACGGAACGCAGCAGCCGGGCGACGGCGCCGCGGTGGCGCGCGAACGCGTAGCGCGAGACGCCCCGGCCGCGCTCGCGCTGGCCGTCCAGCGCGGTGTCCGCCGTGACGTCGAGCAGCAGCAGGTGCAGGGCGCCGCCCCGGCGGCGGGCCTCGCGGGCGAGCCAGCGGCGCACCCAGGTCTGGGTGCCGCAGTCGTGCACGACGACTCCCCCGTCGCCGCGCAGTGCCCGGCGCAGGCCGGCGTAGTGCGCGAGGCGGACGAGGGGGCGGTAGACCGCGTACGGCAGCAGGCCGGCCATCCGGCCGTCCCAGCGGTCGCGGGTGTCCTGCGAGTCGACGCGCGCTCCCTCGACGGCCCGCCGCATCAGGGTCGACTTGCCGCTGCCCGGCAGTCCGGTGACCACGACGAGGTCGCGGGCGCCGAAGCGCAGGCCGTGCGGACTGTGCCCGGCGCGGTCCCTCAGGTCACGGACGACGGCCGCCGGGAGCGGGCCGCACGCCTCCCGGGCCGGTGCGCCGGGCTGCTCGGGCAGCGCGAGACCCGAGGTCGTCGCGTACACCGTGGTCCTGTTCACCGTGGCCGTCCTCCCCTTGGATGTGGAGTCCCATCCCCGTCGAGTGTAAAGAGAAGGTAATGCGCGGCGCTTCCCGTTTCGGTGCGCGGACTGCCACAGCACGGTTACAGATGCGGACTGCCCTGATCGGACGGGGCGTGCAATGATGGCCGCGCCAACTGCATACCGGCCGCTTGAATCCGCGCGGGAGAGTCCTGGGTACGTGTACCCGGGCGCCGAAGGAGCAAGTCCCTCCCTTGAATCTCTCAGGCCCCGTTACCGCGCGGGCGAGGCACATCTGAAAAGCGGGCCGCTCTCCAGTGGCTCCACCCAAGGTGCAAGTCAGGACCACCGTTTCGCGGGGTCGTGATGAACCTCTCAGGTTCCGATGACAGATGGGGAGGAACGACCTCGCCGTCATGCCTTGGGAGCCCCACCGATGAGCAGCACCACCCCCCGTCTCACCGCGCTCGACGCCCTGCACCGCTCGCTGGGCGCGACGATGACCGACTTCGCCGGCTGGGACATGCCGCTGCGCTACGGCTCGGAGCGCGACGAGCACCTGGCCGTCCGCACGAAGGCCGGGCTCTTCGACCTCTCGCACATGGGCGAGATCACCGTCACCGGCCCGCAGGCCGCCGAACTTCTCGCCTTCGCGCTGGTCGGCAACATCGCCACCGTGGGCGTCGGCCGCGCCCGCTACACGATGATCTGCCAGGAGGACGGCGGCATCCTGGACGACCTGATCGTCTACCGGCTGGCCGAGCACGAGTTCATGGTCGTGGCGAACGCCTCCAACGCCCAGGTGGTGCTGGACGCGCTGACCGAACGCGCCGCCGGTTTCGACGCGCTGGTGCGCGACGACCGTGACGCGTACGCGCTGATCGCCGTGCAGGGGCCCGAGTCCCCCGGCATCCTCGCGTCGGTCACCGACGCGGACCTGGACGGCCTGAAGTACTACGCGGGCCTGCCGGGCACCGTCGCCGGCGTCCCGGCGCTGATCGCGCGTACCGGCTACACGGGCGAGGACGGCTTCGAGCTGTTCGTCGCGCCCGCCGACGCCGAGAAGGTGTGGCAGGCGCTGACCGACGCGGGTACCCCCGTCGGGCTGATCCCGTGCGGTCTGTCCTGCCGCGACACGCTGCGCCTGGAAGCGGGCATGCCGCTGTACGGGCACGAACTCACCACCTCGCTGACCCCCTTCGACGCCGGCCTCGGGCGGGTCGTGAAGTTCGAGAAGGAGGGCGACTTCGTGGGGCGTACCGCGCTCCAGGAGGCCGCCGAGCGTGCCGAGCAGAACCCGCCGCGGGTGCTGGTCGGCCTGATCGCCGAGGGGCGTCGTGTGCCGCGCGCCGGGTACCCGGTCGTCTCCGACGGCCAGGTCGTCGGCGAGATCACCTCGGGCGCCCCGTCTCCCACGCTGGGCAAGCCGATCGCGATGGCGTACGTCGACGCCGCGCACGCCGCGCCGGGCACCACCGGTGTCGGTGTGGACATCCGGGGCACCCACGAGCCCTACGAGGTCGTGGCGCTGCCCTTCTACAAGCGCCGGAAGTGACACTGGTCCGCATCGGCAGGCCGTGACACCGGCCCGCACGGACCACGGGCGTCGCGGCCTTCCGCGGCGCCGGACGGCACCCCCGGACGGGCTCGTCCGGGTGACGGACTCCCCCATTCATCAGCACTCCCCCGCGTACAGGAGAATTCAGGCCATGAGCAACCCCCAGCAGCTCCGCTACAGCAAGGAGCACGAGTGGCT
Source organism: Streptomyces sp. NPDC048643 (assembly GCF_040650615.1). NCBI lineage: Bacteria > Bacillati > Actinomycetota > Actinomycetes > Kitasatosporales > Streptomycetaceae > Streptomyces > Streptomyces sp. NPDC048643. The sequence continues at coordinate 203,664 of NZ_JBEZHO010000009.1, forward strand.
GTCCGTCGCCGAGGACGGCGTCGCGACCGTGGGCATCACCGAGTTCGCGGCCAACGCCCTCGGCGATGTCGTCTACGCCCAGCTTCCCGAGGTCGGTGACACGGTGACCGCGGGCGAGTCCTGCGGCGAGCTGGAGTCGACCAAGTCGGTCAGCGACCTGTACTCCCCCGTGGGCGGCGAGGTCGTCGAGGCCAACCAGGACGTGGTGGACGACCCGTCGCTGGTGAACTCGGCCCCCTTCGAGGGCGGCTGGCTGTTCAAGGTCCGCGTCGCCGACGAGCCCGAGGACCTGATGTCCGCCGACGAGTACGCCGCCTTCACCGCCGGCTGAGGAGTCACCGCATGTCGCTTCTGAACACCCCCCTGCACGAGCTGGACCCGGACGTCGCGGCCGCCGTCGACGCCGAGCTGCACCGCCAGCAGTCCACCCTGGAGATGATCGCCTCGGAGAACTTCGCTCCGGTCGCGGTCATGGAGGCCCAGGGCTCGGTCCTGACGAACAAGTACGCCGAGGGCTATCCCGGCCGCCGCTACTACGGCGGCTGCGAGCACGTCGACGTCGTCGAGCAGATCGCCATCGACCGGGTGAAGGCGCTGTTCGGCGCCGAGCACGCCAACGTGCAGCCGCACTCGGGCGCCCAGGCCAACGCGGCGGCGATGTTCGCGCTGCTCAAGCCGGGCGACACGATCATGGGTCTGAACCTCGCGCACGGCGGGCACCTCACCCACGGCATGAAGATCAACTTCTCCGGCAAGCTCTACGACGTGGTCGCCTACCACGTGGACGACGCGACCGGCCAGGTCGACATGGCCGAGGTCGAGCGCCTCGCCAAGGAGTCCCGCCCGAAGCTGATCGTCGCTGGCTGGTCCGCGTACCCGCGTCAGCTCGACTTCGCGGAGTTCCGCCGGATCGCCGACGAGGTCGGCGCGTACCTCATGGTCGACATGGCGCACTTCGCCGGTCTGGTGGCCGCGGGCCTGCACCCGAACCCGGTGCCGCACGCCCACGTCGTCACGACGACCACCCACAAGACCCTCGGCGGCCCCCGCGGCGGCGTGATCCTCTCGACGGCCGAGCTGGCCAAGAAGATCAACTCCGCGGTCTTCCCCGGTCAGCAGGGCGGCCCCCTGGAGCACGTGATCGCGGCCAAGGCCGTCTCCTTCAAGGTCGCCGCCACGGACGACTTCAAGGAGCGCCAGCAGCGCACGCTGGACGGCGCGCGCATCCTGGCCGAGCGCCTGGTCCAGGACGACGCGAAGGCCGTGGGCGTGGACGTGCTGTCCGGCGGCACGGACGTGCACCTGGTCCTCGTCGACCTGCGCAACTCCGCGCTGGACGGGCAGCAGGCCGAGGACCGCCTCCACGAGGTCGGCATCACGGTCAACCGCAACGCCGTCCCGAACGACCCGCGTCCGCCGATGGTCACCTCCGGCCTGCGCATCGGCACGCCGGCGCTCGCCACCCGCGGGTTCACGACCGAGGACTTCACCGAGGTCGCCGACATCATCGCCGAGGCGCTCAAGGCGTCCTACGACGCCGAGTCCCTCAAGGCCCGGGTGTCCGCTCTGGCCGACAAGCACCCGCTGTACCCCGGCCTGAAGTAGTTTCGTACGCTTCAGGTCGTACGTTTTTGTTCGTACGTTTTCACGGCGTACGGTTTTTGTTCGTACGGTTCGTTCCGTACGGGCGTCCGGGGCACCGCGCACACTGGAAGCAGCGCGGTGCCCCGTCCCATGCGGTCCCGCACCACCCCCGCCGGACAACGGCGTCCGGCGAAACCACCAAGGAGTTCCCCGTGGCCATCTCGGTCTTCGACCTGTTCTCGATCGGTATCGGCCCGTCCAGCTCCCACACGGTGGGCCCGATGCGCGCCGCGCGCATGTTCGCCCGGCGGCTGCGCAACGAGGAGCTGCTGGAGCCGGTCACCTCGATACGCGCCGAGCTGTACGGCTCGCTGGGCGCGACCGGCCACGGCCACGGCACCCCCAAGGCGGTGCTGCTCGGCCTGGAGGGCGCCTCCCCGCGCACGGTCGACGTGGAGGGCGCCGACGACCGCGTGGAGGAGATCAAGGCGTCCGGGCGGCTCAGCCTGCTCGGCGAGCACGAGATCGACTTCTCCTTCGACGACGACCTGATCCTGCACCGCCGCAAGGCCCTGCCGTACCACGCGAACGGCATGACGATCTTCGCCCACGACGCCGCCGGCGAGCTGGTCCTGGAGAAGACGTACTACTCGGTGGGCGGCGGCTTCGTGGTCGACGAGGACGCCGTCGGCGAGGACCGCATCAAGCTCGACGACACCGTCCTGAAGTACCCGTTCCGCACGGGTGACGAACTGCTGCGGCTGACGAAGGAGACCGGCCTGTCGATCTCCGCGCTGATGCTGGAGAACGAGCGGGCCTGGCGCACCGAGGAGGAGATCCGCGAGGGGCTCCTCGCCATCTGGCGCGTGATGCAGGCGTGCGTCTCACGCGGCATGGCCCGCGAGGGCATCCTGCCGGGCGGTCTCAAGGTCCGCCGGCGCGCCGCCGTCTCGGCCCGCCAGCTGCGCGCGGAGGGCGACCCGCTGGCCCACGCGATGGAGTGGATCACCCTCTACGCGATGGCGGTCAACGAGGAGAACGCCGCGGGCGGCCGGGTGGTGACCGCCCCGACCAACGGCGCGGCCGGCATCATCCCGGCGGTGCTGCACTACTACATAAACTTCGTGCCGGGCGCCGACGAGGAGGGCGTCGTACGGTTCCTCCTCGCGGCCGGTGCCATCGGCATGCTCTTCAAGGAGAACGCGTCCATCTCCGGCGCCGAGGTCGGCTGCCAGGGCGAGGTCGGCTCGGCCTGCTCGATGGCGGCCGGCGCTCTCGCCGAGGTGCTCGGCTGCAGCCCCGAGCAGGTGGAGAACGCCGCCGAGATCGGCATGGAGCACAACCTCGGCCTGACCTGCGACCCGGTCGGCGGCCTGGTGCAGATCCCCTGCATCGAGCGCAACGGCATGGCGGCCGTGAAGGCCGTGACCGCCGCGAAGATGGCCATGCGCGGCGACGGCTCCCACAAGGTCTCCCTCGACAAGGTCATCAAGACCATGAAGGAGACCGGCGCCGACATGAGCGTCAAGTACAAGGAGACGGCCCGCGGCGGGCTCGCGGTGAACATCATCGAGTGCTGATCGCGTACGCGGGCTACGGGTCACTCCTCCGTGCGAGGGTGACACGGGTGAAGTCGGGGAACTCGAAAGGCAGTTGTTCCCCACGAACCCCGGGCACCACGCTGTGTGGCCCGCCCTCTGCACGGAGGCTCCCCCCATGCTGCGAGGCATCGACGTCAGCGCCTACCAGTCGTCCGCGTACGGAACCGACGGTCTGTCGTTCGTCTTCATCAAGGCGACCGAAGGCCGCTCGTACGTCAACCCGAAGCTCGCCGCCCAGGTGAAGACGGCCCGAGACGCCGGGTGCGTCGTGGGCTTCTACCACTTCCTGTGGCCCGGCGACATCACCGCCCAGGCCGAGTACTTCGTCGGCAAGGCCCCCGAGAAGGCGGGCGACCTGCTCGCCGTCGACTGGGAGACCACCGGCGAGGGCACCCACGCGAGCAATTCGGAGAAGGACCGCTTCATCCGCAAGGTGAAGGAGCTGCGCCCGCACCATCGGGTGGTGCTCTACACGAACCGGAACTTCTGGCTGAACATCGACACCACCTCGTACGCCGGCGACGGTCTCTGGATCGCCGACTACGTCTCCGCGGGCAAGCCCCGCATCAAGGCGAAGTGGCGCTTCCACCAGTACACGTCCGACCCGGTGGACAAGGATGTGGCGGACTTCGCGAGCAAGACCGCGCTGCGCACCTGGGCCAGCGGGGCGTAGGCCGAGCGGAAGGAAGAGAGCGGACACATGGGCGACACGGGCGGGACGGTCGCTGCGGTCAGCAGCAACGGGACGTACTCCTTCACCAAGCCGAACCGTGAGGGCGTCACGCTCCTCGCCGGGCTCGGCGTGGAGGGGGACGTGCACGCCGGGACGACGGTGAAGCACCGTTTCCGGATGCTGAAGGACCCCTCGCAGGTGAACCTGCGGCAGGTGCACCTCATCCACGAGGAACTGTTCGACGAGGTGCGCGCGGCGGGTTTCGAGGTCGCCGCCGGTCAGCTCGGGGAGAACGTCACGACCCGGGGCGTCGACCTGCTGGGGCTGCCCACCGGGACGCGGCTGCACCTGGGGGCGGAGGCCGTCGTCGAGGTGACCGGGCTGCGCAATCCCTGCGCCCAGATCGACACCTTCCGAAAGGGCCTCATGAAGCAGGTCGTCGGGCGGGGCGAGGACGGCACGGTCCGCTTCAAGGCGGGGATCATGAGCGTCGTCCTCACCGGCGGGCCGGTGCGGCCCGGCGACTCCGTGACGGTGGAGCTGCCGGACGGGCCGCACCGGCCCCTGGAGATCGTCTGACCTCCGGGCCGTGCCCTACGGGTCAGCCGCGGAAGTCCGCCGGGCGTTCCCTCGGCGCCTCGGACAGGGCCTTCGTGACGGCGTCCAGGCCCTCCTGGAGGCCGTAGACGGGGGTGCCGGGCTGCTGGCGCCAGGAGTCGTCCAGGCCGCCCGCGTCGACGGTGTCGAAGCCGATCTCGTCGATCAGGTCGCGCACCCGCTGCTTGGCCGCGGCGTCGTCACCGGCCACCGGGAGCGCCATGCGGTCGGGGGCACCGGCCGGGCGGGCGCGGTCCAGGATGTCCTGGGCGTAGGTGCCGTTGAAGGCCTTCACGACCGTGTGCCCGATCTGCTGCGCGGTCCAGCGGCTCTCGGTGAGGCCGTCGTCCTCGATCGCGTCGATCCGGCCGTCGCGCTGCTGGGGGTAGTAGTTGCCGGTGTCGATGACGGCGACGCCCTCGGCGGCTCCGTCCAGGATGCCGTCCGGCAGGTTCGGGACCGCCTTGAGGGGGACCGTGACGACCACGATCTCGGCGTCGCGCGCCGCCTCCTCGACCGTGACGGGGGTCGCCCCGGTCTCCTCGGCGAGCGCGGTGAGCGTCTGGGGGCCGCGGGAGTTGGCGACGGAGACGTCGTGCCCGGCGGCGGTGAACCGCCGGGTGAGGTTGCCGCCGATGTTGCCCGCGCCGATAATGCCGATCTTCATGAGAGACAGACCCTTCCGGGGTTGATGCTCCTGATGGGGATCACCAACCGTGGGGGCGGATGCCCTATTCCGGGCTGTGCGGCATCCGGGTGAAGAGGCCGAAAACACCACGCTCTCCGGCTGCTTCGGGCCGGGCCGACGGGTACCCGCCGGGTCGGGAGACGCCGAAGGGGCGCCCGCCGGGATGACCGGCGGGCGCCCCTTCGCGGTGCGTCACTTGTTCAGGTGGACCCAGAACTCGTCGAACGAGAGGAGCTTGTCGCCGTTGAGGTCGCGGGCGGCGATGATGACCTCCGCCACCGACTCGGTGACGTTCCAGTCGCCGCCCTGGGCGAGCGCGGTCTTGAACTCGGCCGCGGTGATGAACCCGTCACCGTCCGTGTCGATCCGCTCGAACTGCTTGCGTGCTTCCTCGATGTCGGCCACCCGGTCCGCCCCTTCGTCGTGCATCACTGCGTGCGTCACTGCGTTGTGTACGGAGGTCAGATTAACGGTCCGCGCGGGCCCGCAGTGCGGCGACCACCCAGGCGAACTCCGCACGGTGGGCCGACAGCGGTTCCAGACCGCCGACCCGGGCGCACAACTCCCGGAAGCGGGCCATCTCGGCGTGCGCCGCGGACTCGACGCGGGCCAGCAGCACGGCGCTGTCCGCGTCACCGAGCAGCCCGCCGAGCACCTCGTCCGCCGCCGGGGACGCGGGGTCGACACCGCGCTCCAGCGCCTCGCCCGCGAGCTGCACGAGCCGGCTCATGAACCACAGGGACGTGCCCGGCGCCACGTCCGGGCCCCGGTCGGCCGCGTTGAACTCGACCGTCTCCCGCATCCTGGCGCGAAAGGCCGGGTCCTGGATCAGTTCCGCCAGCTCCACCCAGGCGTCCACCTGCTCGGGGGTGGGGTCGTCGGGCAGGTCCCCGACGCTGAACCGCAGCCGGGTCCTGATGTCGGGGTCCGCGGTGTCCAGGCCCCCGAAGGTCTCCTCCATGAAGTCGTCCACGATGCGTCCGCGTTCGGCGGCCGAGAGCCGGGCCAGTCTGTTCATGAGTGTCGTCTCCTCCGCGGTCGAGCCGCGTCGCGCCACGGTCGACAGCACCGCCCGGGTCACCTTCAGGGACCTGATCTGAGCGTCCAGCGCGACCACGTGCGCGGCCGCCACCTCCGCCACCGTGGTCCCGCCGGCCAGCACCGCCCGTACGTCGTCCAGGCCGAGCCCCAGCTCGCGCAAGGTGCGGACCAGCTCCAGCCGGGCCACGGACCCGGCGTCGTAGAGCCGGTAGCCGCCGGACGAGCGGGCCACCGGGGGCAGCGCGCCCTCGTCCGACCAGTAGCGGATGGTCCGGACGGACAGCCCCGTGCTCCGGGACAGCGCTCCGATGGTGAGAAGGCCGGTGCCGTCGTCGGTCATGTCTGCGAGTCTGGGCCTTCCAGTGGGTGGAGACTCAAGCGCCGAGGGGGCGGTCGTGACCGGCACCGCACACAGGCTGGGAGCCGTCGTGGACGCCGCGGCACGGGGGATCTTCCCACCGCCCGACGGCTCCGTCACGGTCGTACGGCAGCATTCCGCGCGCGACGCCGGAGTACTCGCCTTCACCGCGCACTCCGTGGTCTTCACCGACGAGGACGAGGACTGGGTGCGCGCGACGCTGGCGGCGGTCGCTTGCGATCCGCTCGCGGCGGCCATGAACCCCCGGTTCCTCGCCGCGCTCATGGAACGGACCGGACGCGCGCACGACACCGTCGACGTGATGTGCGTCGCCGCCCCGCTGCCCGGCCCGCCGCCCCTTGCGCTCACGGAACTGTCCGGTCCGGGTCATCCGCGCATCGCCGCCGCGCTCGGGCGGCGGGACGGCGTGCGGGCCTGGGCGGCGGACGGCGGAGTGGTCGTCCTCGGACACGGGATCGGGGGCCGTCTGGAGGCCTCGGTCGAGGTGGACGAGGACGTACGGCACCGGGGGCTGGGGCGGGCGCTCGCGACGGCGGCGCGGCACCTCGCCGGCGAGCCGGTCTGGGCGCAGGTGGCGGCGGGGAACGCCCGCAGTCTGCGGGCGTTCCAGGCGGCCGGTTTCCGTCCCGTCGGGGCGGAGGCACTGCTCACCGCGGGCTGAACCGGCGCCCGGGGCGGGGCGCCGGTTCCGGTGGTGCCGCGGGGCGTGGGTCAGTGCCAGGGCTCGTAGTACGGGTTGCTCTGGCAGTCGCTCATGATCTCGGTCCGGGTCCGCCTGTCGACCGGGCAGACGCCGACGACGTACTGGCGGGCGATGCCGCCGGGGAAGGCCACCTCGTCCTGGCCGGCCCGGCGGTGGGTGTCGCCGATGGTCTTGTTGACGTCGACGCCGCCTGGAGCGTCGATGTAGTAGTTGAAGCCCGCCGTGTTCCCGGCCTTGTAGAGATCGTGGTCGTACGTCGCCGCCACGTACGGCGAGGGCTGGTCGGCGCGGGCGTACTGCTCGATGTCGTACTGTCCGCCGATGACGTCCTTCGGGTAGAAGCCCTGCTCGAAGACGGTCGCCGGGCCCCGGACGTCACTGCGGTACAGGGTGTCGCAGGTCCTGCGCCAGACCGGTTCCGGTGTGATGCGCCCGACGTCCACCCGCCGGTCGGCGGCGGCCTTGACCGGGTCGGTGAACTGGGGACAGCCGGGCGCCGCGGCCCGGGTGGCGGGGGCGGCCGGGGCGGCGGGCGTCGCGGCGGTCGTCGCGAGGACGGCCCCGAGGGACAGGACGACGGCGGCGGCCCGCCGCCGCGGGCGATGGATGATCATGGGGTGCACGATCTCCGTTCCGCGGTGGCGGGCCGTGGACCATCACCCGTACGACGGCGTGTCAGCTCAAGCGGGTCAACAGGCGTCGTTCTAACGGAAGATGCCCGTGTGGCCGAGCGAGTAGCGGCCGGGCTGCGGGTACACGGCGAGGCCGTGCGGGCCGCTGCCGACCGGGATGCGGGCGAGTTGCACCCCGGTGCGGGTGTCGATGGCGTACACCTCGGCGTTGTAGCGGCCGGAGAGCCACAGGACCTTGCCGTCCGCCGAGACGCCGCCCATGTCCGGGCTGCCGCCGTCGGGCAGGCGCCACTTCTTGGTGAGCCGGTTCTGGGTGAAGTCGAAGATGGAGATGGTGCCTTCACCGCGGTTGGAGATGTACATCTCGCGGGAGTCGCGGCTGACGTAGAGGCCGTGCGTGCCCTTGCCGGTGTGCAGCAGGGTCGGCTTGGTGAACTTGTCGCCGTCCAGGACCCACACGCCGTCGGCCATCATGTCGGCGATGTAGAACTTCTTGCCGTCCGGGGAGATCTTCACGTCCTGTGGCATCGCCCCCTGGAACGGCAGCTTCTGCTGGGCGACCACCTTCATCTTCTCGGTGTCGACCTTCAGCAGTTCGCCGCTGAACTCGCAGGACACGATGAAGTACCTCCCGTCCGGGGAGAAGTCGGCGTGGTTGACGCCGTAGCAGCTGACCGGCTCCGTCTTGACGCGCTTCATCGTGTGCGCGTCGCGGAACACCAGCTCACGGTCGAGGGAGGCCATCACGATCGCGTACTTGCCGTTGGGCGTGAAGTACAGGTTGTACGGGTCGTGCACGTCGACCGGCTTGCCCGCCTTCCCCGTCTTCGGGTCGATGGGCGTGAGGCTGTTGCCCTTGTCGTTGTTGACCCACAGCGTCTTCATGTCCCAGGAGGGGACGACGTGTTGGGGCTGCACTCCGACCTTGATCGTCTCGATGACCTCGTACGTCTTCGGATCGATGACCGTGACCGTGTTGGACTCGGTGTTCGGCACGTACACCCGGGACGGGAAGTCCTTGACCACCGGGGAGAAACGGCCCGGCCGGTCGGCGGCGTAGACGTCCGTCGGGTCCAGCAGCGGAGGCATGCCGGGCAGGCCCTCGGGTGTCTTCTTCTTCACGGGGGCGGGCTGGACGGCGGCCTTCGTGCCGAGGGCCTCGTCGGCATGCTTCCCGCCGGAGGCGCCGCAGCCCGCGAGGGCGGCCAGCGTGGTGAGGGCGGCGCCGGCGGCCAGCACGCCACGCAGGGAGGAGTGCAGGCAGGAGCGCAGGGGGGAGGGGGGCGTCAGCATCAGCTCAGCAACTCCGTTGTGGTGACCGGGCGCAGGCCGCGCCGGTCGAGCTCGTGCAGGAGGTCGGGGAGGGCGGCGACCGTGTCGGCGTAGCCGAAGTGCAGGCTCACCACGGAGCCGGGGCGAACCGTCGCCAGGACGTTCCGGGTGACCGCGGCGGCCCCCGGCGACGTGAAGTCGAGGGAGTCGACGTCGTAGGAGAGGGTGTGCGGGTAACCGGCGTCCTGCGCGAGGCGCTGGACGAGGGCGGAGGCCCGCGGGCTGCGGGAGGGCCGGAACCAGGTGCCGATCGAGCCGGTCAGCCGCTTCAGCCGGTCCGCGCAGCCACGGATCTCGGCGGCCGCCTCCGTCTGCGACATCGCGTTGATGTCGAGGTGGTGGAGCGTGTGGTTGCCGAGGTCGTGGCCGCCGTCGAGGATGCGGCGGGCGATGCCGGGGTGCTCGTCGAGCCAGGTGCCCACGGCGAGGACGGTGACGCGGACGCCGGCCTTCTCCGCCTCGCCGAGAACCGACGTGGCGATGGCGGGGTCGCCCTGGCCGTGGAAGGTGAGGGCGACTTTCGGGGGGTTCGTGCGGGGGCCGTGCGTGATCTCGGAGGGCTGGGCGGGGAAGCGGCGGGGGGCGGGGGCGGGGGGTACGACGGGCGCGCTCGGCGCGGCGGGGGGTGTCGGGGGTGTCGTCCGGGGCTGGGCCCGTGCGGTGTCGGGGGATGCCTGGGCGGAGCAGCCTGCGGTGAGCGTTCCTGCGGTGAGCGCTAGTCCCGTGAGCAGGGCCGCGCGCCGGGGTGGGGCGGCTGCGGGGTCTTCGGCGGGCGTGGTCACCGGACCATTTAAGGGGGGACCACCCCGGAAACCGCCGATTGGTCCGTCTGCGGGCGGCTGCGCGCCGGGCGTTCCGGGCGCCTCCGGCTTCGGCCTCGGCTCCGGTTCCGGTTTCGGTCCGGTGGGCGGGGCGGGGCCGTGCCGGCACATCCGCCCGTCGCCGCTGCATCAGACGTCGGCCGAGAAGCGGGAGCTGCTCGATCCGGACGTAAGCGACGGGCACCTGATGTACCGGCACGGCCCCTCCCACCGGACGCCGACTGCGGGCAGCGACTGGCCGGGGCGCGTCCCTTTCGCCGGGTGCCGGGTGCGGGCCTGAATGTCAGCCCCTCCGGCGTTTGAGGAGCGGGGTCTGGGGCGGAGCCCCAGGTACGGGAAGGGTAGGGGCGGAGGGGTGAAAGAAGGTTGTGGGGCGGACCCGGAGGGGGACGGCGCGGGTCCGAGGGGGGATCGGGTGGAGGATTCGAGGAGGGGCGGAGCCAACATCCCCTGGTTTTGGATCAATCCGGCCGGTCTGCGATAGTCAGCGATGCGACCTCCACCCATTGACCCGGGCCATGGTTGTCGTCGGCACCGCGGATCACACCCCATTCGTTCCGCGGAGCCCCGAAGCCCCGGCTGCCCAGCGGCCGGGGTTTCCGCGTACGAGGGCGGGCTAGCGGTCGGCGACGCGCATCTCGAACCAGGTGGTCTTGCCGCGGGGCAGCAGATCGACGCCCCAGCGGTCGGAGAGCTTGTCGACGAGGAAGAGACCGCGCCCGCTCAGGTCCAGATCCTGCACCGGCAGGAGACAGGGCAGGCCGCGGGAGGGATCACGCACCTCGACGCGGATCCAGCCACGGCGGCGGCGCATCCGGAGTCCGAAATGGCGGGCGCCGGTGTGCCGCACGGCGTTGCCCACGAGTTCGGAGACGAGCAGGACCGCGTCCTCGGCCATCTTCGGCGAGAGGCCCCAGTGACGCAGCACCACGACCTGGGCGAGCCGCCGCGCGGACGCCGCGGACTCCGGGCGGGACGGCAACTGCACCTCGGTCTCGATGGGATTGCCGAACAACTCCAGTGCCCTGAGCGCCCGTTCGTCCTCGACCGCAGGTGTCCAGCGTGCCGCGGTCGCACTCCCGTGCCGCCGCGGCTGTTCGATACCCTCCAGCCCCGCCATGCCCCCATCATGGCCGCCCGGACCTCGCTTGGGGGCCGTTCCGGAGGAATACGCCCCCCGGAACGGGACATTCCGAAGTGGCTGATCGGCATATGCCCACGGCATTCCGGAGGGCCGGGCAACCCGTCCGACCTGCGAACGAAGGGCGATTGGGGGCAGTACCCGGCGACCACCGACAAGGTGCGCTTAAGGTTGCCTTAAGGCTGGCATAAAACGCTCCATCGGGGGACGCCGGGTAAGACACCGCGTCAACTGCAAGTGGATCAGAGGAATTGCCGGGGTGACGTTCGCCGTCCGGTCAGAGGAACTTCGCCTTGCCGGGACCCTCCTCGACGAAGCTCCGCATCCCCCGCTCCCGGTCCTCCGTCGCGAACAGGCCCGCGAACCAGTTCCGTTCGATGGCGAGTCCGGTCTCCAGGTCCGTCTCCAGACCCGCGTCGACGGACTCCTTGGCGGCGCGCAGCGCGATCGCCGGGCCCTTGGCGAGCCGGGCGGCCCACGCGTGGGCGGCCGTGTAGACCTCGGCGGCGGGGACGACCCGGTCGACGAGGCCGAGGGCGAGCGCCTCGTCGGCCTTGACCATGCGGCCGGTGAAGATGAGGTCCTTGGCCCGGGAGGGGCCGATCAACCGGGACAGGCGCTGGGTGCCGCCGGCGCCGGGGATGACGCCGAGCAGGATCTCCGGCTGGCCCAGCTTCGCGTTCTCGCCGGCGATGCGGTAGTCGGCGCAGAGGGCGAGTTCGCAGCCGCCGCCGAGCGCGTAGCCGGTGACGGCGGCGACGACCGGCTTGGGGATGCGGGCGACGGCGGTGAAGGAGTCCTGCAGGGCCCGGGACCGTACGACCATCGCCGCGTGGTCCATGGCCTGCATCTCCTTGATGTCCGCGCCGGCGGCGAACACCTTCTCCCCGCCGTACAGCACGACGGCACGGACGTCCGTGCGCGTCGCGGCCTCCTCGGCGAGCTCCTTGAGACGGTCCTGCGTCGCGACGTCCAGGGCGTTCATGGGCGGGCGGTCCAGGCGGATGGTGCCCACGCCTTCGGCCACTTCGAGATGCACAGTCATGCGAGCAGGTTAGTGGCCGTTAACGGCAACGGGCCGGGTGTGCTGGGTCACAGCACACCCGGCCCGTCGAAGACCGGTCCCTCGCTCAGGTCACTTGGTCCAGTCGGACCAGGACATGTTCCAGCCGTTGTAGCCGTTGTCCGGGGCGACCGTCTTGTCGTGCGAGTTCTTGACCACGACCACGTCACCGGTGATCGAGTTGTCGAAGAACCAGGCCGCCGCCACCTTGCCGTCGTAGCCGCCGCGCACGTCGCGCAGGCCTATGCAGCCGTGACTGGCGTTGTAGTTGCCGAAGGCGTCGCCGCCCCAGTAGTTGCCGTGGATGAAGGTGCCCGAGTTGGTCAGGCGCTGGGCGTGCGGCACGTCCTTGATGTCGTACTCGCCGCCGTAGCCGACCGTCTCGCCGTTCATGCGGGTCACCTTGAGGCGCTCGCTGATGACCATCTGGCCGTTCCAGGTGTCGTAGCCCGGCTTTCCCGTGGTGACGGGGATGGTCTTGAGGACCTTGCCGTCCCGCTTGACGGTCATCTTGTGGGTCTTGACGTCGACGGTGCTGACCTGGCTGCGGCCGATCGTGAACTTCACGGTCTTGGCCTGCTTGCCGTAGACGCCGGGGCGGCCCTCGACACCGTCGAGGTCGAAGGTGACCGTGACCTTCGTGCCGGCCGCCCAGTACTCCTCGGGACGGAAGTCGAGCCGGTCGTTGCCGAACCAGTGGCCCTCGACGTCGACCGCCGGCTCCGTCTTGATCCTGATGGCCTTCTCGACGTCGTCCGGGTGCGTGATGCCCCGGGTGAAGCGGACCGAGAACGGCATTCCGACGCCCACCTTCGCGCCGTCCTCGGGCGTGTAGATGCCGACGAACGTGTTCTTCGGGGTCAGCGTGGTGAACGCCGACTCCTCGGCGGCCTCACGTCCCCCGGAGTCCTTGGCCACCGCGTGGACCGTGTACTTGGTGGCCGCGGCCAGGTGTGACGACGGCGTCCAGGTGGCGCCCCCGTCGGTGATGCTTCCCTTGACAGCGTTTCCCTTGGTGTCCTCGACGCGGACCTCGGTCAGCTTGCCCTTGGCCGCGGAGACCTTGAGCGCACCGCTCGTCTCCACGTCGCCCGCGCCGTCCTTGGGTGCGATCTTCACCACGGCCTGCGAGACCTTGGTGTCGGCCGTACCGCTCGAACCCTTGCCCTTGCCGTCGCCCGAACCGGCTTCCCGGTCCGAGCCTCCTCCCCCGCCGCACGCGGTCACCGCGAGCAGCAGGACGCCCAGCAGCAGTGCCAGGATTCCCTTGCTCCGGTGGGTCCGTGCGCCAACCGACGCCCCCGATATCGGTCGCCCGTTCAAGTCGTTCTCCCCTCGCACGGCCTGATCAGGCCCGCACTCCAGCGCGTCCCACGCGCGTATCGCGCTAATTAATCACACGGCCTGGAGCGATGGCTCCCCGGGAAGGTCACCGTTCAGTCCCAACTTCGGCCGTGCGGGGCGCCGCTGGAGTCCGTCGTGCGCATACCCGCATATCGGGTCACTTCATCGCCGGAAGCCCGCCTTCCACACTTTCCAGTTCATGTTCCAGCCGCCGAGCCCGTTGTCGGCCGCGACCTGCTTGTCGTTGCTGTGCACGACCTCGACGACGTCCCCGATGAGGCTGCGGTCGAAGAACCAGCCGGCGGGGGTGTCCGAGCCACCGCCCTTCACGTCCCGCAGGCCCACGCAGCCGTGGCTGACGTTGGTGTGTCCGAAGGCGTCCGGCGCCCAGTAGTTGCCGTGCAGGAAGGTCCCGGAGTCGGTGAGGCGCATCGCGTGCGGGACGTCCGGGATGTTGTACTCGCCGCCGAATCCGACCGTGCGGCTGTTCATCCGGGTCACCTCGAGCATCTCGGTGACGACCATCTTCCCGTTGTACGTCGTCGTCTTGGGCGCCCCGGCCGTGATCGGCACCGTGGCGAGCAGGGCGCCGTCGCGGCGGACCTGCATGGTGTGCGCGCGGGCGTCGACGAGGGAGACCTGGCTGCGGCCGACGGTGAAGGTGAAGGTCTTCGACTGGAGTCCGTAGACGCCGGGGGCCGCTTCGACGTCGCGCAGGCGCAGCGCGACGGTGACCTTCGTGCCGGGCTTCCAGTACGTCTCGGGGCGGAAGTCGACGCGGTCCTTGCCGAACCAGTGCGGGCGGATCTCGACGGCCGGGCTCGCCTCCACCCGGATGGCCCGCTCGACGGCGGCCCGGTTCTCGATCTCCCGGTTGAACTCCAGGGAGACGATCATTCCGGTGCCGACGGTGGACCGGTTCTCCGGGGTGACGTACCCGATGAAGCGCTCGTCGGGGACCTCCGTGGTGAAGGTGGTGTGCCGGGCCGAGCGACGTCCGTGGCCGTCCAGGGCCACCGCGTCGACCGTGTACTTGGCGGCGAGGGCGAGCCGCGGCTCGTCCGGTTTCCAGGACAGGCCGTCGTCGGAGATCCGCCCGGGCACCGGGGACTCCTGGGCGTCCTGGGACTTGACGACCGTCACGGACTCCAGGCGCCCGCCGGGCACCCGTACCGTCAGCGTCTGCTGCGGGCGGACCCCCTTGGCGGTGTCGTCGGGCGTGACGTGGATGACGTCCTCGGGCGAGCGGGGTTTGCCGAACGCCTCACCGATCCCTTTCGAGATCCCGCCGGAGGAGCAGCCGGCGGCTCCGGCCAGCAGACCGGCCCAGGTCAGTACGGCGGCCAGCGCGGCCCCTGCGCGCCGCGCGCGCGTCGGTACGTGGTTCACAAGGGACCCAACGACGGCGCCCCGCCGGGGAAACGTGAGTGCGAGCCACCCGGTGGGCAGAACAGTGGGGAGGACGACGCGACAAGGAGCTGCGGCCGGGACGCCGTACGCCCCTTTTCGTTGCGTTCCACGAGCCGCGGGAGGCTGATCGGTGTCGAGCGCACCCGAGCAGGAGGCAGTCCACCAGGGACATGCCGCTGAACTGCCCACGCAGACCGCCACGGAACCGGCGGGGCGGTCCACCGCCGTGCCCGCGACCACGGAGCCGGAACCGGCCGCTCCCGCGCTGAACGGTGCCCGGCGCCCGAAGGCGCCTCCCGTCTCCGTATGGCCGGGTGCCCCGACTCCACTCGGAGCACGCTTCCGGGTGGGCCCGGACGGCACCACCGGCACCAACTTCGCGCTGTGGGCGGGCGGGGCGGAGGCCGTCGACCTGTGCCTCTTCGACGAGGCGGGCGCCGAGACCCGCGTCGCGCTCACCGAACTCACCCACGAGATCTGGCACGGCTTCGTCCCCGGTGTGCTCCCCGGCCGCCGGTACGGCTTCCGGGTGCACGGCCGCTGGGACCCGTGGACCGGCGCCCGCTGGAACCCGGCGAAGCTGCTCCTCGACCCGTACGCCCGCGCGGTGGACGGCGACTTCACCCTGCCGTCGGAGGTGTACGGGCACGTCCGGGACTGGCCGCAGCAGCACGTCGCCGACACCGTGCGCGACGACCGGGACTCGGCGCCGTTCGTCCCCAAGGGCGTCGTCGTGCAGGACGACGACGACTGGGCCGACGACCACCGCCCGAAGACGCCCTGGGCGGACTCGGTGATCTACGAGCTGCACGTCCGCGGGTTCACCCGTCTGCACCCCGGGATCCCCGAGGAACTGCGCGGCACCTACGCGGGACTCGCGCACCCGGCCGCGATCGAGCACCTGGTGAAGCTCGGGGTGACGGCGGTGGAGCTGCTGCCGGTGCACCAGTTCGCCCACGAGGACCATCTGCTGCGCCGGGGGCTGAAGAACTACTGGGGCTACAACTCGATCGGCTACTTCGCCCCGCACGCGGGCTACGCGGCCTCCGGGACGACGGGCCAGCAGGTCGGCGAGTTCAAGCGGATGGTGCGCGCGCTGCACGCGGCCGGCATCGAGGTCATCCTCGACGTGGTCTACAACCACACCGCGGAGGCGGGCGAGCTGGGCCCGATGCTGTCGCTGCGCGGCATCGACAACCGCGGCTACTACCGGCTCCAGTCCGACGCCCGCCGCTACGCCGACTACACGGGCTGCGGCAACACCCTGCACGTCGTGCAGCCGCAGGTGCTGCGGCTGATCACGGACTCGCTGCGGTACTGGGTGACCGAGATGGGCGTCGACGGCTTCCGCTTCGACCTGGCGGCAGCGCTCGCCCGGTCCATGCACGACGTCGACATGCTGTCGCCGTTCCTCGCCGTCATCGCGCAGGATCCGGTGCTGCGCCGGGTCAAGCTGATCGCCGAGCCGTGGGACGTGGGCTCAGGCGGCTACCAGGTGGGTGCCTTCCCGCCGCTGTGGACGGAGTGGAACGACCGCTACCGCAACGCCGTACGGGACTTCTGGCGCGGCGCCCTGCCCGACGTACGGGACCTCGGGTACCGGCTGTCCGGGTCGAGCGACCTGTACGCCTGGGGCGGCCGGCGCCCGTACGCGTCGGTGAACTTCGTGACCGCGCACGACGGTTTCACCCTGCGGGACATGGTGTCCTACGAGCGCAAGCACAACGAGGCGAACGGCGAGGGCAACCGGGACGGCACGGACGACAACCGCGCCTGGAACGGCGGGGTGGAGGGCGAGAGCGGCGACGAGGGCCTCCAGGCGCTGCGACGGCGGCAGTTGAGGAACCTGCTGACCACCCTGCTGCTGTCGACCGGCGTGCCGATGCTGGTAGCCGGCGACGAGTTCGGGCGGACCCAGCGGGGCAACAACAACGCGTACTGCCAGGACAACGAGATCAGCTGGGTCGACTGGGCGCAGCTGGAGGACCCCGGCTGGCGGGCGCTGTTCGAGCTGACGTCCCGGCTGATCGCGCTGCGTCACGAGCATCCGGTGCTGCGCCGCCGGGCGTTCTTCTCCGGGCGGGCCCATTCGGTCGACGGGCTGCGGGACCTGGCCTGGTTCACCGCGCGGGGCACCGAGATGACGGAGCGCGACTGGTACGCGCCCGCCGCGACGCTCGGGATGTACCTGTCCGGGCGGGACATCCCGGGCCGGGACGCGCTGGGCGTGCCCGTCACCGACGACAGTTTCCTCGCCGTGCTGCACGCCGGGGACCGGCCGGCCTCCTTCGAGCTGCCGGGGCTGCCGTGGGCCGCTCGGTACGAGGTGGTCGTGGACACCTCGCGGGAGGAGCAGGACGAGGAGCCCGGTGTCGTGCACCGGGCGGGGACGGCGATCGCGGTGCCGGCGCGGTCGGTGCTGCTGCTGAAGGTGTGCTGAGAGTGCGCTGAGGAGCGTGCGCCCGGGCGGCGGGGCCGGCTCGGACCCGCCCCGTCAGCCGAGGATGCCGCGGTCGTAGGCCCTGGCGACCGCGGCCGCGCGGTCCTTGACGCCGAGCTTGTTGTACAGGTGGGTGAGGTGGGTCTTGACCGTGGCCTCGCTGATGAACAGCACACGGGCGATCTCGCGGTTGGAGGTGCCCTGGGCGACCAGCGCCAGCACCTCGCGTTCGCGGGCGGACAGGGACTCGGCGGGAGCGGGCGCGCGCACCGCGGACACCAGGCGGGAGGCGACCGCCGGGGACAGGACGGTGCGGCCCTCCGCCGCCGCGCGGACCGCCGTGAACAGCTCGTCGCGGGGCGCGTCCTTGAGGAGGTAGCCGGTCGCGCCCGCCTCGATCGCGGGGAGGGTGTCCGAGTCGGTGTCGTACGTCGTCAGGACGAGGACCTTGGCACGGGCTCCGCGGCGGGTGAGTTCGGCGATGGCCTCGACGCCGTTGCCGCCGGGCATCCGCAGGTCCATCAGGACGACGTCCGGGTCGAGGGAGGCGGTGAGCGCCACCGCCTCCACGCCGTCGGACGCCTCGCCGAGGACCGTGAAGCCGGGGGCGGACTCGAACATGCCGCGCAGACCGTCGCGGACGACGGGATGGTCGTCGACGAGGAGGAGCGTGATCACGGGGTCGGAGCGGCGGGCCGCGGGGTCATCGGTCATGGCGCACCAACGGTACGCGAGCGGAGACCGCCGTACCGTGTCCCGGCTCGGACTCGACGGTGAGGGAGCCGGCGATGCGTTCGGCTCGGGCGCGCATGCCGTCGAGGCCGAATCCACCGGTGCCGGTGCGGGCCGGGACGGCGAGCGGGTCGAAGCCGTGTCCGTCGTCGCGGACGTCGAGGGTGACCTCGTCGACCATGAAGCTCAGGGTGACCCCGACCCGGCCGGCGCGGGCGTGCCGGGTGGCGTTCGAGAGGGCTTCCTGGGCGATCCGCAGGAGGGTGGCCGAGACCTCGTCGTGGAGCTGCTCGGCGACGCCGGTCACGGTGAACTCGGCCCGGATGCCGTTGCGTTCGCCCCATTCGGCGACGGTCTTCTTCAGCGCCTCGGGCAGGCCGTCGTCGGCCAGGGCGACGGGGGCGAGGTTCTGAACGGAGCGGCGGGCCTCGCCGAGGCTGTGCCGGGCGAGGTCGGCGGCGCGGGTCACGTGGTCGCGGGCGGCCGCCGGGTCCGGGGTGTTGGAGACGACCTGGAGCTGGGCGATGATGCCGGTCAGACCCTGGGCGATGGTGTCGTGGATCTCTGCGGCGAGCCGGCGGCGCTCGTCGGCGACCCCGGCCTCCCGTGCCTGGACGAGGAGTTGGGCGTGCAGGGCGGCGTTCTCGTCGAGGGCCTGCTGCAACGCGGTGTTCGTGCGCTCCAGTTCGGCGATGGTGGCGGCCTGGACGAGGGCCCGCTCGTTCTCCTTGGCGTTGAGGTGGCCCATGATCGCGGCGAGGGTGACGTTGACGGCGAGCAGCCCGCCGAACACGGCCCAGCCGACCGCGCCGTGCGGTGGCAGCCCGCCGGACTGCGAACCGGCCACGACGACGACCGCGGCGATCACCCCGACCCGCACCATGCGGCGGGGCAGCAGCCGCTCGACGTCGAAGTAGCTCGCGGCCGCGTAGAAGGCGTAGAACGGGTTGGTCAGGGCGAGGACGAACGCGATGGCCCAGCGGATCCAGAAGTAGCCGATGCTCGCGCGGGTCGGACCCGGTCTGCTGCGCATCGCCCGGGTCCACCACATCTGAAGGGCGAGTGCGGCGAGCACCAGCGGCACGCCCACGTACCAGTCCGTGCGGTTCATGCCGACGACGCCGGCCGTCGCCACGGAGAGGACGACGGCGACGCCGAGCAGGCCGAAGGGGCCGTAGCGGTGGAAGCTGGCCCAGCGTTCCTCCACGGTCCGTGCCGCGGCGGCCGCGCTGTCCTGTCGCGGTGCGGTCGTCATGCGTTCAGTCTGCACGGAGTGGAGGTCGCTCACGCTCACTCCCAGCGGAACCAGCGCGCGGCCCCGGCCGACAGCAGCACCGTCCAGGCGATGAGCACACCCAGGTGGGACCAGCTCGGCCAGTGGCCCGCGGCGGCCTGGTTCAGGGCCTGGGCGGCGGCGCCGAAGGGCGTGTAGCCGACGATCCGGGCGAGGGTGTCCGGCATGGCCTGCACGGGCAGCCAGACACCGGCGCAGAACATCATCGGGAAGAACACCGCGGACCCGATCGCGCCCGCGATCTTCGTCGTGCGGGACACGGCGGAGACCACCGCGCCGAGCGCGAGGGCGGCCAGGACGGCGAGGACCAGCGCGAGGAGGTAGCCGCCGGCCTGCCGGGGCAGGGTCACGTCGAAGGCGAGGCGGCCGACGGTGAGCGCGAGCAGGGCGGAGACGAGTGCCGCGCCGCCGAACACCAGCATCTGCGCGGACAGCAGCGCCGCGGGCCGTACGGGGGTGGTGGACATGCGGCGCAGGATGCCGCGCTCGCGGTAGCCGGTCAGGGACTGTGGCATCGACTGGAGGCAGCCCACGATCAGACCGAGGAGGACGGCGACGGGGACGTAGGCGTCGATGGGGCGCAGGCCCGCGAAGGAGGGGTCGGGCTGCCGGAAGGAGGGGATCGAGCCGAGGATCACCAGGAGGAGTGTGGGGAAGAGCAGGATCCAGAAGATCGCGCCGGGTTCGCGGCGGAAGAGCCGGAGTTCGGTCCGGATGACGGCGGTGTTCAGGCCGCCGCGGATGCCGGAGCGGAGGTCCGCGCGGGTACCGGGGCGAGCGAGTGCCGTGCTCATGCTGCTGCCTCCGTCAGGTCGAGGAACGCGTCGTCCAGGGTGGCGTCGGTGACGCGGAGTTGGTGGGCGGTGATGCGGTGGCGGGCGAGGAGGGTGATGACGGCGTTGACCGTCTCGTCGGTGCCGGACAGGGTGACCCGGCCGTCCTTGTGCTCCACGGAGGCGAGCGCGGGCAGCGCGGCGAGGTCCCGCTCGTCCAGCGGCGCCGACGGCGTGAAGCTGATGACGGTCGAGCCGTTCGAGCGGCGGATCAGCCCGGCCGGGGTGTCCAGCGCGGCGATCCGGCCCTTGTCGATGACCGCGATCCGGTCGCAGAGCCGCTGGGCCTCCTCCATGAAGTGGGTGACGAGGAGGACGGTGACGCCCTGCGCGCGGATGTCCTCGATGAGTTCCCAGGTGTCGCGGCGGGCCCGCGGGTCGAGCCCGGTGGTCAGCTCGTCGAGGACGACGACACGCGGGTTGCCGATGAGCGCGAGCGCGATGAACAGGCGCTGTTTCTGGCCACCGGAGAGTTTGCCGAACCCGGTGGTGAGCCGGTCGGTGAGGCCGAGGCGTTCGGCGAGCGGGCGCCAGTCGGCGGGGTGCGGATAGAAGGCGGCGTACAGCTCCAGGGCCTCGCGCACGGTGAGCTTGGCCTGGAGTTCGCTCTGCTGGAGCTGGGCGCCGAGGACACGGCTGGTGGCCTCGCGGTCGGCGAAGGGGTCGAGCCCGGTGACGCGGACCCGGCCCGCGTCCGGGACCCGCAGGCCCTCGACGCACTCGACGGTGGTGGTCTTGCCGGCGCCGTTCGGGCCGAGGATCCCGAAGATCTCGCCCTCCTCGACGGTGAAGGAGACACCGTCGACGACGGCCCGGCCGCCGTAGGACTTGCGCAGTCCGCTCACTTCGATGACTGACATGCTCCGAGCCTCCCGCCCGGACCCCGGCCGGCACATCGGCCATCGCGCTCGAAGCGGCATCAGCCGATCGGTTGATGCGGCACTACGACCAGGTGCGCGGAAGCCGGGCGACGAGTCGGGAGATCCCGGACGCGGCGGGTCCTGAGTGCGCGGACGCGGCGGGTCCGGATCTCTCCGGTGCGGCCAAAACTCGGTGGGCACTGTCAGTGCCACTCCGTAGGCTCGCCGGTGATGGGAACCACAGATGCAGTCACCACGGACCTGCCCGATCGATCGACCGTTCGCAGCCTGCTGCGCCTGTGGCCGTATGTGCGGCCGGTGCGGACGCGGCTGTTCGTCGCGGCGTTCGTCGCGGTGGTGGCGTCCTGTCTCGCGCTCCTGTTCCCGTTGGTCCTGAAGTGGATGGTGGACGGGCCGATCTCCGGCCATGACCCGGCGGGCGTCTGGCTCGGTGCGTTGTGGCTGCTGCTCCTCGGCATCGCCGAGGCGGTCCTGTTCGGGCTGCGCCGGTGGCTGGTGGCCCGGCCGCTCGCGGGCGTCGAGGCGTCCATGCGGGCCGATCTGTACCGGCATCTGCAGCGGCTGCCGGTCGCCTTCCACGATCGCTGGGCGTCGGGCCAGCTGCTGTCCCGGGGGACCACGGACCTGATGCTGGTGCGCATGTTCCTGGCGTTCCCGCTGACGTTCCTGCTGGTGAACTCGGTGACGATCCTCGCGGGCGTCTCGATCATGCTGGTCCAGCAATGGACCCTGGGACTCGTGCTGCTGGCCCCGGCGATCCCGGTGATGATCGTCTGCTGGCTCTTCGAGCGGCGCTACTCGGAGGTGGCGCGGCAGGCGCAGGACCAGGTCGGCGACCTCACGACGGTGGTCGAGGAGAGTGTGCTCGGCATCCGGATCATCAAGGGGTTCGGGCGGCACCGGAGCCAGGCCCGCGCGTTCCGTGAGCTGTCCGGGACGCTGCGGGGTACGGAGCTGGCCAAGGCCCGGCTGCTCGCGTCGATCTGGGCCGTGATCGTCACCCTGCCGGAACTGGCCATCGGCGCCGCCCTGGTGCTCGGCACGGTCCAGGTCGCCGACGGCGACCTGTCCGCCGGAACGCTGGTCGCCTTCCTGTCCACCGCGCTCGCGCTGCGCTGGCCCGTCGACTCCATCGGCTTCCTCCTCGCGATGAGCCAGGAGGCGGCGACGGCCACCGAGCGCTACTTCGAGGTGATGGACGCGGAACCGGAATCGCCCCTCACGCCCCCGAGCGTACGGACAGCCGCCGCGGAGCCGGCGGGAGGACCCTCCCCCTGCCCGAAGCCGGAACGGGGTCCGGGACCCGCGCACGCACCGGTCACCGGGCCGGTGCCCGTCGGTGGTTCGGAGCCGGCGGGCGGTTTCGCGACCCCGCTCGAAGAGGACGGGCTCCGGTTCCACGGGGTCGGGTTCCGGTACCCGGATGCCGTCGGCGACGCCCCGCCGGTGCTCGACCGGATCGACCTGCACATCCGGTCGGGCGAGAGCATGGCGCTGGTCGGGGCGACCGGAACCGGCAAGACCACGCTGACCGCACTCGTCCCCCGGCTGCACGAGGTGACCTCGGGACGGATCACCCTGGACGGCCGGGACATCACGGCCATGCCCCGCGAGGAGCTGCGCGAACTCGTCGCCGTCGCCTTCGAGGAGCCCACCCTCTTCTCGGCCACCGTCGGCGAGAACGTCCTCATGGGCGCCGAGGCAACCGCCGGCCGGGACGAGCTGGACCGCGCCCTGGCCGTCGCCCAGGCCGACTTCGCCCACGCGCTGCCCCAGGGCACCGCGACGCAGGTCGGCGAGCAGGGCCTCAGCCTCTCCGGCGGCCAGCGCCAACGCCTCGCGCTGGCGCGGGCGGTGGTCGGACGACCCCGCTTCCTGGTCCTCGACGACCCGCTGTCGGCCCTGGACGTGCACACGGAGGCGGCCGTCGAGGCCGCCCTGCGCCGGGTGCTGGCGGAGACGACCGCACTGATCGTGGCGCACCGCCCGTCCACGGTCCTGCTGGCCGACCGCGTCGCGCTGCTCTCCGGCGGCCGGATCACCGCGGTCGGCACCCATCACGAACTGCTGCGCACGAACGCCGAGTACGCCCACCTGATGTCGGGCGCAGAGGAGGACGACCGATGACCGCGGCGCCCACGACCACCGCTCCGGACCGGGAACCGGACGGAGCCCCGGGTGAGGACCCGGGCGAAGGACGGCTCGCGGTACGGGCGGACCGGCGGACCGAGCCGCACCAGGACCCCTTCGACCGCGACACGCTGCCCACTCCCCCGGGTGCGACGGCGGCCCTGCTGCGGTCGCTGCTCGTGCCGCTACGGGCCCGGGTGGTCGTGACGACCGTTCTGCTGCTGCTCCAGCAGGCTGCGGTGCAGGCCGGGCCGCTGCTCGTCGCGTACGCCATCGACCGCGCCGTCCCGGCGTTCCGGCACGACGACCACGGGCCGCTGATCGCCGTCGGCGTCGCCTATCTGCTGTGTTCGGCGCTCTCCGGCGGACTCCAGTGGGCGTTCATCATCGCCTCGGCCCGGGTCAACCAGGACGTGCTGCTCGATCTGCGCGGCCGGATCTTCCGGCACGCCCAGGCGCTCAGCGTCGACTTCCACGAGCGCTACACCTCGGGCCGGCTGATCTCGCGCTCCACGACGGACGTCGAGTCGCTGCGCGAACTGCTCAGCGAGGGGCTCCAGGAACTCGTCACGGTCATCCTGTCGTTCGTCTACATCTCGGCGATGCTGCTCTGGCTGGACGCGGGCCTCGGCGCGGTCGCGGTGGCCTCCTTCGTCCCGCTGTACCTGCTCATCCGCCGCTACCAGCGTCGGGCGGGCAGGATCTTCGCCGTCCGGTCGACGGCGATCGCCTCGGTGATCGTGAAGTTCGCGGAGACGATGAACGGCATCCGGCCGGTCCGCGCGTTCCGCCGCGAGGCGGCCAACGACGACGCCTTCCGGGTGCTCAACGAACGGCACGAGAAGACGAACGGCGACGCCCTGCTGGAGATGGCCCGCTATGTCGTCGGCTCCCGTCTCGTCGCCAACACGGCGGTCGCGGGCATCGTGCTGTGGGGCGCGTACCGGGTGGCGTCGGGTTCGCTGGCGCTCGGCGTGCTCGCCGCGGCGGTCCTCTATCTGCGCCGGCTGTACGACCCCATCGACCGCCTGGGCATGTTCCTGAACTCCTACCAGTCGGCGGCCGCCTCGCTGGAGAAGATCGCCGGTCTGCTGGCCCAGACGCCGACGGTTCCGGAGCCGTCCGCGCCGCGCCCGCTGCCCGCGCTCGCCTCCGAACACCCGGGCCGCGAGGTCGTCTTCGACGAGGTCCGCTTCGCGTACCGCACCGGCGGGGAGGTCCTGCCGACCTTCTCGCTGGCCCTGCCCGCGGGACAGACGGTGGCCGTGGTCGGCTCGACCGGCGCGGGCAAGTCGACGCTGGCGAAGCTGCTGGCCCGGTTCTACGACCCGTCCGAGGGGCGCGTCCTGCTCGACGGCGTCGACCTGCGCGAGCTGTCGGTGCCCGAGCTGCGGCGCGGGGTGGTGATGGTGACCCAGGAGGCCTTCCTCTTCTCGGGCACGGTCGCCGAGAACATCGCGATCGGGCGCCCCGAGGCGTCCCGCGAGGAGATCGAGCAGGCGGCGAAGGCCATCGGGGCGCACGAGTTCATCAGCGAGCTGCCCGACGGCTACGACACGGACGTCCGCAAGCGGGGCGGTCGGATCTCCGCCGGTCAGCGCCAACTGGTCGCCTTCGCACGGGCGTTGCTCGCCGACCCGGCGGTGCTGATCCTCGACGAGGCGACCAGTTCGCTGGACGTGCCGGGTGAACGGGCGGTGCAGCGCGCCATGTCGACGGTGCTGCGGGGCCGCACGGCCGTGGTCGTCGCGCACCGGCTGTCGACGGTGGCGATCGCCGACCGGGTGCTGGTGATGGAGCACGGGCGGATCGTCGAGGACGGATCGCCCGCCGAACTCGTCGCGGGCACCGGCCGGTTCGCCGATCTGCACCGGGCGTGGCGCGACAGCCTCGTATGACGGCGGACCGACGGGCGAAGGGGGACGGATGATCGACGCGTACGCGGATCCGGGGACGCCGGACCGGCGGGGCGGCTGGCGGTACCTGTGGTGGCTGGTCGGCCGGCAGGCGGGCCGCTCGGCCACCGGCGCGGTGATCGCGACGGTGTGGATGGGGCTCCTGGCCCTGACGCCGTATCTGCTGTCGCGGGCGATCGACGACGGTCTGGAGCCGGGTGACGGCACGGCGCTGGTCGGCTGGACGGCGGCGGTGCTGGGCGCCGGGGTGTTCAACGCGTGGCTGGGTGTCGTCCGGCACCGCACGATGACCCAGGTCCGGATGGACGGCAACTTCCGGACGGTCAAGGTCGTCGTCGACCACGCGGTCCGGCTCGGGGCGGCGCTGCCGCGGCAGGTCGGGGCCGGTGAGGTCGTGACGATCGGTGTGGGTGACGTGCAGACGATCGGTACGTCGCTGACGGTCGTCGGGCCCGGTATCGCCTCGGTCGTGACCTACGGGGTGGTGGCCGCGCTGCTGCTGTCGGTGTCGGTGACGCTGTCGGTGGCGATCCTGCTCGGGGTGCCGCTGATCGCGCTGCTGGTCGGACCGCTGATGGGCCGGCTCCAGGGGACGGAGACGGACTACCGGGAGCGGCAGGCCGTGCTGACGGCGCGGATCGGCGATCTGGCGGGCGGTCTGCGCGTTCTCAACGGGCTGGGCGGGAAGGGGCTGTTCGCGGACGCGTTCCGACGCGACGCGCGGCGTCTGCGCGACCAGGGCTACCGCGTCGGCGCGGTGACGAGCTGGATCCAGGCGCTGGGCCTCGGGCTGCCGTCCCTGTTCCTGGCCGTGGTGACCTGGCTCGCGGCCCGGCTCGCCGCGCAGGGCGCCATCAGCATCGGCGAGCTGGTGTCCGTGTACGGCTATGTCGCGGTGCTGGTCCTGCCGGTGTACTTCTTCATCGAGGCCGGCTACCAGCTGTCGCGGGGCGTGGTCGCCGCGCGGCGCGTCGTTCGGTTCCTGTCCCTGGAGCCCGACCGCGCTCCCGCGGACGCGCTGGACGCCCCGGGGTCCCCGGCCGTGCTGCACGATCCCGCGTCCGGGGTCCGGATCGTCCCGGGACGGCTGACGGTCCTGGTCGGGGCGCGGCCCGCGGAGTCGGAGGCGGTGCTGGACCGGCTCGGGCGGTACGCGCCGTCGGACGTGACCTGGGGCGGTGTCCGGCTGGACGAGGTCGCTCTGGAGCAGGTGCGGGAGCGGATCCTGGTGGCGGACAACGAGGCCGACCTGTTCGCGGGCACGCTGCGCGAACTGGTCGGCGGGCGGCGGGACCACGCCGACGAGGTGATCGCGCGGGCGGTGCGCGCGGCCGCCGCCGACGACATCGTCCTCGGGCTGCCGGACGGTCTCGGCTCGGCCGTCGACGCGGGGGGCCGCAGCCTGTCCGGCGGCCAGCGGCAGCGGGTCCGGCTGGTGCGGGCCCTGCTCGCCGACCCGGAGGTGCTCCTCGCCGTGGAACCGACCTCGGCGCTCGACGCGCACACGGAGGCGGCCGTCGCGGGGCGGCTGCGGGCCGAGCGCACCGACCGTACGACGGTGGTGACCAGTACCTCGCCGCTCGTGCTGGACCACGCGGACACCGTCTGTTTCCTGGTCGACGGCAAGGTGGCCGCCACCGGGACCCATCGCGAACTCCTCGGCTCGGAGCCGGGATACCGGGCGTTGGTGGCCCGCGACCTGGCGGCCGACGGCGGATCGGAAGCGGCCGGCGGCCGGGTGGATGCCGTGGAGGCGCACGCGGCCGCAGGACGGACCCGCGGCGTACGGGAGCAGCGCGCGACGGCGGCCGGTACCGCACGCCCGGTGGCCGGCGAGACCGAGGGAGCCGTTCGATGAGCACCCACCTGCCCGTCGCCGGACGGGCCGAGGTGCGCCGGGCCACGGTCCGGCTGATCCGCGCGGACGGCCGGGTCTTCGCGGCCGTCCTCGCGCTGAACGCGCTGGCCGCCGCGGCCGGACTGGTCGGGCCCTGGCTGCTCGGCCGGATCATCGACGACGTGCGGCGGGGCGGCGGCGTGGAGGTGGTGGACGGCCCGGCGCTCGTCATCCTCGCGGCCGCGGTCGCCCAACTGCTGCTGGCCCGCTGGGCCCGCCTCGCCGGCTACCGGTTCGGGGAGCGGACGCTCGCGCGGGTGCGGGAGGAGTTCGTGGAGCGGACGCTGACCCTGCCCGCCTCGGTCGTGGAGCGGGCGGGCACCGGCGATCTGACGGCGCGTGGCACCGCCGACGTGACCCTGGTGGGCAACACGCTGCGCGACGCGCTCCCCCAACTGCTGATCTCCGGCGCGCAGTCGCTGTTCATCCTGGTCGCCGTGTTCGCCATCGACCCGCTGCTCGGCGGCTGCGCGGTGCTGGGTCTCGCCGGCATCTGGGCGGCGCTGCGCTGGTACCTGCGCCGGGCGCGGACCGCCTACCTCGCCGAGGGCGCGGCCACCTCGCAGGTCGCGGAGATCCTCGTGGCCACGGCGTCCGGCGCCCGCACGGTGGAGGCGTTCGGGCTCGGAGAGCGCCGGGTCCGGGCGGGCCGGGACGCCCTGGAGGAGTCGCGCCGCAGCCGGATGCGGACGCTGTTCCTGCGCAGCGTGTTCTTCCCGGCGGTGGAGATCTCGTACGTCCTGCCGGTGGTCGCCGTACTGCTGGTGGGCGGCGCGCTGCACGCCCGGGGTGTCCTGAGCCTCGGGACGGTGGTCGCCGCGACGCTGTATCTGCGCCAACTCGTCGAGCCGCTCGACACGATGCTCAACCAGGTCGAGCAACTGCAGAGCAGCGGTGCCTCGTTCGCCCGGGTGGAGGGGCTCGCGGGTGCTCCGCGCGCTGTGCGGGCGGGAGTGCCGGCACCGGCGGACGACCGGATCGATGTCGCCGGTGTGCGGTACGCGTACGAGCGCGGGGGCGAGGTACTGCGCGGGGTCGACCTGACGGTGCGGCCCGGGGAGCGGCTGGCCGTGGTGGGTCCCTCGGGTGCGGGGAAGTCCACGCTGAGCCGGCTGCTGGCGGGCGTGGACGCGCCGGGCAGCGGGACGGTGACGGTCGGCGGGGTGCCGGTCGTGGCTCTCGACCCGGAGCAGTTGCGCCGGCAGGTCGTCCTCGTCACCCAGGAGCACCACGTGTTCCTGGGTACGGTCCGGGACAACCTGCTGATCGCCGAACCGGCGGCCGGGGACGGTGAGTTGTGGGCTGCGCTCACCGCGGTCGGCGCCGACGACTGGGCCGCGGAGCTGCCGGACGGGCTGGACACGGAGCTGGGCCCCGAGGCGGTCCCGGTGGACGGTTCGCGGGCGCAGCAACTGGCCCTGGCCCGCGTGGTTCTCGCCGACCCGCACACCCTGATCCTCGACGAGGCGACGGCGCTGCTCGACCCGGCGACGGCGCGGCACACGGAGCGTGCGCTGGCCGCCGTGCTGGAGGGCAGGACCGTGATCGCCATCGCGCACCGGCTGCACACCGCGCACGACGCCGACCGGGTGGCGGTGATGGAGGACGGCCGCCTGACCGAACTGGGCACGCACGCCGAACTGGTGGCGGCCGAGGGGGCGTACGCGGCGCTGTGGCACTCGTGGCACGGGGACGGGCGGCCTGCCGCCGGTCAGTGACGGGATCACGTGCGGCGTACGGGCGCGTGAACTCCGCGTCACGCGGGACGAAAGTCCGTCGCACGGCCCGACGGACAGTCCGTATACCGAACATGACGAACCGGACAACGAACCGTTTCCGGCCAAAGTGCTGACGCGGTCCTGACAGAAAGCGTCATCTCCTGCCACTCTTCCCACGGCTGCTTCACAGCAACCCCACAGCTCCATCAGCTGTGACGCGCCCGCACGACCCCATTGCACCTGGTTCCGCGTAAAGCCCAGTTCTGCCCGGACGGGTCTTCCTTCGTCCGGTCTCCCCTGGCCGCGCGACCCGCGGCCACGCAGAAGGAGTCAGTGTTGAGTAGCAGCTCCTCCCACAGACGCACCTCCCACACCACCAAGCGCCGCGTCGCCGGTGTCGCCCTCGTCGGCGTCACCGCCCTGTTGGCCGCGGCCGTCCAGTCGGGCGCCGCGAACGCCGCCCCCGAGCAGGCACCCCGGGCCGGCAAGATCAACCCCGGTGCCGTCGCCATGAAGCTCACCGCCTCGCAGCGCGCCGAGCTGATACGCGACGCCAACACCGCCAAGGCGGCCACCGCCAAGGACCTGGGACTCGGCGCCGACGAGAGCCTCGTCGCCCGCGACGTCATCAAGGACCACGACGGGACCGTCCACACCCGCTACGAGCGGACGTACGAGGGGCTGCCGGTCCTCGGCGGCGACCTGGTCGTCGACACGGCGAAGTCCGGGAAGACCGGGCACGTCTACAGGGCGACGAAGGCCTCCCTCAAGGTCGCCACGCTCAAGCCCGCCGTCGCCGCCGCGACGGCGGAGAAGCAGGCACTGTCCGCCGCCAAGGCCGCCGGCTCCAAGAGCACGGCCGCCGACCGCGCGCCCCGCAAGGTGATCTGGGCGGCGAGCGGCAAGCCGACGCTCGCCTACGAGACCGTCGTCGGCGGCCTCCAGGACGACGGCACCCCGAACGAGCTGCACGTCATCACCGACGCCGCCACCGGCAAGAAGCTCTACGAGTGGCAGGGCGTCAAGACCGGTATCGGCAACACCCAGTACAGCGGCCAGGTGACCCTGACCACCACGCAGTCGGGCTCCAACTACACGCTGACCGACGGCGCGCGCGGCGGCCACAAGACGTACAACCTGAACCACGGCACATCGGGCACCGGCACGCTCTTCTCGCAGACGAGCGACACCTGGGGCAACGGCACCACGTCGAACGCGGCGACGGCCGGCGCCGACGCGCACTACGGCGCCGCCGAGACGTGGGACTTCTACAAGAACACGTTCGGCCGCAACGGCATCAAGAACAACGGCGTGGGCGCCTACTCCCGGGCGCACTACGGCAACTCGTACGTGAACGCGTTCTGGGACGACAGCTGCTTCTGCATGACCTACGGCGACGGCTCCGGCAACGCCGACCCGCTCACCGCGCTGGACGTCGCGGGTCACGAGATGAGCCACGGTGTCACCTCCAACACCGCGGGCCTGAACTACTCGGGCGAGTCCGGCGGCCTGAACGAGGCGACCTCCGACATCTTCGGAACGGGCGTCGAGTTCTACGCCAACAACTCGACCGACGTGGGCGACTACCTCATCGGCGAGAAGATCGACATCAACGGCGACGGCACCCCGCTGCGCTACATGGACAAGCCCAGCAAGGACGGCGGCTCCAAGGACTCCTGGTACTCGGGTGTCGGCAACCTCGACGTGCACTACTCGTCGGGCATCGCCAACCACTTCTTCTACCTGCTGAGCGAGGGCAGCGGCGCCAAGGTCATCAACGGCGTCAGCTACAACTCGCCCACGTCCGACGGGCTTCCGGTCACCGGCATCGGCCGCGACAAGGCGCTGCAGATCTGGTACCGCGCGCTCACCACCAAGTTCACCTCGACCACCAACTACGCGGCGGCCCGCACCGGCACGCTCGCGGCGGCGGGTGAGCTGTACGGCACGACCAGCGCCGAGTACACGGCGGTGGCCAACGCCTGGGCGGCAGTGGCCGTCGGGGCGCGTCCCGGCGGTGGCGGCGGTGGCGGCACGTCGTTCGAGAACACGGCCGACGTATCGATTCCGGACAACGGCGCCGCGGTGACGTCGTCGATCACGGTCAGCGGCCGGACCGGCAACGCCCCCTCGAACCTCGCGGTCGCGGTGGACATCGTGCACACCTGGCGCGGTGACCTGGTGGTCGATCTGGTCGCCCCGGACGGCTCCACGTACCGCCTGAAGAACTTCAGCTCGTCCGACTCGGCGGACAACGTGAACGCGACCTACACGGTCAACGCGTCCTCCGAAGTAGCCAACGGGACCTGGAAGTTGAAGGTCCAGGACCAGGCGGCCCAGGACACCGGCTACATCAACAGCTGGAAGATCACCTTCCCGTAGACCGACCCGGAGGTCCGCGCCGAGCGCGCGGAACCCCACGAGACAGGACGCCGCCCCGGAGGTTCGACTCCCCGGGGCGGCGCCCTCTTTTACGCGTGCGGGAGTTTGCTTTGACCGTCCCTTGAAGGGAGTTGGAGCGGCACGGGTACCCCCTCACTGTTCACCTGATCGACGATTTTCGGCCAAGGTCTTTAGGCCCTCATGACATGTACGCGCCCCAAGTGGCACGCTTCCACCGCACGGCTCACCCGCACCGCAACTTCACAATCGTCCGCCCGGCATCCCCAAGCCGTCCGGACGCCCCCACGAGAAGGAGCTTGCGTGACCCCCCTCTACGCGCGTCACAAGCGCACAACTCTGGCCATCGCCACCGCTGTCGCCGCCGGAGCCCTGCTCGCCACCGGTATGACCACCGGTGCCGCCGCCCAGACCGCGGCGCTTCCCACCGGCAAGACCACCCCCCTCGCCGGCTCGCCCGTCCAGCTCTCCTCCTCCGCACGCACCGCGCTCATCCAGAAGGCCGACGCCGCCACGGCGGAGACCGCCCAGGAGATAGGTCTCGGCGCCAAGGAGAAGCTGGTCGTCAGAGACGTCGTCAAGGACGCCGACGGCACGGTCCACACGCGGTACGAGCGCACGTACAACGGACTTCCGGTCCTCGGCGGCGACCTCGTCGTGCACGAGACCAAGGCGGGGAAGACCGAAGGCGTCACCAAGGCGACGAAGGCGGCCATCAAGGTCTCCTCGCTCAAGGCGGCGGTCACCACCGCCAAGGCCGAGAAGCAGGCGCTCACCGCCGCCAAGGACGCCGGCTCGGACAAGACCGCGGCCGACCAGGCACCCCGCAAGGTGATCTGGGCCGCCACGGGCAAGCCGACCCTCGCCTACGAGACCGTCGTCGGCGGCCTCCAGGACGACGGCACCCCGAACGAGCTGCACGTCATCACCGACGCCGCCACCGGCAAGAAGCTCTACGAGTACCAGGGCATCGAGACCGGCACCGGCAAGAGCCTCTACTCGGGCACGGTCACGCTCAGCACCACCAAGTCGGGTTCGACGTACAACCTGACGGACGGCACGCGCGGCGGCCACAAGACCTACAACCTCAAGCACGGCACGTCGGGCACCGGCACGCTGTTCACCGACGCCGACGACGTGTGGGGCACCGGCGCCGCGTCCAGCTCCAGCACGGACCAGACCGCCGCCGCGGACGCCGCCTACGGCGCCCAGGAGACGTGGGACTTCTACAAGAACACGTTCGGCCGCAACGGCATCAAGAACAACGGGGTCGGCGCCTACTCCCGCGTGCACTACGGCAACTCGTACGTGAACGCGTTCTGGGACGACAGCTGCTTCTGCATGACGTACGGCGACGGGTCGAGCAACACGCACCCGCTGACCTCGCTGGACGTGGCCGGCCACGAGATGAGCCACGGTGTCACCTCCAACACCGCGGGCCTGAACTACTCGGGCGAGTCCGGCGGCCTGAACGAGGCGACCTCCGACATCTTCGGAACGGGCGTCGAGTTCTACGCGGCGAACTCCTCCGACGTGGGCGACTACCTCATCGGCGAGAAGATCAACATCAACGGCGACGGCACGCCGCTGCGCTACATGGACAAGCCCAGCAAGGACGGCGGCTCGAAGGACTCCTGGTCCTCCACCGTCGGCAACCTCGACGTGCACTACTCGTCGGGTGTCGCGAACCACTTCTTCTACCTCCTCTCGGAGGGCAGCGGCGCCAAGACGATCAACGGGGTCAGCTACAACTCCCCGACGTCCAACGGCACCACGGTCACCGGCATCGGCCGGGCCAAGGCGCTGCAGATCTGGTACAAGGCGCTGACGACGTACATGACGTCGACGACCAAGTACGCGGCCGCCCGCACGGCCACGCTCTCCGCGGCGTCGGCCCTCTACGGCTCCACCAGCACGGAGTACAAGACGGTCGCGGCCGCCTGGTCCGCCGTGAACGTCAACTAGCGGACCGGTAGATCGAACGAGGCGGCACCCGGGGCGAGGACTCCCCCGGGTGCCGCCTTACTCTTGCCCCCATGCCCTACACGTACGAGGACGTGGGCGCGACCCGCGAGGACCGCTGCCCCCCGGGCTTCCACCGCATGCACGTCCGCTCCCGGATCGGCGAGGGCGAGGCCGTCTTCCGGCGCGCCTCCGAGGCCCTGATGACCTGGGAGATGCACCGCACCATGGGCGTCGGCATGGTCTCCGACGCCGACAGGGCGGCACCCGGCGTGGACGTCACGGTCGCCATCGGCCCGATCAAGGCCCCCTGCCGCGTGGTCTGGACGGCCGAGGAACCCCGGCGCACCGCCTGGGCCTACGGCACGCTCACCGGCCATCCCGAATGCGGCGAGGAGGCCTTCGTGGTCTCCCGCACCGGCGACGGCACCGTCTGGCTGACGGTCACGGCGTTCAGCCGCGCGGTCAAGTGGTACGCCCGGGCGGGCGGAGCCGCGACCCGGGGCCTGCAGCACGCCTACGCGCAGCGCTGCGGAACGGTGCTGCGCCGGCTGTGCGCGGGGCTCGACAGCTGAACCCCGCCCCCCGCCCCCGGTCGGAAGCGGTCCGCCGGGGCCGGACCGCGGTGTGCGGTCCGGCCCCGGCGGCCGTCGGCCCGGCGGGCTCCGTGGTGCCCCGGGTCAGCGCATGAGCAGCCCCGCGCCCTCGCCCGGTTCCTCCGACGGGACGGCCACCAGACCCAGTTCCGCACCGGAGGCCAGCAGCCGGTGGGCCGGCAGGATGCGGACGGTGTAGCCGAACGGGCCGGTGCGGTCGAGGGACAGCGGGCCCTCGTACACCCAGCGCCCCTCCAGGTCGGAGCCGCCGGCCGGCTTCAGCGGCACACACACCGCGTCCGCGATCCGGTCGTCCGTGCCGACGCGGCCCGCGACGGCCTGGACCTCCACGTCGTCCGGGGCGAGATCGCCGAGACCGACGCGGACGCGCAGCGACAGGCTGGCGCCCAGTTCCGCGGTCGTGGTGGCCGAGGTCGCCTCCAGGTGGTCGACGCTCACCTGCGGCCAGGCGGCGCGGACCCGGGCCTTCCAGCCGGCGAGTTCGCGTGCCGTGTCGGCGGTGAGCGAACGGTGGGCGTGCGCCGCGGGGGCGTACAGGCGCTCCACGTACTCACGGACCATCCGGCCGGCCAGCACCTTCGGGCCGAGGTGGGTCAGCGTCTGGCGGACCATCTCGATCCACCGGTCGGGCAGGCCGTGCTGACCGCGGTCGTAGAACCGGGGAGCGACCCGCTGTTCGAGCAGCTCGTACAGCGCGTTGGCCTCCAGCTCGTCACGGCGGTCGTCGTCGGTCGCCGTGCCGTCCGCGGTGGGGATCGCCCAGCCGAAGTCGGGCCGGAACCACTCGTCCCACCAGCCGTCCAGGACCGAGAGGTTGAGACAGCCGTTGAGCGCCGCCTTCATCCCGCTCGTGCCGCACGCCTCCAGCGGACGCAGCGGGTTGTTGAGCCAGATGTCGCAGCCCGGGTAGAGCTTCTGCGCCATCGCCATGCCGTAGTCGGGCAGGAACACGATCCGGTGCCGCACCCGGGGGTCGTCGGCGAACCGGACCAGCTCCTGGATCAGCCGCTTACCGCCGTCGTCGGCGGGGTGCGCCTTGCCGGCGACGACGATCTGGACGGGCCGCTCGGAGTGCAGCAGCAGGTCCATGAGCCGGTCCCGGTCGCGCAGCATGAGCGTCAGACGTTTGTACGAGGGGACGCGGCGCGCGAAGCCGATGGTGAGGACGTCGGGGTCCAGCACCCCGTCGATCCAGCCGAGTTCCGCGGTACCGGCACCGCGCTGGCGCCAGGACGCCCTGAGCCGCTCGCGCACCTCCTGCACCAGTTGCTCCCGCAGTACCCGGCGCAGGTCCCAGATCTCCTGGTCGGCGATCTCGGCGACCGCGTCCCACCGGTCCGAGCCACCGACGGTCAGGGCGTCCTCGGTGCGCTGCGCGCCGATCTGCCGGGCGCCGAGCCGGAAGACCTCGGGGGCCACCCAGGTCGGCGCGTGCACACCGTTGGTGACGGAGGTGATCGGCACCTCCTCGGCGTCGAAGCCGGGCCAGAGTCCGGAGAACATCTCCCGGCTGACCTGGCCGTGCAGCAGGGAGACCCCGTTGGCGCGCTGGCCGAGGCGCAGGCCCATCACGGCCATGTTGAACAGGTTCGGCTCACCGCCGGGGTAGGTCTCCATGCCGAGGGCGAGGATCCGCTCCACGTCGATGCGCGGGAGTTCCGCGTCGGCGCCGAAGTGCCGGGCGACCAGCTCGCGGTCGAAGCGGTCGATGCCCGCGGGGACCGGGGTGTGGGTGGTGAAGACCGTGCCGGCCCGGACCGCCTCCAGGGCGGAGGCGAAGTCCAGCCCGGCGTCGCCGAGTTCGGCGATCCGTTCCAGACCGAGGAAGCCCGCGTGGCCCTCGTTCGTGTGGAACACCTCGGGCGGCGCGTGCCCGGTCAGCCGGCAGTACGTCCGGACCGCACGCACCCCTCCTATGCCGAGGAGCATCTCCTGGAGGAGCCGGTGCTCGCTGCCGCCGCCGTACAGCCGGTCGGTGACACCGCGTTCGCCGAGGTCGTTCTCCTCGACGTCGGAGTCGAGCATGAGCAGCGGGACGCGACCGACCTGGGCGAGCCAGATCCGGGCGTGCAGTGCGCGGCCGCCGGGCAGGGCGAGGGAGACCTGGGCGGTGGT
This sequence comes from Streptomyces sp. NPDC048643, assembly GCF_040650615.1. NCBI lineage: Bacteria > Bacillati > Actinomycetota > Actinomycetes > Kitasatosporales > Streptomycetaceae > Streptomyces > Streptomyces sp. NPDC048643. The sequence continues at coordinate 239,608 of NZ_JBEZHO010000009.1, forward strand.
GCCGTCCTCCTCGCGCAGCGGGACGACGGGCAGTTCGTTGGGGTCCAGGACCGGATACTGCTCCTGCTGCCAGCCCTCGCGGGACAGGGACTGGCGGAAGTAGCCGTGCCGGTAGAGCAGGCCCACGCCGATGAGCGGCACGCCCAGGTCGCTGGCCGCCTTGAGATGGTCGCCCGCGAGGATGCCGAGGCCGCCCGAGTACTGCGGAAGCGCCGCGGTGATGCCGAACTCGGGCGAGAAGTAGCCGACGGCGGCGGGCAGGTCGGAGGTCTGTGTCTGGTACCAGCGGTCGCCGGTCATGTAGTCCCGCAGGTCCTCGGAGACCTCGGCGAGGCGGCGCAGGAAGCGGCTGTCCTCGGTGAGCTCCGTGAGCCGGGCGGCCGACACGCTGCCCAGCAGTCGTACGGGGTCGCCGTCGGAGGCTGCCCAGCGCTCCGGGTCGACGGACTGGAAGAAGTCACGGGTCTCGGCATGCCAGGACCAGCGAAGGTTGCGTGCCAGGTCACTGAGGGGGTGAAGGGTTTCGGGGAGTACTGGTCGGACGGTGAATCTGCGGATCGCCTTCACGGATTCCACCTTCACGGAGGACGTACGCGGCAGAGGACCGCACGGCGTTGTGCGGCCTTCGTCACCCACGACGGTAGCGGCGGGGGTGCCTTCGCGACACGGCGCATCGCGGCACGCCCCCGGATCCGTCCGACTGTGTGACATCGGCGGAAACTCGCCGCAACCTTCACGGGGCCGCCATGTTCGGTATGGCCGATTCCGCCCTCCTGGGCGGCCTTGTGGTGCTTCGCCCCGTCGGGAGAGGCTCGCCAGGTGACGTACGGCCGGGCCCTGTCCGCGAGGACGGCCCCGGACCGCGTACGTCGACGTGAGGGAGGGGAACAGCAGTCATGGCACGGACGAGGAAGTGGCGTCTGCGCTGGGGGGCGGGTCTCACCGCGGTCACGACGGCCGCGGTGCTTTCGGCCATCGCCCCACCGGATCGGGCATTCGCCGAGGGGCGGATCCTCGGAGCGGGGGATCCCGGCTCCGTCAGCGGCAGCTACATCGTGACGCTCACGGGGAGTACACGCGCTCCGTCGGCGGAGGGCGCGGACATCGCCGAGACATACGGTGCGAGAATCAGCCACACCTACGGCACGGCGCTCAACGGCTTCGCCGTACGCTTCGACGAGAGACGGGCCCGGCGGCTCGCCGCCGATCCCCGGGTGGCCTCGGTCGTCCAGGACACCCGGGTGGCCCTCGAAGCCGCACGGAAGGACCCGCCCTCGTGGGGCCTGGACCGGATCGACCAGCGGAACCGGCCGCTCGACGGGCGGTACACGGCCCCCGGGGCGGCGGGCGCGGGTGTGACGGCGTACGTCATCGACACCGGCGTCCGGGTCACCCACCGGGACTTCGGCGGCCGGGCGAGCTACGGCTGGGACTTCGTGGACAACGACCGGACGGCGCGTGACGGCAACGGCCACGGCACCCATGTGGCCGCGACCGTCGCCGGCCGTCGGTACGGCGTCGCCAAGAGGGCGAGGGTCGTCGCCGTCCGTGTCCTGGACGACCGGGGAGCCGGCACCACCGCCCAGGTCATCGCCGGGATCGACTGGGTCACCCGGCACGCCCGGAAGCCGGCCGTGGCCAACCTCAGCCTCGACGGGTACGGCAACGCCCAGTTGGACGCGGCCGTCCGCGCCTCCATCGCCTCCGGCGTGACGTACACGGTCGCGGCGGGCAACGACGGCCGGCCGGCCGCGCGCTACTCCCCCGCGCGGGTCGCCCAGGCCCTCACCGTCGGCGCGAGCGACCGGACCGACGCGCGGGCGAGGTTCTCCAACACCGGTCCCGCGGTGGACCTGTTCGCGCCGGGGGTGGCAATCACGTCAGCTTCGTACACGAGCGACACGGGGAAAGTGGCCTATTCCGGCACCTCGATGGCGAGCCCGCATGTCGCGGGCGCTGCCGCCCTGTATCTGTCCGGCCATCCGCGGGCCGCTCCGGCACAGGTCGCGAAGGCCCTGATGAAACAGGCCGTTCCGGGGAAGTTGTCAGGTGTCGGCCCCGGTTCACCGAACAAACTGCTGAACGTCGGGTGACGGCGGCGGGATGCTGGTACAACCAGGGTGATTCGGCCACACCGCTCCGGCCTCGCCTGCCCGGGACGAGGCCGGTCTTGTGTGTAGACATACGCGTGAGTAGTTAACAAAGTGCCGGAATGCTCACCCGCATAGGGTGGGAAGGCTCCTCCGGTACACCTCGTAGGTCCACCTCCCCACACCCCCATCCGCCCACCCACGTTGACGCGGACAGGAGCGGTCATGCCCGCCACGCACCACTCGTCGCCACCCCCGACGACCACCTCCGAGAAGCCCCGAAAGCGCAAGACCGAGCCCCGTCCCCGCACCGAGGAGAAACCCGTCGCCGCCTCCGAGACCACCGGTCCCACCGCCGACGGCGTGGGCACACCCGTCGTCCCGGACACCGCGGTCCCGGACACCGTCGCCCCGGTGCCGGCGGCGTCCGCCCCCCGCACCGCCGCCCCCCGCACCTCCGCCGCCCGCGCGTCCGCCCCACGCGGGGCCGCCGACTCCGCGTCGGGCACACCGGCCCGGAGGTCGGGCACAGCGGCCAAGAAGAAGAGCAGGTCCGCCGTCCCCGCGACCCGGGCGGGCGACTCTCCCGTGTCCGCCCCGCTCGCTCCGGTGACGGCCGTCGGGCGCATTCCCGTCCTCGACGTCCACCCGGTGGTGCTGGGCGGCCGCCGGCCCGCGAAGGCGGTGGCCGGCGAGGAGTTCGAGGTCTCGGCCACGGTGTTCCGCGAGGGCCACGACGCGGTGGCCGCGAACGTCGTCCTGTACGACCCCGAGGGCCGCCCCGGTCCCTGGTCGCCGATGCGCGAGCTGGCTCCCGGCACGGACCGCTGGGGCGCCCGCGTGAGCGCCGACCGGGAGGGCCGCTGGACGTACGTGGTGGAGGCGTGGGGCGACCCCGTCACCACCTGGCGGCACCACGCGGGGATCAAGATCCCGGCCGGTCAGGACACGGAGCTGGTGCTGGAGGAGGGCGCGCGGCTGTACGAACGGGCCGCGGCCGGCATCCCGAAGGGGACGAAGGGCAAGCGGGCCCGGGACACGGTGCTCGGCGCGGTGGACGCGCTGCGCGACACGGACCGTCCGGTCGCCACCCGGCTCGCCGCCGCGCTCACCCCCGAGGTGGACGAGGTGCTGGCCCGGTTCCCGCTGCGCGACCTGGTGACGACGTCCGAGCCGTTGCCGTTGCTGGTGGAGCGGGAGCGGGCGCTGTACGGCTCCTGGTACGAGTTCTTCCCGCGCTCGGAGTCCGGTCAGCTGGACCCCCCGGTGCACGGCACGTTC
>NZ_JBEZHO010000010.1:0-241095 GCF_040650615.1 Streptomyces sp. NPDC048643
GTGACGGGGGCGTCCACCCCTGGCGGTTCTGGATCGCCAACGACCCGACGGTGAGCCCTTATCGAGCCCATGTGAACGCCGGGACGGGGGCCCTTGTGGTGAACCGGTCAGACTCCGGCCGGCTCCGGGGACTTGTCCCCGTCCTTGTCCTTGTTCTCGTTCTCGTTCTCGTCGGCCTGCTCGTCGTCCCCGTGGCCGGCGGTGTCCGCACCGGACTTCGCCGCCCGCTTCGCCGCCTTCTTCTTCGCGCGGCGCTCCTTGCGGAGTTCGACCATCGCGTAGAGCGTCGGGACGAGCAGCAGGGTCAGCAGCGTCGACGTGATGAGACCGCCGATCACGACCACCGCGAGCGGCTGCGCGATGAAGCCGCCCTCGCCGGTCACGCCCAGCGCCATCGGCAGCAGGGCGAAGATCGTCGCCAGTGCCGTCATCAGGATCGGACGGAGCCGGTGCCGGCCGCCCTCGACGACGGCCTCGACCACGCCGTACCCCTGCCCGCGGTACTGGTTGATGAGGTCGATCAGCACGATCGCGTTGGTCACCACGATGCCGATGAGCATCAGCATGCCGATCATCGCCGGGACGCCCATCGGGGTGCCGGTGAGGACGAGCAGGCCGATCGCGCCGGTCGAGGCGAACGGGATCGACACGAGCAGGATCAGCGGCTGGATCAGCGAGCGGAACGTCGCCACCAGCAGCATGAAGACGATCGCGATCGCCGCCAGCATCGCGAGGCCCAGCGACGCGAACGCGTCGTCCTGGTCCGACGAGACGCCGCCGATCGACGCCGTGGCGCCCGCGGGCAGCTTCAGCTTGTCGAGCTTCGCGCTGAGGTCCGCGCTGACCGCGCCCGTGTTGTCGCCGGTCGGCTTGGCCGTGATGGTGGCCGCGCGCTGACCGTCGATCCGAGTCATCGAGACCGGCCCGTCGACCAGCTTCACGTCCGCGATGTCACCGAGCTTCACCGCGCCGAGCCGCAGCCCGCGCAGCTCCGCGAGCGTGGTGGCCGGCTCGGCGGACCGGATGACGACGTCCCGCTCGGAGTCGTCCAGGATCGCCTTGCCGCTGGTGGTTCCGCGGACCGCCTCGCCGACGGCCGCGCCGAGCGTGGCGTCGTTGAAACCGGCCGCGGCCGCCTTGGAGTTGGCCTTGACCGAGATTCGCGGCACGCTCTGCGCGAGGTCGCTCGTGACGTCGGTGACGTCGTCGAGCTTCGCGACCTCGTCACGGACCTTGCCCGCGGCCTCGCGCAGCACGTCCCCGTCGGCCGCCTTCACGACGACGCTGAGGTCCTGGCTGCCGAAGCCGTCACCGGCGGACACCGTGGTGGTGCCGACGCCGGAGAGCGCGCCGAGCCCCTTCTCGATGCGGTCCTGGACGTCCTCGTACGACGCGGAGTCGTCCAGCATGACCTGGTAGGACGCCTGGTTGGTGTCCGTGCCGCCGCCGAAGGCCGCCATGAAGCCGGAGGAGCCGATGGTGACCTGGTAGTTCTTGACGCCCTTGATGCCGCCGAGGAGCTTCTCGACCTTCTTCGCCTGCGCGTCGGTCGCGGCCAGGCTGGTGCCGGGCTTCAACTCCTGCTTGACGGTGAGGACTTCCTGCTCGCCCTGGTCGAAGAAGTTCGTCTTCAGCAGGGGCGCCATGCCGAACGTGCCGATGAGGACGACGGCCGCGATCAGCACACTGGTGAGCCGGCGGCGCGTCGCGAAGCGCAGGACGGGGACGTAGAAGCGCTGCAGACGGCTGCGCTCCTCCTTCTCCTCGGCCTTGAGCCGGGCCTCCTCGGCGTCCGCGGGCGTGCCCTTGGGCGCGCGCAGGAACCAGTAGGAGAGCACCGGGACGACCGTCAGCGAGACGAGCAGGGAGGCGAGGAGCGCCGCCGTGACCGTGATGCTGAAGGAGCCGAACAGTTCGCCGACCATGCCGCCGGTCAGGCCGATCGGCAGGAAGACGGCGACCGTGGTGAGGGTCGAGGAGGTGACCGCTCCGGCCACTTCGCGGACCGCCGCGAGGATCGCCTGCTCGCGCTCCTCGCCGTAGGAGAGGTGTCGCTTGATGTTCTCCAGGACGACGATCGAGTCGTCCACGACCCGGCCGATCGCGATGGTGAGCGCGCCGAGCGTCAGCATGTTGAGCGACAGGTCGCGGGTCCACAGGACGACCAGTGCCAGCACCACGGAGAGCGGGATGGACACCGCGGTGACCAGCGTCGAGCGGACCGACGCGAGGAACAGCAGGATGACCAGGACCGCGAAGAGGAGGCCGAGGGCGCCCTCGGTGGTCAGGCCGTGGATGGACTTGGAGACCGCCGGGCCCTGGTCGCTGACCACGGTGATCGCCGAGCCGGCGCCGAGGTCCTTGCGCAGACCGGGGAGCTTGTCCTTGACGGCGTCGGAGATGGCGACCGCGCTGCCGTCGTGGTCCATGGTGACGCTGACGGAGAGGCTCGGGCGGCCGTCGGTGCGCGTGATGGAGTCGGCCGGCGCCTGCTGCTGCTTCACGGTCGCGACGCTGCCGAGGCGCACCGGCTTCTTGCCCGGGGAACCGGCGACCATCAGGTCCTGGATCTGCCCGAGCGAGGTGAAGCCGCCGCCGACCTGGACGGTGCGGTTGCTGCCGTCCTCGTCGAAGGAGCCGGCCGGGACGGTCGCCCCGCCGGCCTGGAGGGCCTGGCCGAGGGCGGTGGAGCTGAGTCCGGCCCGCGCCATCTTCTTGTCGTCGGGCGTGACGGTGACCTGGAGGTCCCGCACACCGGCGACGGTGACCCGGCCGACGCCGTCGATGTCCTCGAGGGACGGGACGACGGTGCGGTCGAGCTGGTCGGAGAGCGCCTGCTGGTCCTTGGCGGAGGTGACGGCGAGGACGACGGTCGGCATGTCGTCGGTCGAACCCGCGATGACCTGCGGGTCCACGCTGTCCGGGAGCTGGGCGCGGGCCCGGTTCACGGCCTGCTGGACGTCGGCGACGAGCTGCTTGGTGTCGTTGCCGTAGTCGAAGGACGCCATGATCACGGCGTTGCCCTCGGCGGCGGTGGAGGTGACACCCGTGATGCCGTCGACGCCTTCGAGGTTGTCCTCGATGGGCTCGACGACCTGCTTCTCGACCACGTCCGGAGAGGCACCCTGGTACGGCGCGAGCACGGACACCACGGGCAGTTCGATGGTGGGCAGCAGCTGCTGCTTGAGCTGGGGGATCGCTATCGCCCCGAAGGCGAGCGCGATGATCGACATCAGCCCGATGAGGGCCCGCTGCGCGAGGCTGAATCTGGACAGCCAGGACATGGGTGGTGGGTCTCTCTTCTGTGGTTCGAGCGGAAGGCGGGGAGCGTGGGAACCCCACGTCACACCCTGGGCCATGAACGGGCGGCGATCCGTAGCCCCTGGGTCCATTTCCTTACGCGGAACCTACTCCAGGCGCAGTACGCCCAGGTGAACCTCAGTCCACCCGTGGACGTACCAGACCGGACTCGTACGCGATCACGACCAGTTGGGCCCGGTCGCGGGCGCCGAGCTTGGCCATGGCCCGGTTGACGTGCGTCTTCACCGTGAGCGGGCTGACTTCGAGGCGCTCGGCGATCTCGTCGTTGGAGTGCCCTCCGGCGACCTGGACGAGGACCTCGCGCTCGCGCCCCGTGAGTGCGGAGAGCCGGCCGGCGCCGGCCGGGCCGGGCCCGTCCTCGTCGCTGTCGCGCTGGGCGAGGAACTTGGCGATCAGTCCCTTGGTCGCCGCCGGGGACAGCAGGGCCTCGCCGCCGGCCGCGATCCGGATGGCGGCGAGCAGTTCGTCGGGTTCGGCGCCCTTGCCGAGGAACCCGGAGGCGCCGGCCCGCAGCGACTGCACCACGTACTCGTCGACCTCGAACGTCGTCAGCATCACGACGCGGACGTGCGCGAGGCCCGCGTCGGCGGTGATGAGGCGGGTGGCGGCGAGGCCGTCCGTGCCGGGCATGCGGATGTCCATGAGCACGACGTCGGCGCGCTCGCTACGGGTCAACGCCACCGCCTCGGCGCCGTCGGACGCCTCCCCGACGACCTCCATGTCCGGCTCCGAGTCGACCAGCACGCGGAACGCGCTGCGCAGCAGTGCCTGGTCGTCGGCGAGCACGACACGGATGGTCATACGGGATCCCCCAGGGCAGGCGCGCGGTTCTTGACCGGAAGGATCGCATGGACGCGGAAGCCGCCTCCGTAGCGGGGACCGGCCGTGCAGCTCCCGCCGATCGCGGTGGCCCGCTCCCGCATGCCGAGCAGTCCGTGGCCGCCGCCCTCCTGCGGGCCGATGTCCTGGCCGGGCCCGTTGTCGAGGACGGTCACCTCCACGTTGTCCCCGACGCGGACGACGCTGACCTCGGCCTTCGCCGCCAGCCCCGCGTGCTTGCGGACGTTGGTCAGCGCCTCCTGGATCACGCGGTACGCGGCGAGGTCGACGGCGGCGGGGAGCGTGCTGCCCTGGTCGGAACGGGCCACTTCCACGGGCAGGCCCGCGTTGCGGAAGGTGTCGGCGAGTTCGTCGAGCCGGGCCAGTCCGGGGGCGGGTTCGGTGGGGGCCTCGGGGTCGCCGGTCTGGCGCAGCAGGCCCACGGTGGCGCGCAGCTCGTTCAGCGCGGACCGGCTGGCCTCCCGCACGTGGGCGAGGGCCTCCTTGGCCTGGTCGGGCCGCTTGTCCATGACATGGGAGGCGACGCCCGCCTGCACGTTGACGAGCGCGATGTGGTGGGCGACGACGTCGTGCAGGTCGCGGGCGATGCGCAGCCGTTCCTCGGCGACGCGGCGACGCGCCTCCTCCTCGCGGGTGCGTTCGGCGCGTTCGGCGCGCTCCCGGATGGCGTGCACGAAGGCGCGCCGGCTGCGGACGGCGTCACCCGCGGCGGCGGCCATGCCGGTCCAGGCGAAGATGCCGAGGTTCTCCTGGGCGTACCAGGGCAGCGGCCCGGCGAGCATCGCGACGGCGGTCAGGACGGTCATGGTGACCAGTCCGACCCGCCAGGTCGTGGGACGGTCGGTCGTCGAGGCCACGGTGTAGAGCGCGACGACGGCGGACATGACCACCGGGGCCCTGGGGTCGCCGGTGACCAGCTCGGCCAGGGAGAAGGCGCCGGTCGCCGCGAGGACCTTCATGGGGGCCCGGCGGCGGAAGACGAGCGCGCCGGCGCCGAGCACCATGAGGACGAGGCTGAGGGCGTCGGGGGTGCGGGCGCTCCAGGTCGTGCCGTTCTCGCCGTGCGGGTCGACGAAGGAGCCGGCCGCCATACAGGCGAGGACGCCGGTGGCGAGGGCGGCGTCCAGGGCGAGGGGGTGGGCCCGCAGCCAGTCCCTCGTACGCTCCAGGGTGCTCACCCCGCCCACGGTACGGCGACCTGCCTCGCCCGGAACCGGGTGGTACGGGTGCTTCCGGCCACATCCTCTAGCTGTCCCGGGCCGCGCCGGACACGGGTACCAGGACCCGGCACCGGGACCGGCACCGGCGTACGAGGCGCGGTCAGCCCGGGATCAGGCCGTCGTCGCTGAGCATCTCCCGGACCTCTTCGAGGGTGGCGTCCGGGGACGGGAGGATGAGCTCCGACGGCTCCAGGGAGTCGTCGGGGAGCGGGGACCCGGCCGCGCGGACCGCGTCCAGGAGTGCCCCCAGGGTGCGGCGGAAACCGGAGTCGTCGCCGCGCTGCATCTCGGCGAGCAACTCGTCGTCCAGCCTGTTCAGCTCGGTGAGGCGGGCATCGTCCAGCCTCACCTGCCCCTCCCCCATGATCCGTACGATCATGTCGCCCTCCTCAGGCGTGGGCCCGGTAGGTCACTGCTTGTCGAAACGGGGTGTGTCCTGGGGCTGCGACGACGACTGGGACTGACCCGGGCCGCCCTCGATCGCCTGCTGCGACGACGAGGAACCGCCGGCCAGCTCCGCCTTCATGCGCTGCAGCTCCAGCTCCACATCCGTACCACCCGAGAGCCGGTCCAGCTCGCTCTGGATGTCGTCCTTGGCCAGACCCGACTGGTCGTCCAGGGCACCGGAGGCGAGCAGCTCGTCGATCGCGCCGGCCCGCGCCTGGAGCTGCGCGGTCTTGTCCTCGGCCCGCTGGATGGCCATGCCGACGTCGCCCATCTCCTCGGAGATGCCGGAGAAGGCCTCCCCGATCCGGGTCTGCGCCTGGGCCGCGGTGTACGTGGCCTTGATCGTCTCCTTCTTGGTGCGGAAGGCGTCGACCTTGGCCTGGAGGCGCTGGGCCGCGAGGGTGAGCTTCTCCTCCTCGCCCTGCAGCGTCTGGTGCTGCGTCTCCAGGTCGGTGACCTGCTGCTGGAGCGCGGCGCGGCGGGACAGCGCCTCACGGGCCAGGTCCTCGCGGCCGAGCGCGAGGGCCTTGCGGCCCTGGTCCTCCAGCTTGGTGGACTGGCCCTGGAGCTGGTTCAGCTGCAGTTCCAGGCGCTTGCGGCTGGTCGCCACGTCGGCGACACCACGGCGCACCTTCTGGAGCAGCTCCAGCTGCTTCTGGTACGAGTAATCGAGGGTTTCGCGCGGGTCCTCGGCCCGGTCAAGGGCCTTGTTCGCCTTCGCGCGGAAGATCATCCCCATACGCTTCATGACACCGCTCATGGGCTTCGCGCGCCCCCTTCTGACGGACTCCAGCTCCAGGTACTGCAACAGAACCCACAGTACGGGCCCTGCATCCATTACCGCACTGTTCGGGGACGGATGCGCTCATCCCCAAGGACGACTGCGACCGGCACCACTCCGGCGTAGGGAGTAGGTGAGACCCGGGGGCCACACGGCCGCAACGTCCCCTCTGTCCCACTACAGACGTACGGTGTTGCCGGATCGTTCCCCACTCGCACGACGTCCATGCCCACGAACCCCGTACCCTTGGGTTTTGTGTTCCGAAGCCGTGCGAAGGAAGAGAAGGCCCCCGCCGACAAGGCGCTGGCCGACTCCAAAGTGACCCGTGACCCGCAGGCCCCCAAGGGCCGCCCCACTCCGAAGCGCAGTGAGGCCCAGACCCAGCGCCGCAGCGTCGCCACGACGCCGACGACGCGCAAGGAGGCGGCCAAGCGCCAGCGCGACGACCGCCGCACCCAGATGGAGCGCCAGCGCCAGGCGCTGGCCAGCGGCGACGAGCGCTACCTGCCCGTGCGCGACAAGGGCCCGGTGCGCCGCTTCGCGCGTGACTTCGTGGACTCGCGATTCTGTGTCGCCGAGTTCTTCCTGCCCATGGCGGTGGTCATCCTCGTCATGAGCATGCTGCGCGTCGGCGCGCTGCAGAACATCGCCCTGCTGCTGTGGCTGGTCGTCATCGTGCTGATCGTGCTCGACTCGATCGGCATCGCGATCCGCATGCGCAAGCAGCTCGCCCAGCGCTTCCCCGACCAGCCCACCAAGGGCGCGGTTCGCTACGCGCTGATGCGCACCCTCCAGATGCGTCGACTCCGGCTGCCGAAGCCGCAGGTCAAGCGCGGAGAGCGGCCCTGAGCGCGACGTCTTTCTCCGGGGGCGCGGCGGATGCCTGGCTGAGCAAGCTGGGCGGCCTGCGTGATGTCGTACGCCAGGAGCTGGTGGCCCGGCAGCTCGACGAGCAGATAGCCGGGCGCTACCCGGTGGGGCAGCGGCTGCGGGTGCTGGACGTCGGGATGGGCCAGGGCACGCAGGCCCTGCGGCTCGCCCGGGCCGGCCATCAGGTGACCGGCCTCGAACAGGACGCGACGATGCTGTCCGTGGCCCGGGAGGCGCTGGCCGCCGAGCCCGAGGGCATCCGGAGCCGGGTGCGTCTCATCGAGGGCGACGGGCGCGAGACCGGGGTGCACTTCCTGCCGGGCAGTTTCGACGTGGTGCTGTGCCACGGCGTCCTGATGTACGTGCAGGAGCCGGACGCGCTCCTCGCGGGCCTCGCGCGCATGCTCGCCCCGGGCGGACTGCTCTCGCTGCTGGTGCGCAACGCGGACGCGCTGGCGATGCGGCCCGGTCTGCACGGCGACTGGGCGGCGACGCTGTCGGCCTTCGACACGACCGCCTACACGAACCGGCTCGGGCTCGACGTCCGCGCCGACCGGCTCTCGACGCTGACCGGCACGCTCGCCGGGATCGGGGCGCCGCTGCACGCCTGGTACGGCGTGCGGGTCTTCACCGACACCGCAGCCGACGGCGCGGCCGTTCCCGCGGACGTGGAGACGCTGCTGGCCGCCGAGGAGCGGGCCGGGCGCACCGATCCGTACCGCCAGGTGGCGGCGCTGCTGCACCTGTGCGGCGTGCGGGGCTGACCCTCCGGCCGACGGCAGGACCGTAGGAGCCCGTCGACCCGTTCGGGTGAGCACCGGAGGCAGTGACACCCGGCGCGAAGCGACACTTCGGGCATGGATGCCTCCCGTGCCCTCGCCCGCGCCCGTGTTCATCCCCTCCGCCTGCGCGGGTCCCTGGCTCTGCTGGCCGGCGCGGCCGTGCTGGTCTCCGGCTGCTCGGCCGACGAGGCGGCGTCCGGCTCCGGCCGGACGGAGGGCTCGACCACCACGCGGGCGGCGGTGCCCGCGGCGGCCGACGACCTCCAGGACGACTACCTGAAGGTGATCAAGAACGTTCTGCCGTCGGTGGTGCAGATCCAGGCGAGCGGCGCGCTCGGCTCGGGCGTCGTCTACGACGACTCGGGGCGCATCGTCACCAACGCGCACGTGGTCGGGGACGAGAAGAAGTTCAAGGTCACGACGGCCAGCGACGAGGGCGAGCTGACGGCGAGCCTCGTCTACGCGTACCCGGAGCAGGATCTCGCGGTCGTCAAGCTGGACAAGCCGCCGCGGGGACTGAAGGCCGCGGTCTTCGGGGACTCCTCGAAGGTGCAGGTCGGGCACATCGTGCTCGCGATGGGCTCCCCGCTCGGACTGTCGTCCAGCGTGACCCAGGGCATCGTGTCGGCGACCGGGCGCACCGTCAGCGAGAGCGGTTCCGGGGGCGGTACGGGCGCCACGATCGCCAACATGGTGCAGACCTCGGCGGCGATCAACCCCGGCAACAGCGGGGGCGCGCTGGTGAACCTCGACGGCCAGGTCATCGGCATCCCGACCCTCGCCGCCACCGACCCCGACCTCGGCAACAGCGCGGCGCCCGGCATCGGCTTCGCGATCCCCGCCTCCATGGTGAAGACGGTGGCGGACCAGATCATCAAGGACGGCCGGGTCACCGACTCGGGCCGGGCCGCGCTCGGCATCACCGGACGGACCGTGGTCGACGCCGCCTCGCAGCCGGCGGGCGTCGCCGTGGCGCAGGTGAAGAGCGGTGGCGCGGCCGACAAGGCCGGGATCGAACCGGGCGACGTCATCGTGGGCCTCGACGACACGGCGGTCACCAGCATCACCTCGCTCTCCGAGGCGCTCGCCGCGGAGAAGCCGGGCGACAAGGCCAAGGTGACGTTCACCCGCGGCGGGAACCGCAGGACGGTGGAGGTGACGCTGGGTGAGATCTAGTGAGGGTGCCGTCCGGCGGCCCCCGGGAGGTGGCCCAGGCAGGCGGTCTCCGGGGCGTGGCCGCGGCGGGCGCGCGGGTTGCCGGGGCGGGGCCCCGGCAACCCCGACCGGCCTACTCCGGTTCGGCGTGCAGACTCATCGGACCGTAGATCTTCGTGCTGTCCTCGAAGAGGAACACCTGGTCCGCGCCGCCCGCCAGCAGGTCCTTCCACACCTCGCCGATCCAGGACTCGGCGTCGCCCTGCGTGGTGAACTCCTCGGGCTGCACCGCGGGTTGGACCTCTGTCCCGTCGGACTTCTCGAACCGCCACGTCCATGCCGCCATGTACGCCTCCAAGGTGTGAGCACACTGCACAGCGCGAGCCGGACAAGATCCGGCTCCCGTCCGAAGCCTAGCCGGACGCGCAAGACCTGCGGGGACACGGAAAAATCATCGGCGTGGAACTGACTCTGCTCGGCACCGGTGCCCCCGCGGGCCTGCCCCGCCCCGACTGTCCCTGCGCGGCCTGCGCGTCCGCGCTCGGCGAGAGGGCGCGGGCGGCGACCTCTCTGCTCGTCGACGGCACGCTGCTGCTCGACCTGACGCCCGGCGCCGCGTTCGCGGCGGCGCGTGCCGGACAGTCGCTGGGCGGCGTCCGGCAGGTCCTGCTCTCGCATCCGCACGACGGGCCCGCCGTGGAGGTGCCGGCCGGGCTGCCGCAGCCCGGCCGGGTGCCGGACGGGCGGGAGTTGGCGCTGCTGACCGGCCACCGGGTGCGGGCGGTGCCGATGGACGCGCCGGGCACGGGCTACGCGGTGACCGGGCCGGACGGACTGCGACTGCTGTATCTGCCGCCCGGCGGCGCGCCGGCGGGCCTGGACGAGAACGGCGACACGTACGCCATGGTGCTCGCCGACGTGGTGGGGCGGCCGGACGCGCTGGCGAAGCTGCGGGCGGTCGGCGCGGTCGGCCCGACGACGGACGTGATCGCGGTGCACCTCGACCACGACGTGCCGCCCGGGCCCGAACTGCGGCGGCGGCTCGCGGCGGCCGGCGCGCGGGCGGTGCCCGACGGGACCACACTCGACGTGGGCGTCTACGAGGACGTGCCGGACGTGCCGCGCAGGACGCTGGTGCTCGGCGGGGCGCGGTCGGGCAAGTCGCTGGAGGCGGAGCGGCGCCTGGAGGCGTTCCCGGACGTCCTGTACGTCGCCACCGGGGGCACGCGCGGCGGGGACTCCGAGTGGGCGTCGCGCGTCAGCGCCCACCGTGAACGGCGGCCCGGGTCCTGGCGCACCGTCGAGACCTGCGACCTGGTCCCGCTCCTCGCGGAGGACGGCCCGCCGCTGCTCGTCGACTGTCTCTCCCTGTGGCTGACCGACGCCATGGACGAGGTGAACGCGTGGGACGACGCCGAGTGGTCCGGCGGCGGTGAACGCGCGCTGCGCGTCCGCACGCGGGAGCTGGTCGCCGCGGTCCGCGCCACCCGCCGCACACTCGTCGCCGTCTCGAACGAGGTCGGCTCGGGCATCGTCCCGGCCACCGCGTCCGGGCGCCGCTACCGTGACGAACTCGGGCGGCTGAACGCGCAGTTCGCCGACGAGTGCGAACACGTGCTGCTGCTGGTGGCGGGGCAGGCGCTGCGGCTGCGGGGCTGAGCCCGAGGGCGCGTGGCCTCTCGCCGCACGGCCCCCGTCACGGCCGGCGTCACGTCTCCCGCCTCAGGGCTCCCGGCGGGCTACGACGCGGTACGCGTTCGAGAAGCGGGTGCGGCGCAGGAGGGGGGCCATCAGATGGTCGAGCGCCGCGGTGGAGGCGAGGAGCGGGGCGGCGGCCCGGGTCAGGCCCGTCCGCAGCCTGCGCTGGAGGAGCGTCGGGGGCGCGGGGCGCCAGGGGGCGTCGAGGCCGGGGAGGGCGCGGCCGAGGGCCAGCGCGACGGCGCCCGCGAGGTCGTAGGGGACGTGCGGCTCCCGGCGGTCCGTCACGACGATCGCGCAGCCGAGGGACTCCAGTTCGCCGAGCAGGTTGGGCAGCGGCATGAGGTGGAGATGGCGCGGCTGGCCGTACGCCACCCACCACTTGCCGAGCAGGGGGCCGAACGCGCTGTCCGGGTCGGGCACTTCGACGAGGAGGTGGCCGCCGGGACGCAGCACCTCCAGGGCGGCGCGCAGTTCCTCGCGCGGGTCGGGGGTGTGCTCCAGATGGTGGAACATGCTCACGACGTCGTAGCGGCCGCGCAGCCGTTCGGCGATCCGCGGGTCGGTGAGCCGGCCGACGTGGGCCTCCTCGACCCGCCCGGCGGCGCGCGCCCTCTCGACGCGCCGTGACGTGTCGAGCCCGTCGAAGGAGGTGTACGGGAGGATCTCCCGGGCCGCCTCCGGGAAGTGTCCGAGCCCGGTGCCGACGTCGAGCCAGCTCTCCGGCTCGGGGAAGGGGAGCATGGCGCGGGCGGCGGCGCGGTGGCGCCGGGTGCCGCCGCGGGCGCCGAGCAGCCGTTCGGCCAGTCCCTCGTGTGCCTCCTCCCGGCCGTCCCGGTGGTAGAAGGCCAGGCCCTCGGCGGTGAGCCGGGGGTTCTGGAAGGCGTGGGCGCAGTCCCCGCACTCGTCGACGACGAAGGTGCCCGGCTTGCGCTGTCGCAGGTCGGGCGTCCGCAGCCGGGTGCGCAGGCGCCGCGAGCCGCACCAGGGGCAGTCGGCGCGGCGCGGTTCGTGGAACCGCTCGGTGCCCTGGGCGAGTTCGGCCGCGTAGGCGGCCCGGCGTTCGGCGATCGGCAGCGAGGTGGGGGGCATGGGCGCTCCTGTCGGGGACGAGCCGTACGACAATCCGACACAAACGGTACGTATGTGAGCGCGATCCGGAGCGCAACGACGTGGCGCGGACGTGTTCGATCGGGGCCGGTACTGTTCGGCGAATGAGCTCGCTTAATCTCGACGACTTCACCGATCTGATCGAGCGCCCCGACGGAGGCGTACGCCGTGACGCCGAGGCGCGGCGGGAGCGACAGATCGTCCCGCCGGGCGCCCTGGGCCGCCTCGACGACCTGGGTGAGTGGCTGGCGGCCGCGCAGTCCGCGGTTCCGGTGCGGCCGATCGAGCACCCGCGGGTCGTGCTGTTCGCGGGTGACCACGGGATCGCCGCCCTGGGCGTGTCGGCACGCCCCGCGGGCAGCGCCTCCGTGCTGGTCCGGTCGGTCCTGGAGGGCGCGAGTCCCGCCGCGGTGCTGGCCCGCCGGCTCGGCGTGCCGGTGCGGGTGATCGACATGGCGCTGGAGGCCGACCCCGAGGGGCTGCCCGACGAGGTCGTGCGGCACCGGATCCGGCGCGGTTCGGGCCGCATCGACGTCGAGGACGCGATGACCCTGGAGGAGGCGGAGGCCGCCTTCCGCGCCGGGGTCGCCCTCGCCGACGAGGAGGCGGACTCCGGTACGGACCTGGTGGTGCTCGGCGACATCAGTGTCGGCGGGACCACGGCGGCGGCCGTGCTCGTCGCGGCGCTGTGCGGGACGGACGCGTCGGTCGTGACCGGCCGGGGCGGCGAGGCCATCGACGACATCACATGGATGCGCAAGTGCGCCGCCGTACGTGACGCGCTGCGGCGCGCCCGGCCGGTGCTCGGCGACCAGTTGCAGCTGCTCGCGACCGTGGGCGGTGCCGACCTGGCGGCGATGACCGGTTTCCTGCTGCAGAGCGCGGCGCGGAAGATGCCGGTCATCCTCGACGGCGTCGTGGCGGCCGCGTGCGCGCTGGTCGGACAGCGGGTCGCGTTCCGCGCCCCGGACTGGTGGCTGGCCGGGCAGAACAGCGGGGAGCCGGCGCAGACGAAGGCGCTGGACCGGATGGCACTCGAACCGCTCCTCGACCACGGCGTGACGGTGGGCGAGGGCGCGGGCGCGCTGCTCGCGCTGCCGCTGGTCCAGGCCGCGGCAGGCCTCGCGGCGGACCTCCCGGAGGCCCCCTCCCCCGCGGCCGACCCGGAGCCCGACACGAAGCCCGACTCCGAGTCGGAGTCGGAGTCGGAGCCCGTTTCCCGGCCGGTTCCCGAGCCCGGCACCGACGGCTGACCGAAGACCGCACCGGCCCCTGACGACGAGCCCGTCGCCGGGGGCCGGCCGCATTCCGGGCCACACCGGGTACCGGGACCGCGCGGGCCTGCGGACGGGACCGCGCGGGCCTGCGGACGGGGCCGCGCGGCCGGCTTCCGGGCCGGGACCGTCCCGGCCGCCCTGCCGGGCGGCGTCACTCGGCGTCGCCGCGGCTGCGGCCGCGGGCCCCCGTTCGACACTCGGGTCCGGGGCGCATCGCGCGTCCCGTCCCTCCCCCGTACCGGCCGCCGTGCCCCATATCATCGCGCTTTATGGGAGATGCCCGAATTGCCGCTGATCAGGAACGGGCGTCGGCCCGCCGGAGCGACGGGGACCGGCGGTCCACGGCCGCCTCGCGGCGGGCCGCGTCCTTCGCCGTCTGGTATCTGCGCGCGGTCACGTTCATCAACTTTCTGAGCGCCGCGTGGGTCTCGCTCGGTCAGGACGTACGACGGCACAACACGGAGAACTACTTCACGCCCTACCTGCTGACCGCGGGTTTCGCGTCCGGGGTGTTCACGATGTTCCTGGCCATCACGATGCGACGGCGCAAGCGGGCCGCCTGGATCCTCAACTCCGTGCTCAGCGGCCTGTTCCTGCTGCTCTTCACGGTCGCGATGGCGTTCCCGGAGATCCGCCAGTACGCGCAGAACTGGGTCTCGCTCGCGCTGACGGCGGGTTTCGTGGGCGCGCTGGCCGTCGGCCGCCGGGAGTTCTACGCCAAGGGCGACCGGTCGAACCCGAGGCTGGCCGCGGTCGTCGCGGTCGGCGGCCTGCTGGTCACCTCGCTGTTCGCGGCGCTGCTGGTCACGGTCACCAACACCGCGGGGGACGCGCACCGTTCGACCTTCCTGGACCGCTGGCGCTACGGCACCCTGCGGCTCGTGTCGGTCGCCGCGGACGACTCCCACTACCCCGGCATCGCGACGCCCAACTGGGTCAACGTCACCGTCAACGTGCTCAGCACCCTGCTGGTCCTCGCCGTCCTCTACGCCGCGTTCCGCTCCCGGCGCGCCGTCGACCCGTTCACGGAGGAGGACGAGAAGCACCTGCGGGTCCTGCTCGAACGCAACGGCGACCGGGACTCGCTCGGCTACTTCGCACTGCGCCGGGAGAAGAGCGTGGTCTGGTCGCCGACCGGCAAGGCGGCGGTGGCGTACCGCGTGGTGGGCGGGGTCTCGCTGGCCAGCGGCGACCCGCTCGGCGACCCCGAGGCCTGGCCCGGCGCCATCGAGCCCTGGCTCGCCGAGGCGCGGGAGCACGGCTGGATCCCGGCGGTGATGGGCGCGAGCGAGGAGGCCGGCACGATCTACGCCCGGCATGGTCTCGACGCGCTGGAACTGGGCGACGAAGCCCTGGTCGAGACCGCCGAGTTCACCCTCGAGGGGCGGGCGATGCGCACCGTCCGGCAGGCCTACAACCGGGTCAAGCGGGCCGGGTACCGGGTGCGCATCCGGCGGCACGAGGAGATCCCGGCCGACGAGATGGCGTACCTGCTCCGGCGCGCCGACGACTGGCGCGACGGGGCCACCGAGCGGGGCTTCAGCATGGCGCTCGGCCGGCTCGGCGATCCGGACGACGGGCGCTGCGTGATGCTCGAATGCACGGACGCGGACGGCGAGTTGAGGGCGGTGCTGTCCTTCGTCCCGTGGGGTCCGAACGGGCTGTCCCTGGACCTGATGCGGCGTGACCGCGACTCCGAGAACGGGCTGATGGAGTTCATGGTGATCGAACTCCTGCGGCGGGCCAGGGAGATCGAGATCACTCAGGTCTCACTGAACTTCGCCATGTTCCGCTCGGTCTTCGAACGTGGCGCGCGCCTCGGCGCCGGACCGGTGCTGCGGCTGTGGCGCTCGCTGCTCAGCTTCTTCTCCCGCTGGTGGCAGATCGAGTCGCTGTACCGCGCCAACGCCAAGTACCGGCCCATCTGGGAACCGCGGTTCCTGCTCTTCGAGAAGAGCGCGGACCTGCTGCGCATCGGTGTCGCGTCCGCGCGGGCCGAGGGGTTCCTGGAGGCGCCGGGCCTGCCGAAGTGGCTGCACCGCAAGCATTTGGAGTCGCACAGATGAGACGGACGGGAACCGACGCGGGGCGGACCGCGGGAACCCGCGGATGAACCGGCTCGCCCGCTGGGCCCGCGCCGAGTGGGGTCCGCTGTACCTCGCCGTGAGCCGGGGCCTCGTGCGGCGGAGGTGGCGGGCGGTCCCGGTGACGCTCGGCGCGGTGTGTCTGACGGCGGTGCTGCAGTTCGTCCAGAACCGGTCGTGGGGCTTCCAGGCGGTGCAGGACCTCGGCTCGGTGCGGGCAGAGGACCCGCTGTGGCTCGCCCTGTTGCGTACCCCGCTCTCCCTGTTCGTACCGGCGCTGGACCTGCCGGTGTGGGGCGCGCTCGCGCAGATCCTGCTCGTCTTCGGGATCGCCGAGATCTGTCTGGGCTGGTGGCGCACGCTTCTCATCGCCTACGTCGCCACGCTGGCCGGGACCCTGTACGCGCGGGTCGGCATCGCGCTCGGCCCGCACCATCCGCTGGGGCTGCCCGGCGCCGACGCGCAGATCGTGGACACCGGCCCGTCGGCGGCCGTGGTGGGCCTCGCGGTGTTCCTCGGCTGGCGCTACCGGGCGTATGTGACGGCGGGCCTGGTGATCGCGGCGATGGTGGTCGAGGTGCTCCTCAAGGACAACCTGGCCGGCAAGGAGCATCTGGCGGCCATCGCGGCGGTCCTGGTGATGTGCGGCGTCTCCGCCGCGCGTCACCGCCGTTCGGGCAGGGCGCGGGCGGGCTCCGGGTCGGGTTTGCCGCCGATCCACTCCTGAACCCTGCGGCTGGGGCCCGCCCAGCGGCGGTCGTGCCGGTAGGCGCGCAGCCGGGACCGGGCACGGGCGCGCGGCCGGCGCCGGTAGAAGCGCTTGGCCCAGGGCGAGCCGGGCTTGGCCAGCCGGATCATGCCGATGAGCGCGACGAAGGGGACGATGATCCCGAAGATCGCCGTGCGCGCCTTGCCCTTGCTGAGGGCGAGCAGCGCGAAGCAGAAGTTGAGGGCGATGGTCACGATCGCGCTGGTGCGGTCCTGGAGTTCCTGGTCGTTGACGTCGTTGACGCCGAAGGGCGAGAAGCCGCTGAGCACCAGGCCGACCAGGGCCGCCGTCAGCACCACGACCTCGACGCTCTTGCGCCCGTCCTCGGTCCAGTAGACGTCGTCGAGGTGCAGGATGAGCGCGAACTCGTCAAGTACGAGGCCGGCGCCGATGCCGAACACCACGGCGAACGCGGAGGCCCCGAAGCCGTACCGGCCGCTGGCCACCGCGCCGAATCCGCCGATCACCGTGAGCACGATGCCGGGGACCACGTGGTGGATGTGCAGGTCGCCGGCCTTGACGTTGCCGAAGGGGCCCTTGCCGGCCCGGATCATGCGCACGATGACGCGGGTGACGACGAAGGTCACGACGAACGAGGCCAGCGCGAGCAACATGGGGAGCTTGCCTGGTTCGACAATGTTCCGCTGCAACCAATGACCCATATGCGAACTTTATCCACCGGCGCCGTGTCCGCCCTCCGGACGTCCGGATAGCCTGCGCCGGTGTCCACGACCCCTCCCGCCTCCCCCCGCGCCGATGGCCTCCGCTTCGCCTTCGGCACCCTCACCGCGCTCCCCGTGACCGTGACCCGCTGGGACCGGGACGCGGCCCGCGGCGGCATGCTGTGCGCTCCGCTGGCCGGCCTGGTGGTCGGGGCCGGCGCGGCGCTGGTCGGCGTGGCACTGCTGGCCATGGGGGCGGGACCGCTGCTCGCGGCCGTGGCGACGGCGGCCGTCCCCGCGGCCCTGACCCGGGGGCTGCACCTCGACGGCCTCGCGGACACCGCGGACGGGCTGGGCAGCGGCAAGCCCGCCGAGGACGCGCTGCGGATCATGAAGCAGTCGGACATCGGCCCGTTCGGGGTGATCACTCTCCTGTTCGTGCTGCTGGCCCAAGTGGCCGCACTCGCCGAGGCCTACGGGACCTCGTGGTCCCGCGGTGTCCTCGCGGCCGTCCTCTCCGCGGTCGTGGCCCGCCTCGCGCTGACGCTCGCAGCGCGCACCGGAGTGCCCCCGGCCCGTCCCGAGGGCCTGGGCGCGGCGGTCGCGGGCGCGGTGCCTGCTCGTTCGGCTCTGCTGGTGGCGGCGGCCGTGACCGTGGTGGCGGCGGGCGCCGGTGCGCTCGTCGGGGTGGACGACCTGGTGCGCGCCGTGGTGGCGGTGGCCGCCGCCTGCCTGGCCGCCGAGCTGTTGCTGCGGCACTGCACGCGCCGCTTCGGTGGTGTCACAGGCGACGTGTTCGGCGGCCTCGCCGAGACGGCCGCCACGACGGCGCTCGTGGTGCTGGCCCTCGGCTGACGGCCCCGCGCCGCCGGCCCGGACGGGGGTTCACGACGCGGGCTCCAGGCCGCAGGGAAGCGTGCCCCAGGGGTGGTCGCCGACGCCGGGGACCGCGCAGTACAGGTCGGCTCCCCGCTCCCGGGCCAGGGCCGCCGGATCGACCCCGGCCGGCACCCCGTGGACGAGGTGGCACACGCTCGCCCCGGGACCGGTCCACGGCGGCGGGGCCTTCCTGCGGTACGTGGCCCAGGTCCCCTCGAAAGTGACGAGGACGTCGGCGACGCGGGCGTACGCGGGGTGCGGTGTCGTCCCGTGGTTGAGGACGAGCGTGCCCCGGGAGGCCGCCGCGAGCCGCCGGTAGTAGGGCACGCCCGTCTCGGTGGCGGCGGCCCGGTCGAGGAACGTGCCGTCGGTGTCGTACCAGGAGCGGTGCCGGGACATCTCGCGCAGGACGTCGGCGAGGGGCCGGCGCCCGTAGTCCGTGTCGACGTAACCGAGGACGCGGACGTCCGCGGCGCGCAGCCGGGCGGCGACCGCCGCGAACGCCGGGTCGGGGTCCTCGCCGGGTCCGCTGGCCGGGTTCAGCACCACGCCGTACAGCCGTGGCGCCGCGGCCAGGAGCGCCTCCCACTCGGCGGGGCGGACGGCGGGGTGCTCGTAGTACGGGACGAGGAGGGACCGGTCCGTACGGGGAGCGACCGGGCCTCCGGATCCGCCGGACGGCCCGAGGTCGGGGGTGCGCATGGGCGGGCTCTCTTCCGGGTGCCGGGGTCGGACGGGGTTCATCGGTGGGCGGTGGCCCTGCGCAGCCGGGCGCAGACCAGGGCGGTCTGGGCGACTGCCGCGATGCCGTACACGAGCAGGGCCACCCGGTTCGGGTCGCCCGTGCGGGTGACGAGGGCCGCGGTCTGGGCGAGCGCGGCGGCGCAGGCGACGACGGCCGTGCCGGTGACGGCGCCGAAGGACTGGAGCAGCAGCCCGGTCCACAGGACCGCGCCCAGCAGGAGCAGCCCGGCGAGGCGGACCACGTCCGTGGAGGCGCTGGCGTGCGGCCACAGCGCGGAGGTGCCGAGGGTGAGGGCGAGCAGCGCGGCGAGGTATGCGGTGAGGCAGCGGACGAGGACGCCGCCGGTGGCCCGCCGGAAGGCCCGTGCCGAACCGCTGGCCCGCAGCCCGGCGAGGCTCCCGCTGCGGAAGCGGTACAGCAGCCATTCGGCCGGCCCCATGCTGAGGGTCAGCGCGACGGCGGCCGGGGCGGCGACCGTCGTACGGGCCCCCGCGAGGACGTCGCCGAGGGCCGCGTGGAGCACGAGGACACCGCTGCCGAGTCCGAAGAGGGCGTACGGGAGGGTTCCCGCCGGCCGCCGTGGGCTGGACCGGCGGGCGCGGAGCCATCCGGCGACACCCCTCGGGCCGGGAGGGGACGGCCTCCGGCCCGCAGCCCGGCCCTCGGAGGCCGGACGGGGCACTCCGGTGCGCCCGGAGGACTCCGCGTCGCGCGTCGAGGGCGCGTACGCCCGGGTGCCGGCGGACCGGCGGGCACCGACCCGATCCACGGCACCCCGACGACGGCGACCAACGGACCCCCTCCGGCCCGCAGCCCGGCCCTCGGAGGCCGGGCGGGGCGCTCCGGTGCGCCCGGAGGTGTCCGCGCCGCGTCGCCGGGGTCCGTACGGCAGCAGTGCGGCGAGCCCGGACCGTCGGCCGCCCTCCCCCGACTCCCCTGTGGTGGGCGCCACTTCGCGGAGGCCGAGCAGGGCGACGGCGGCGAGCGAGACCAGCAGGAGGGCCGTGCGCGCGAGGTCGGGGACCGGGTGCAGGACCGTGACGGCCGCGCCCGCCGTCACGGGGGTCAGGGCGGCGAGCAGGAGACGTTCCCGGCCCATCACCAGCAGCACGGTGGCGGCGCCCAGGTAGGCGGACTGCCCGGCGGCGAAGACGACCGCGCCCGGCCGGGCCGTGCCGGCCACGGCGAGGGCCACCAGGGAGCCGAGCAGCACACCGGCCGGGGTCCCGACGAGCAGCACACGGCGCGCGGCCGCCCGGTCGCCGAGCCCGAGCCAGGTGTACGCGCGGTGCGCGAGCCCCTGGTTCCAGGTCCAGCCGCACAGGGCGCCCGCGAGCATCGGAACGGTGCCGGACGGGAGCCCGAACGCGTCCTCGGGGCCTGCGAGAAGCGGTCCGGCGAGGACGTAGCCGAGGCCGGGGAGGGCGAAGACGATGCCCCGGAGGAGGCAGCCGAGGAGGCCGATCCGCCAGGGGTCGTGGGGCGGCTCGGCCGGTTCGGGGTGGTTCCGCGCGACTCGGCCGTACAACTCCTCGGCCAGCGCGAAGGAGTTCCGTACGCCGTAGCGTTCGCGTATCTGGTCGTCGGACATGCCGTCGGACTCCAGGGCGGCGGCCACCTCGTCGGGGTGGACGGCGGCGGCGACGAACTCGGCCATCCGGTCGGCGAGTTCGTCGATCGGGTCGGGGCGCGCCCAGCTCGGGGAGCGGCGCTGGGCGGGCAGCGCGGGAAGGCTGTCCTCGACGTCCTCGAAGGCGCCGGGCGGGCGCAGGGTGTCGCTCACCAGCCGGTCCCGTCCGTGGCGACGGCCTGGTACCAGGGGTCGCGGAGTTCGACGGTCCAGTCGGCGACGGTCTCGACGGTGGGCTCGTAGACCGCGGGCCGTCCGGCGAGCTCCTGGTAGATCGTCCGGAAGGCGTCGACGGAACGGCGCAGGGTGAACCGGTCGATGACCCGCTGCCGGGCCGACTCGCCGAGTTCCGCGCGCCGTTCGTCGTCGCGGAGCAGGGTGAGGGCGGCGGCCGCCATCTTCTCCGGTTCGCGCGGCGGGACGACGAGGCCGGTGTCCCCGACCGCCTCGCGGACCCCGCCGACGTCCGTGGAGACCGTCGTCCGGCCGCACGACATCGCCTCGATGATGGAGAAGGGGAAGCCCTCGGAGATGGACGACAGCATGACGACGTGCCCGGCCGCGTAGGCCCGCCACACCTCGCTGATGCGGCCCTCGAAGGTCAGCCCGTCGGTGACGCCCAGTTCGGCGGCGAGCTTCTCCAGGCGCGTGCGGTACGCCTCCCCGCCGGGCGGCACGGGGCCGAACAAACGCAGCCGGGTGTCGGGGAGTTCGGCGCGCACCATGCCGTAGGCGCGCAACAGGGTCTCCAGGTCCTTGATGGGGTCGACGCGGCCGCACCAGGTGAGGGTGGGGACGGCGGGTTCGGGGCCCGCGTGGGGGAAGGCGTGCGGGTCGACGCCGTTGTAGACCGTGCGGATCCGGTCGCCGTCGGCGCCGCCGCGCTCCTCCCAGCGCCGGTTGTACTGGTTGCAGGGTGTGATGAGGTCGGCGGCGCGGTAGCCGAGGGAGTTCAGCTCGCGGTAGAAGCCGAGCATGAACGCCTTGACGGGCCACCGCTGTTCGGCGGCGCGGTAGCCGAGGTAGCGCTCGCGCAGGTAGATGCCGTGCTCGGTGAGCAGGAACGGGACGCCGTCCAGCCGGTGCGCCGCGAGGGCGGGCAGGGTGGCGAGGCCGCTGCTGACGGCGTGGGCGACGGAGTCCTCGGGGATGCGGACGCCGAGCGGGCGCAGCGCGTGTTCCAGCAGGTCCGTCGCCGTGAGCGCGTCGTGCACGGTGGGCGCGGCGGCTGCCGTCGGCAGGTGCGGCAGGGTCCAGATCCACATCAGGGAGCGCAGGGCGGCCTCGCCGCGCAGTGCGGCGGAGAGGCGTCCTTCGCGCGCGAGGACGGCCAGTTCGTACAGGGCGTCGCCGAAGTCCCCTGGCCGGTCCGGGTCCGGGTCGAGGAAGGCGAGCAGGAACCGCTCGTAGGTGTCGGTGAAGCGGCGCCGGGCGCGGCCGAGCGGGGCGCGGGTGCGGCCGGGTCGTGGGCCCCAGGTGGGCACCGAGGTGTGCCGGTACACGTTGGGCGGCAGGTCCCACGTCACGGGTTCGCGGCCGCTGCCGGTGAGCGAGACGATGTGGAAGTCGACCTCGGGCATGCCCTTGACGAGCTGGTCGCACCAGGTGCTGACCCCGCCGTGGACGTGCGGGTAGGTGCCTTCGGTGAGCACGGTGACATGACGGCCGGTGCGCATCACGCGCGGTTCCCCCCTGGGACGGTTCCGTCCGGAGGGCACCCCCGGCCCCCCGGTTGCACGGCTCGGACGCGCACCCCGGCCGGTCGGGCCGGGGTGCGCGTCGTGCCGTGAGGCTGCCCCTCTAGGCGGGCAGGTTGAGCTTGAGCGCGGACTGGAGGAGCTCCGGGGTGGTCCAGTCGTTGCGCTGACCGGCGTAGGCGGTGCCGAACGTGGTGGTGCCGAGGAGGAGTTGCTTCTTGGTCCCCTCGGGCACGGTCACCGGGATCTGGGTGCCGGACGGGGCGGTGACGGTGACGGTGTTGCCGACGCGGTAGGCCGTGACCTTGCCACCCGCCAGGGCCGTCTGCCAGGCCGTACGGCGCTGGAGTTCGGTGCCGATCGCGCTCTGCCGCGGGTTCTGCAGCGGGGCGTTGTCGGCGTAGAGGGCCCGGTAGTCGGCGAGGACCTTGTCCAGGACCGGGTACAGGATGCGGTCCTCGGCGAGGTTGGACTGGTGGACGTAGTGCGGGCGCGGGTCGTTGCCGATGGCGTGCCCGAGCGCGGTGCGCGCCTCGCGCGGCACGATGTAGTCGGCGTAGCCGGTGGCGGTGTTCAGCGGGGCCGGCATGCAGGTCGACGTCGCGTTGTTCTCGCAGATGCCGCTGCCGCCGTCGGCCTTCGAGGTGTAGATCCAGTTGTACTCGTCGGCCATCTCCTCGGCTCGGCCGGCGTTGTAGTACACGTTCATCGGGTAGCGCGGCACGGTCAGCGCGCTGCCGACCGAACGTTGCGCCGGTTCACGGGAGTTGTCGGAGCCTGTCCACTTGACGCCGTTCGCGGACAGCGCGCCCGCCAGGTTCGGGTTGTCGTCGGGTTGCTGGGGCAGCGTCCGCAGACCCGAGTGCTCGCCGGTGACCAGCTCGGTGCGGTCGGTGGACAGACCGTGCGAGGAGGCCCAGCTGTTGTTCTGCGAGATCTCCGCGGAGACGTCGGCCCGGCTCATGTACTTCGTCGTGCCGTCGGCGTTCTTCGAGCAGCTCCACGGCACGGTCGTGGTGTCCTGGACGCAGCCGAGGAACAGGTGCGTGTAGGTGTGGTTCACCCAGCGGTACTTGGCCCGGTCGGCGAGCAGTCTGGTGGTGAGCGCGTCGGTGCCGCCGTGCTCGCTCTTCCACTCCTCGCCGGCGCCCGCGTTGAACACCATGTCGAGCGTGAAGCCGTGGGCGGTCTGCCACTGGGCCGCGTAGGCGGCGTCGTCGGCGGTCATCCGGATCGGCGTGCTGGTGTCCTCACCGTCACCGTCGCCTCCCGCGCAGTCGATGTCGCCGGGTGTGCAGTTGCGCCCGGAATCCCAGCGGGCGTCGGGCGCGAAGACGTCGTCGACGTGGACGGAGAAGTAGTTCCGGCTCTGCCCGAGGTGCACGCCCTGGGTGAGCCACTCGACGATGCCGCGGGCGAGGACCTTGAACTGCTTCTGGTACTGGTTGTACGCGAACGTCACCACGAGCTCGCGGCGCCCGTCGTGCGCGTACTGCCCGAGGAGGGTGCCGCCGGTGGGGGCGTCCAGATAGCTGGTGAACCCCTCCTTCGGGTGCGCCGCGTAGCCGTAACTCTCGTCCACCGCGGGGTCGTTGTCCTCGAAGGTGAGCGGCCCGTCGAGGTAGCGGAACGGGCCTGCGGTGCCCGCCGCGGTGATCTGGGTGCGGGCCCCGTCGAGGACGCCGGACCAGCCGCCGTTCTGGTCGGTGTAGTCGAGCCCGACCTCCGGGTGCGCCCAGGTGTAGGCGTCGACCTGCGGGACGGCGAACGTCCTCTCGTACGTCTCCAGGGCGGTCTGCTCGGCCGAACCCGGTCCGAACGGCGCCTCGTTCGGCAGGACGACACCCTGGTACTTGGCGCGCGGGGCGCCGTTCACGGTGTCGCTCAGGAAGGCGGCGTCGATCTTCGGGCGGCCCGTGTCGGTCAGGTCGACCGTGGTGTACGGGATGCCGCTGTTCTTCAGCTCGGCGGTGATGGCCGCGACCTGGTCCGCGCCGTTGTCGACGACCAGGACCTTGAGGTCGATCCGCGGTGTCGCCGCCGCGGTCGCGCCGGGTGCCCCCACTCCCAGCGCCAGAAGTCCGGCGGCCGCCACGACGGCGGCCGTCGCTCTCTTTCGGTGCGTGTTCGGTGCCATGTCGACGTCTCCCCCTCGCAGATCCCCCCTTTCGGTGGAAACCGAGGGAGATCTGTGGAAATCATGCAAAGCAGTGAGCGCCGTGCCCACTGGAACACGACGAGTGTTGCTCAGGTCACCACGAGTGAGGGGCGGGAACCGGACAATGGCACCACCTCCAGGTGAACGCCCGCAGGAATGAGCGAAACGCGCGCCCGAGCGTAGGCTCGTCCCGGGTACTCGCCCGGCTCCTGGCAGGGGCCCCGGCAAGGACCGCCCCCGAGGACGGATCTAGGGTCAGCCGTCGGGCCCGGTCGACCCACCTCTCTCGGCCAGAAGAACTTTCAAGGAAGCGGAGATCTCACCACCGTGACTGCTCTCACTCTCAGCACCGCCGCAGCGTCCGGTCTGCGGGCCGACGCGATCGTCGTCGGCGTCGCGAAGGGCCCCAAGGGCCCGGTCGTCGCACCGGGCGCCGAGGCCGTGGACAAGGCGTACGACGGCGGGCTCGCCGGAATCCTGGAGACCCTCGGCGCCTCCGGCTCCGAGGGCGAGGTGACCAAGCTGCCCGCACCCTCCGGATTCAAGGCCCCCGTCGTGCTGGCCGTGGGCCTGGGAGCGGCCCCGGAGGAGGACGACAGCTTCGGCGCCGAGGCGCTGCGCCGCGCCGCCGGTGTCGCCGCCCGCGCGCTCGCCGGTGCCAAGAAGGCCGCGTTCGCGCTGCCCGTGACGGACGCGGCCGACGCCGGTGCCGTCGCCGAGGGCGCGCTCCTCGGCGCGTACTCCTTCGACGCCTACAAGGACAGCGGCCGCTCCGGCGACTCCGCCAAGAACGGCAAGGGCCCGCTCGGCGAGGTCACGCTGCTCGGCGGCAAGCCCCGGGACGCCGCGTTCAAGGCGGCCGTCGCGCGCGCCACGGCCCTGACCGACGAGCTCAACCGTGCCCGCGACCTCGTCAACACCCCGCCGAACGACCTCAACCCGGAGTCCTTCGCCGCCGTCGCCACCGCGGCCGGCAAGGAGCACGGCGTCAAGGTCCAGGTGTTCGACGAGAAGGCGCTCGTCAAGGGCGGCTTCGGCGGCATCCTCGGCGTCGGCGCCGGCTCGGCCGCCGGTCCGCGCCTGGTGAAGCTGTCGTACACCTCCTCCAAGGCCAAGAAGCACCTCGCCTTCGTCGGCAAGGGCATCACCTACGACTCGGGCGGCATCTCGCTGAAGCCGGCCGGGCACAACGAGACGATGAAGTGCGACATGGCCGGCGCCGCCGCGGTCTTCGCCGCCGTCGTCACCGCCGCGCGCCTGGGCCTGGACGTCAACGTCACCGGCTGGCTCGCGCTCGCCGAGAACATGCCGTCGGGCTCCGCCACCCGCCCGGGTGACGTGCTGCGCATGTACAGCGGCAAGACCGTCGAGGTCCTCAACACCGACGCCGAGGGCCGGCTGGTCCTCGCCGACGCGCTGTGGAAGGCCTCCGAGGAGAAGCCGGACGCGATCGTCGACGTGGCGACGCTGACCGGCGCGATGGTCCTCGCCCTCGGCAACCGCACCTTCGGCGTGATGGCCAACGACGACGCGTTCCGCGCCTCGATCGTCGACGCCGCCGAGGAGGTCGGCGAGGAGTCCTGGCCGATGCCGCTGCCCGAGCACCTGCGCAAGGGCATGGACTCCCCCACCGCCGACATCGCGAACATGGGCGAGCGGATGGGCGGCGGCCTGGTCGCCGGCCTGTTCCTGCGCGAGTTCGTCGGTGAGGGCATCACCTGGGCGCACGTGGACATCGCGGGCCCCGCGTTCAACGAGGCCGGCCCCTTCGGCTACACCCCCAAGGGCGGCACCGGCTCCGCGGTCCGCACCCTGGTCCGCCTCGCCGAACTGACGGCGGCCGGCGACCTGGGCTGAGCCTTCGGGCGACGAACGGCCCCGGGTGTTCCCTCACCCGGGGCCGTTCGTATGGCCGTACGAGGGTTTCGCCTTCGCCGAAATCCGCAGGTTCGCCCTGCCCCGCACCCTGTCGACGTGATGGATCAGACGTCCCACACACCGGCCCGGCGTCTCGCTCGCCCTCGACAAGTGCGAAGATGGGTTCTCGGCAGGACAGGGCCCCCACCACAGGGCCGAAGAAGAGCGGCCGGACACCAGCCGCCGACCGGTCGATGGAGACCGGCGTGGCGCACATGCATGGAGGACGTGACGTGGCGAACGACGCCAGCACCGTTTTCGACCTAGTGATCCTCGGCGGTGGTAGCGGCGGTTACGCCGCGGCGCTGCGCGGAGCGCAGCTGGGCCTGGACGTCGCCCTGATCGAGAAGGACAAGGTCGGCGGTACCTGCCTGCACCGTGGGTGCATCCCCACCAAGGCTCTGCTGCACGCGGGCGAGATCGCCGACCAGGCCCGCGAGAGCGAGCAGTTCGGCGTCAAGGCCACCTTCGAGGGCATCGACGTACCCGCGGTCCACAAGTACAAGGACGGGGTCATCTCCGGTCTGTACAAGGGCCTGCAGGGTCTGATCGCGTCCCGCAAGGTGACGTACATCGAGGGTGAGGGCCGCCTGTCGTCCCCGACCTCGGTCGACGTGAACGGTCAGCGTGTCCAGGGCCGTCACGTGCTGCTCGCGACCGGCTCCGTGCCGAAGTCGCTGCCGGGCCTGGAGATCGACGGCAACCGCATCATCTCCTCGGACCACGCCCTCGTCCTGGACCGCGTGCCGCAGTCCGCGATCATCCTGGGCGGCGGGGTCATCGGCGTGGAGTTCGCCTCCGCGTGGAAGTCCTTCGGCTCCGAGGTCACGATCATCGAGGGTCTCAAGCACCTCGCGCCCCTCGAGGACGAGAACTCCTCCAAGCTTCTTGAGCGCGCGTTCCGCAAGCGCGGCATCAAGTTCAACCTGGGCACGTTCTTCTCGAAGGCCGAGTACACCCAGAACGGTGTGAAGGTCACCCTTGCCGACGGCAAGGAGTTCGAGGCCGAGGTGCTGCTCGTCGCCGTCGGCCGCGGCCCGGTCTCGGCCGGCCTCGGCTACGAGGAGCAGGGCGTCGCGATGGACCGCGGCTACGTCCTGGTCGACGAGTACATGCGCACGAACGTCCCGACCATCTCCGCCGTCGGTGACCTGGTCCCGACGCTCCAGCTCGCGCACGTCGGCTTCGCCGAGGGCATCCTGGTGGCGGAGCGTCTGGCCGGTCTGAAGACCGTCCCGATCGACTACGACGGTGTCCCGCGGGTGACGTACTGCCACCCCGAGGTCGCCTCCGTGGGCATCACCGAGGCCAAGGCCAAGGAGATCTACGGCGCGGACAAGGTCGTCGCTCTGAAGTACAACCTGGCGGGCAACGGCAAGAGCAAGATCCTCAACACCTCGGGCGAGATCAAGCTCGTCCAGGTGAAGGACGGTGCCGTGGTCGGCGTCCACATGGTCGGCGACCGCATGGGCGAGCAGGTCGGCGAAGCCCAGCTGATCTACAACTGGGAAGCGCTGCCGGCCGAGGTCGCCCAGCTCATCCACGCCCACCCGACGCAGAACGAGGCGCTCGGCGAGGCCCACCTCGCCCTCGCGGGCAAGCCGCTGCACTCGCACGACTGACCGGCCCCCGGGCCGGCCCCAGTCACCCGCGTCGAGCAGGGCGCGACGACGACCACAGACTTCCGCAAAATTCGTAAGGAGCAACAGAAACCATGCCGGTTTCCGTAACCCTTCCGGCGCTCGGTGAGAGCGTCACCGAGGGCACCGTCACCCGCTGGCTGAAGGCCGAGGGCGAGCGCGTCGAGGCCGACGAGCCGCTGCTGGAGGTGTCGACGGACAAGGTCGACACCGAGATCCCCTCGCCCGCCGCGGGCATCCTCGCGTCCATCAAGGTCGCCGAGGACGAGACCGTCGAGGTCGGCGCCGAGCTGGCCGTCATCGACGACGGCACGGGCGCGCCCGCCGCCGCCCCGGCCCCCGCCGCCGAGGAGGCCCCGGCCGCCGAGCCGGAGCCCGCCCCGCAGGCCACCCCGTCCGCCGAGGCCGAGGCCCCCGCGCCGGCCCCGACCGCCGAGGCCGCGTCCGGCGGCGGTTCCGCCGAGGGCACGGACGTCGTCCTGCCCGCGCTCGGCGAGTCCGTCACCGAGGGCACCGTCACCCGCTGGCTGAAGGAAGTCGGCGACGAGGTCGCCGAGGACGAGCCGCTGCTGGAGGTGTCGACGGACAAGGTCGACACCGAGATCCCCTCGCCCGCCGCCGGCGTGCTGCTGGAGATCGTGGTCGCCGAGGACGAGACCGCCGAGGTCGGCGCCAAGCTGGCCGTCATCGGCGCCCCCGGTGCCGCTCCGGCCGCCGCGGCCCCGGCCGCCCCCGCAGCCCCCGCCGAGGAGCCCGCGCCGGCTCCGGCCCAGCCGCAGGCCCCGGCCGCCCCCGCCGCTCCGGCTCCGGCTCCGGCTCCGGCCGCCGCCGCTCCGGCCCCCGCACAGCCGCAGGCCCCGGCCGCTCCGGCTGCCCCGGCCCCCGCGCCGGCCGCGCCCGCCCCCGTCACCCCGGCCCCGGCGCCCGCCGCGACCTCCGGTGACGACGGCGCGTACGTGACCCCGCTGGTGCGCAAGCTCGCCGCCGAGAACGGCGTCGACCTGGCCGCCGTCAAGGGCACCGGCGTCGGCGGTCGTATCCGTAAGCAGGACGTCATCGCCGCCGCCGAGGCCGCGAAGGCCGCCGCTGCCGCTCCGGCTCCGGCCGCCGCCGCTCCGGCCGCCTCCGCCAAGAAGGCGCCGGCGCTGGAGGCCTCCCCGCTGCGCGGCCAGACCGTCAAGATGCCGCGCATCCGCAAGGTCATCGGCGACAACATGGTGAAGGCCCTGCACGAGCAGGCGCAGCTGTCCTCGGTCGTCGAGGTCGACATCACCCGGCTGATGAAGCTCCGCGCGCAGGCGAAGGACTCCTTCGCGGCCCGCGAGGGCGTCAAGCTCTCCCCGATGCCGTTCTTCGTGAAGGCGGCGGCCCAGGCGCTGAAGGCCCACCCGGCCGTCAACGCCCGGATCAACGTGGACGAGGGCACGATCACCTACTTCGACACCGAGAACGTCGGTATCGCGGTGGACTCGGAGAAGGGCCTGATGACCCCGGTCATCAAGCGCGCGGGCGACCTGAACATCGCCGGTATCGCCAAGGCCACCGCCGACCTGGCGGGCAAGGTCCGGGCGAACAAGATCACTCCGGACGAGCTGTCCGGCGCGACCTTCACCATCTCCAACACCGGTTCGCGCGGCGCGCTCTTCGACACGATCATCGTGCCCCCGAACCAGGTCGCGATCCTCGGCATCGGCGCCACGGTCAAGCGTCCGGCCGTCATCGAGACGGAAGAGGGCACCGTCATCGGCGTCCGCGACATGACCTACCTGACGCTCTCCTACGACCACCGTCTGGTGGACGGCGCCGACGCGGCCCGTTACCTGACCGCGGTCAAGGCGATCCTGGAGGCGGGCGAGTTCGAGGTCGAGCTCGGCCTGTAGTCGACGCAGCGGCACCACCGCACCGTCACCGCGCCCCCGTCCGGAGTTCCGGACGGGGGCGCGGTGTTTCCACCGGCCCACCGGCACGCCGGAGACCTCGGGCCGGCGCGCCCGGAGGACCGTCCACCGTCCGGGAGACCGCCGCCGACGCCCGTCCGGACCCCGGGTCCGCCGCGCGGGTCTCCATCGGACGGCAACCCGTCAGCACGCCCGCGACCAGCGCGGCCACCGCCACCGTGACCGCCGCGCGGAGTCCGCGTACGGGTGCCCGACCGTTCATGACTCCCCCTGGGGCGGACCGGGGCACACCGTCGGTGCCCTCTCTGTCCGTTCACCACCGCGTGCGGGTCGGCGGGGTTCCCGGGGTGACACGGACGTGACGCGTCCGGACACCGTCCGGTACGGGTCTTTACGGGCGGGATCGCTCTGACAACGTGTAAGTCTCGTCTCACCTGCGGTAAAGCGCCCCCATGCGCCCCTCACCGGCACGGGCACGGCCTTATTGTCTAAACGTCAAACGCCCTCGGGGTCCCTCACTCCTCCCAAAGGAGCCTTCATGACCGCGCCCGTCGTCCACTCGCTGCGCGAACAGATCCGCGAGCACATCGTGGAGGGGATCGTCAGCGGTCGCTGGAAGCCGGGCGAGCGGATCGTGGAGCGGCGGATCGCCACCGAGCTGGAGGTCAGCCAGACCCCGGTGCGGGAGGCGCTGCGCGAGCTGGAGTCGCTGCGGCTGATCGAGTCCGCGCCCAACAAGGGCGTGCGGGTGCGGAACCTGACGGCCGCCGACCTGGAGGAGAGCTACCCCGTACGCGCCGGTCTGGAGGCCATCGCGGCGGAGCTGGCGGCCGAACGGCTGGCCGACGACTGCTCGGCCCTGGAACCGCACGTCAGCGCCCTGTACGAGGCCGACCGGCTGTCCGACGGGACCGGCCAGGTCCGGCACACGGTGGGCTTCCACCGGGAGCTGGTGCGGGCGGCCGGGAACTCCGTCCTCCTGCACACCTGGGAGGGGCTGGGGATCGAGGTCTTCACCGCCCTGTCCATAAGGTGGCTGGGGACGGTGCAGCAGTCGTACGCGGAGGAGCACGAGGCCCTCGTGGACGCCTTCCGGCGGCGCGACCCGCTGATCGCCGACCTGGTCAAGGCCCATGTCCTCGGGTGCGCCCCCCGTCCGTGAGGGGTGCGCGGGAGCCGTGCGCAGGGGCACGCGACCGGCACCTCGCAACGGCCCACGCCGACCTGCGGCAACCTCCGGCACAGCCGAGCACGTCCGCGCTCAAGCGTGCCCCCACCTGCGGGAATCCCCGATTTCCAAGGCACCCCGTGCCTGAGGACAAGGCACGGGGTGCCGACTTTCCCGATCTGAAGAGGTTTTCTCCCGGAACCCTTTGATCGATCATCGATCAGGGAGTTACAGTCACCGACGGGCTCCCACCCGAGCCCCCCGCCCTGTCCTGCCAAAGACCAAGGGCACCCCCGAAAACCCCTTGCCGAAGAGGGAACCCCCCTCCGCATCCGGAAGGCGGCGCAATGACCGACCCCACCGCTATCCAGCCGAGCGAGCTCGACCAGCTCCCGGACCGCGACCCCGAGGAGACCGCCGAATGGCAGGCCTCCCTGGACGCCGTCACCCAGGCGGCCGGGCCGCACCGTGCCGCGTACCTGATGCGCCGCACGCTGGAGCGCGCCGAGGGCAACGGTCTCGCGCTGCCCAAGCTGCTCGAGACCGACTACGTCAACTCCATCCCGACCTCCGCCGAGCCCACCGTGGACGGTGACGAGGCGATGGAGTCCCGGATCACCGCGTGGAACCGCTGGAACGCGGCCGCGATGGTCACCCGCGGCGCGAAGCACGGCGTCGGCGGCCACATCGCCACCTTCGCCTCCGCGGCCTGGCTCTACGAGACGGGCTTCAACCACTTCTTCAAGGGCAAGGAGGCCGACGGGTCCGGCGACCAGCTCTACATCCAGGGCCACGCCTCCCCCGGCATCTACGCCCGCGCCTTCCTCGACGGGCGCCTGGACGAGCAGCACCTGGACAAGTTCCGCCAGGAGTCGGGCGGCAACGGCCTCCCGTCGTACCCGCACCCGCGCCGGCTGCCCTGGCTGTGGGAGTTCCCGACCGTCTCCATGGGCCTCGGCCCGCTGTCGGCGATCTACCAGGCCCGCTTCAACCGCTACCTCACCAACCGCGGCATCAAGGACGTCTCGGCGTCCCACGTGTGGGCGTTCCTCGGTGACGGCGAGATGGACGAGCCGGAGTCGACCGCGGCACTCGCACTGGCCTCTCGCGAGGGTCTCGACAACCTGACCTTCGTCATCAACTGCAACCTCCAGCGCCTCGACGGCCCGGTGCGCGCGAACTTCAAGATCGTGCAGGAGCTGGAGGCCCAGTTCCGCGGCGCCGGCTGGAACGTCGTGAAGTCGCTGTGGGGCAACGCGTGGGACGAGCTGTTCCAGCTCGACACCACGGGCGCGCTCGTCCGCCGCCTGCGCCAGGTACCCGACGCGCAGGTGCAGACGTACCAGACCCGCGACGCCGCCTACATCCGCCAGGACTTCTTCGGCGCCGACCCGGCGCTCGTCGAGATGGCGAAGCTGCTGAGCGACGACAAGATCCTCGAGTGTTTCCACCTCTCTCGCGGTGGCCACGAGGCCCGCAAGGTCTATGCCGCGTACCGGGCGGCCGTCGAGCACAAGGGCGCGCCGACCGTGATCCTGGCCCAGACGGTCAAGGGCCACACCCTCGGCGAGGGCTTCGCGTCGAAGAACGCCAACCACCAGATGAAGAAGCTGTCGACGGACGAGTTCAAGCAGATGCGTGACCTGCTCGAACTGCCCATCTCCGACAGCCAGTTCGTCGACGGCGTGGTCCCCTACGGCCACCCGGGCGCCGACTCCCCCGAGGTCCGCTACCTCCAGGAGCGGCGCGCCGCTCTCGGCGGTCCGGCCCCGGCCCGCCGCACGCACCCGCTGGCCCCGCTGCCCGCCGCCGCCGACAAGGCGTTCGCGTCCTTCGACAAGGGCTCCGGCTCGCAGAACATCGCGACCACCATGGCGTTCGTCCGCCTCGTCAAGGACCTGGTCCGCGACAAGGAGACCGGCAGGCGCTGGGTGCCGATCGTCCCGGACGAGGCCCGTACCTTCGGTATGGAGTCGCTCTTCCCGTCGCTCGGCATCTACTCGCCGAAGGGCCAGACGTACGAGCCGGTCGACCGCGACCAGCTGATGTACTACAAGGAGGCCAAGAACGGCCAGATCCTCAACGAGGGGATCACCGAGGCCGGCTCGATGGCCGACTTCATCGCCGCGTCCACCGCGTACGCCACGCACGGCGAAGCGATGATCCCGTTCTACATCTTCTACTCGATGTTCGGCTGGCAGCGCACGGCCGACCAGATGTGGCAGCTCGGCGACCAGCTCGGCCGCGGCTTCCTGGTCGGCGCCACCGCCGGCCGGACGACGCTGACCGGTGAGGGCCTGCAGCACGCCGACGGCCACTCCCCCGTCATCGCCGCGACCAACCCGGCGGCGCTGTCCTACGACCCCGCGTTCGCCTACGAGATCGCGGCGATCGTCAAGGACGGTCTGCGCCGGATGTACGGCGAGGCCGCCCCGGGCGAGGACCAGAACGTCTTCTACTACCTGACCGTCTACAACGAGCCGATGCAGCAGCCCGCCAAGCCGGCCGGTGTCGACGAGGGCATCCTCAAGGGCCTGTACCGCTTCAACACGGCGGAGTCGGCGGGGGTGAACGTGGCGGCGGCGAACGCCCCGCGGATCCAGCTGCTCGGCTCCGGCACGGCGATCCACTGGACGCTCGCGGCCCAGAAGCTGCTCGCCGAGGACTGGGGTGTGGCCGCCGACGTGTGGTCCGCCACCTCCTGGACCGAGCTGCGCCGCGACGCGCTGGAGGCCGACGCGGCCCTGCTGCGCGGCGAGGAGCGGGTGCCGTTCGTCCGTCAGGCGCTGCAGGGCGCCGAGGGCCCGGTCCTCGCGGTCTCCGACTACATGCGCCAGGTCCCGGACCAGATCGCCCAGTGGGTCGAGCAGGACTGGTCCTCGCTCGGTGCCGACGGTTTCGGTCTCTCCGACACCCGCGCGGCGGCCCGCCGTCACTTCGGTGTCGACGCCGAGTCGATCGTCGTCGCGGCGCTGGCGCAGCTCGCCCGTCGCGGTGAGGTCAAGGCGTCCGCGGTCAAGGAGGCCCGGGAGCGCTACGGCCTGTAGCCCTCGGCAGGGACAGCGGTAGGCAAGAGGCACGACCCGATGAGGGGCACGGCGTTCGCCGTGCCCCTCATCGGCGTTCCACCGTGGCCGGGGTGTCAGCGGTCCGTCCCCTCGTTGTCAGCGGGGCCCGGCATCATGAACGCATGCGCGCTGCTCGTCTGATCAAGATGGTGCTGCTGCTCCAGACCCGGGCGTCGATGACCGCCGCCGAGCTGGCGCGGGAGCTGGAGGTGTCCGAGCGCACCATCACGCGGGACGCGCAGGCGCTGTCCGAGGCGGGCGTCCCGGTGTACGCGGACCGGGGCCGGGCCGGCGGTTACCGCCTCGTCGGGGGCTACCGCACCCGTCTGACGGGTCTGGCGCGCAGCGAGGCGGAGGCGCTGTTCCTCAGCGGGGTGCCGGGGGCGCTGCGCGAGATGGGCCTGGAGGACACGGCGTCGGCGGCCCGGCTGAAGGTGTCGGCGGCGCTCCAGCCCTCCGTGCGGGACGCCTCGCGGACGGCGGCGCAGCGCTTCCACCTGGACGCGCCCGCGTGGTTCAGCGAGCCGCGGACGCCCGAGCTGCTGCCGTCGGTCGCGGACGCGGTGTGGGACGACCGGCCGATCGTCGCGCGGTACCGGCGGGACGCCGCGGAGGTGGAGCGGACGCTCGAACCGTACGGTCTCGTCCTCAAGGCGGGCCTGTGGTACCTCTGCGCACGTGTGTCCGGGACGGAGGCCTTCCGGGTGTACCGGATCGACCGGTTCATCGCCGTCGAACCCGGCGCGGAGCGGTTCCGGCGGGAGGACGGGTTCGACCTGCCGGGGTTCTGGGCGGAGCGGGCCGAGGAGTTCGCCCGGTCCATCCTGCGCGTCGAGATCGCCGTACGGCTGTCCCCGGACGGCGTCCGCCGGCTGCCGTACGTGCTGGATCCGGCGTCCGCGAAGGAGGCGCTGGGGACGTCCGGTGTGCCCGACGGGCAGGGCTGGGTGGGCCTCACGCTGCTCATGGAGTCGGAGGAGGTCGCCCGCGCCCAGCTGCGCGGACTCGGACCGGAGGTGGAGGTGCTGGCTCCGGCGTCGTTGCGGGAGCGCTGTGCCGAGGACGCCGCCCGATCGGCCGCGCTCTACCGGTGATCGTGCTCGGGGCGGGGCTTTGCACATGCGTCGTTTGAAAACCGCACGAACGCGGCGGTTTTACCTTCGGCATGTGCACGCATAACAATCTGCGCCACTCCGCGTGCGTCGCTCCCCCGTAGGCCCGATGCTTGACCCGTGATGGACGAGACGGAGTTCTGGCAGCTGGTGGATTCGACCCGCGAGGCTGCCGAGGGCGACCCCGAGGAACAGGCCGACCTCCTGGTCGAGCGGCTCGTCCAGTTGGACCCGGACTCGGTCCTGGACTTCGCCCGGCACTTCGAGTCCCGCTACAACCGTGCCTACCGCTGGGACCTGTGGGGCGCCGCGTGGGTGCTGCTCGACGGGGCCAGCGACGACGCCTTCGACTTCTTCCGGTGCTGGCTGATCGGCCAGGGCCGGGAGGTCTTCGAGGGCGCGATGCACGACCCCGACACGCTCGCCGAGCTGCTGGACGACTTCGACGAGGAGATCGACGGCGACGGCGAGGAGCTCGGGTACGCGGCGGACGAGGCCTACGAGCAGCTGACCGGCGCCGTGGCGCCGGACCTCGGCATCCCGGCCGCGGCCTCCGAGCCCGCCGGCACGCCGCTGGACTTCGAGAACGAGTCCCTCGTCGCGGAGCGCTACCCGAAGCTGTGGGAGCGGTTCCGGGAGAGCTGACGGCGGCCTGCCCGACGGAGAGTCCCGAGAACCGGCCCGGCCCCTGCACGGGCCGGCCGTCCGCGCGCGGCTCGGACGCCGGTCGCGGGCTCAGAGGGCCGTTCGGCGGCGGGTGAGATCGGCGGTGAGCCGGGCCTGTGGCTGTTCGGCCCGCAGGGTGTGCCGCAACGGGGCCGCGTTGGCCTGCTCCAGCGCGGAGGACGTGACCGCCGCCGGGCCGAGGACGACCGTCGCCACGGCGCAGACCACCAGCCAGGGGCCCCGCACGCCCTTCGCCCAGCCACCCGCGCGCACCGGCGTCTCCGTCCGCTCCGGGTCCACTCTGTTCTCCCGCCGACTGATCCTCATGGTCCCCACCTCCGGTCAGTGCGTACGCCCTACGCTGCACCGCTCGGCTCCGGGGAGGCTGTGAGCGGCCTGCGGCGGGCCTGTGACCGGTCGTGCGGGCTCGTCCGGGAGAACCGGGACCGGGGCCGGACTTCGGGTGGGTGGTCAGCGGCCCTGGTAGCGGGCCGCCTCGGCGCGGATCGCGGGGAGGCGGGCGGCGAGGGCGGCGCCGGGGCAGCTCGTCATGAAGCCGTCGTCGTGCCCGGCGATGGTGGGCAGGACGGCGGTGCTGCCCTTGGCGTAACGGCTGAGGCTGTTGCTGGAGGTGAGGCGGACGGTGCCCCGGGGGTCGACGCCGCTGAGCCCGAGCTTCCAGGCGGCGAGGCGGGCGATGGCGTCGGTCATGGCCTTCGGCACCGGGGTGCCCGCGGTGAAGGTGCCGATCGCGGCGATGCCGGCGGTGCGGTGGTTGAAGCCCTGGGCGTGGGCTCCGGTGACGGGGCGGTCGACACCGCCCGCGCGGCCCTCGTAGATCGTGCCGCAGCGGTCGACGAGGAAGTTGTAGCCGATGTCGTCCCACTGCTTGGCGCCGGTCTGGCCCGCGTAGAGGTCACCGATGATGCGGGGCACGTCGGCGCAGTCGTAGCCGTTCGGCGAGTCGGTGTGGTGGACGAAGACCGCGACGACGCGGTCGTCGTAGCGGGGCGGTGGCTGCTCGTGCGGGCTCGCGGCACCGAGCCACTTCGACCGCGGCACGATGGGCGGCCGTTCGACGGGGCGTTCCGCCGCCGCCCGCGCCGTCACCGGTGGCGGGACGGCCGCACGGGTCGCGGTGCGGTCCACGCCCGCCGCGCAGGTCACGAGCGCCGTGACGGCGAGGAGGCCCGGCACGCAGGCCAGCAGGACGAGGGCCGGTTTCGGCAGCGCCGCCCAGGGGCGGCGCGGACTCCACGGTCCGGGGGGCCGGGGCTCGCGCCCCGATCGTATTCGGGCCCCGTTCGCCCGGTGTTCCGGGCGTCCGTGGCGTACGGGGCGGGGTTCTCGCCGCCCGTTCCGTATTCGAGGCCCCCGAGTCTTCCCGAAGACACGCATGGACCCACCCTGACCCGGATCCGCGCGGGCCGCGATGTGTGGTGTGCCACCCGGTGGAACCATCAGGCGTGTCCGGGACGTTTTTACAGGTCCACGGGTGTGTGGTCGTTTCCGCGGCACCACACGCGCGTGGCTGATCAATGGGCCCGCCCGGCGCGTACTAAGGGGCCCCAGAGAAAGGCGGCTCCGTGGACGTGCTCGACCTCCTGCTGATGCTGGTCATCCTGGCCTACGCGGCGTCCGGGTACCGCCGTGGCCTGGTGGCCGGCTGTGTCTCGTTGGCAGGTTTCGTGGGCGGCGCCGTGATCGGCGTGTGGGTGCTGCCCTGGATGATGGAGCTGGTCACGGCGGGCACCCCGGCGGCGACGGTCACGGCGGTCCTCACGGTGCTGGTGCCAGGAGTGGTGGGCCACGAGCTGGCCGGGCGGCTTGCCCTGAAGCTGCGCCGGGAGCTGGACCAGGGCCCGCTGCGGGTCGCGGACGGGATCGGCGGGGCCGCGGCGAACACCCTGGCGGTGCTGCTGGTGGCCTGGGTGGCCGCGAGCGTGCTGGGCGCCTCCTCGTCACCGGTGGTGACGCAGTCGATCCGCAACTCGGCGCTGCTGGGCGCCGTGCAGAAGACGATGCCGGAGACCACGCCGACCTGGTTCTCGCGCGCCACCTCCGCGCTCACGGAGGCGGGCTTCCCGCAGGTCTTCAACCCCTTCGAGAACGAACCGACGGCGGGTGTCGCGCGGCCCTCCGGCGACAGCGTGACCCCGTCCGCGACGAACGCCGCGAAGCTGAGCACGGTGAAGGTCGAGGGCGTCTCGGGCAACCAGGGCCGCGAGGGCAGCGGTTTCGTCTACTCCGCGCAGCGCGTGATGACGAACGCCCACGTGGTGGCGGGCATCGACCGGCCGACCGTCCGGGTGGGCGGGGTCGGTCGGCCGTATCCGGCGCGCGTGGTGCTGTTCGACCCGCAGAAGGACGTCGCCGTGCTGTACGTGCCGGGTCTGCGGGCCCCCGTGCTGCCCTTCGACGGGGTCGCCTCCCGCGGCGACTCCGCGGTGGTCGCGGGCTATCCGCAGGACGGCGGCCTCGACCTCCAGGCGGCCACGGTGGCGAGCAGGATCAACGCGACGGGCCAGAACATCTACAACTCCGGCACGGTGACCCGCGAGATCTACTCGATCCGCTCGACGGTCCGCCCGGGCAACTCCGGCGGCCCCCTGCTGACCACCGACGGCAAGGTGTACGGCGTGGTCTTCGCCCGGTCGACCTCGGACAGTGAGACGGGGTACGTGCTCACGGCGCACGAGGTGGCGGGCGACGCCCGCAAGGCGAAGCACGCCACGGCCCGCGTCGACACGGGCGACCTGGTCACGTCCTGACCCGGGCGCCGGTTCCCACCCGGCCCCAAGGCTCCCCGGCGCCGGGGAGGGAGCCGGCGGCTCGGACGTGGGTGCCGCCATCGATGCGCACCTCGGCGCCGGTGATGAACCGGCGTCCTCCGGGGCGAGCAGGGCGGCGACGCCGGCGACCGCCTCGGGACCGGCGAAGCCCTCGCCGAGGGCCGGCGCCGACGTGGTGAACAGACTCCGGTCGGCGTCGGCCGGCGGTCCGGGGCCGACACCTCGTGTTGACGCGCCCGGGCGGGAGCGGGCGGGAACGGGGCCGGTCGGCGTGGCCGGTTCGAGCGGAGGGAGGCGCTCCGGTCAGAGGGAGCGGCCCATGAGCACGTCGTCCACGTAGACCCCGTCCAGCAGGAACTCCTCCCGCAGGACGCCCTCGACGGCGAAGCCCTCGGACGCGTACAGGCCGCGCGCCGGGGCGTTGTGGCCGAGTACCCGCAGCGTGATGCGCCGGGCGCCCTGGCCGCGGGCCTCCTCGCACACGGCCCGCAGCAGCGCGCGGCCCACCCCGGCGCCGCGCGCCTCGTCGGCGACGGCGAGTCCGAGGATCTGCCGCACGTGCGCGTTGCAGGCGAGCGGGGTGGGGAAGCCCAGCCGGATGTACCCGACGAGGCGGCCGTCGAGTTCGGCGACGAGGTGGTCCCGGGGGCCGAACCGCTCGCTGTAGAACGGCTCGTACGGCGGCTGGGGCCGTGGCATGACGGCGTGCAGCGTGGACCAGGTGTCGCGGTCGAGCCTGCCGAGCGGGTCCTCGTCGTCGAGGGTGGCGGTACGTATGTGCGGTGCGGCTGCCATGCCGATCACTGTACGGCGGCCGTACGAAGGTCCGTTCCGGGATTTCCGCCGCCTTCCGGGCAGGATGGACCCATGAGCGACTCCCCCCTCCCCCCGGGTTCCCGTATCGCGATCGCCGGCGCGTCCGGCCTCATCGGCTCCGAACTCGCGCGCTCCCTGCGGGCGGACGGACACGAGGTGGTCCGGCTCGTGCGTCACGCCCCCCGTTCGCGGGACGAGGTGCGCTGGGACCCGCAGCGGCAGCGGATCGACGCGGCCGGGCTCATCGGGTGCGCCGCCGTGGTCAACCTCGCCGGGGCCGGGGTCGCTTCACGCCCGTGGACCCAGGCGTACAAGAAGCAGATCCGGGACAGCCGGGTGCTCGGGACGGCGACGCTCGCCGAGGCGGTGGCTTCGCTCGACGAGCCGCCGCGGGTCTTCGTGAACGGCAGCGCCATCGGCTTCTACGGCGACACGGGCGACCGTGCGGTGGACGAGTCGGCGCCGCCCGGTGACGGGTTCCTGTCCTCGGTGTGCGTGGAGTGGGAGGAGGCGACGGCTCCCGCGCAGGAGGCCGGGGTGCGCACGGTGCTGCCCCGGACCGGGCTCGTGGTGTCCCGGGCGGGCGGGGCCTGGGCGAAGCTGTTCCCGCTGTTCAAGGCGGGCCTCGGCGGTCGGCTGGGCGACGGCCGCCAGTACTGGAGCTTCATCGCCCTGCACGACGAGGTGGCCGCGATCCGGCACCTCATGGACACGGAGTCGGTGTCCGGGCCGGTGAACCTGACGGCCCCCGACCCGCTCACCAACCGGGAGATCACCGCGGCCATGGGTCGGGTCCTGCACCGCCCGACCCTGCTGGCCACGCCCGCTCCGCTCATGCGCCTCGCCCTGGGCGAGATGTCCGGGGAGATCCTGGGCAGCCAGCGCGTGCGGCCGACCCGTCTCCTGGAGTCGGGGTTCACGTTCGCGTTCCCGTCGATCGACGGGACGCTGCGGGCCGCTCTGGGCTGAGGACGGGAAGGGGGA
Organism: Streptomyces sp. NPDC048643; assembly: GCF_040650615.1. Lineage (NCBI taxonomy): Bacteria > Bacillati > Actinomycetota > Actinomycetes > Kitasatosporales > Streptomycetaceae > Streptomyces > Streptomyces sp. NPDC048643. The sequence continues at coordinate 40,187 of NZ_JBEZHO010000010.1, forward strand.
GCGCTCACGCCGGACGCGCCCCCACCCGGCCGCTCCACCGGCCTCCTGGCCTCCCCCGGCGGGCACATGCACCCCCCGTGCCCCCGTGCACGGCTGCCGCGCGGCTTCCGCCGAGGGCGCGGGCCTCGCACCCTCGTTGCGAACTCGGGTATTCCTGACGCCTGTTGGGGGCATGACGTCCCCACCGGCCGCGCAACCTCGAGGAGGGGCACGTGCTAGAGCCCGCACGCCAAGCCGCGCACAGGGCGGCCATCGCGGAATACGCAGCAGAAGTGGACGTCGTGGTGGTGGGAGCCGGTGTCGCCGGTCTCGCGGCCGCACGACATCTGACCGGGGCGGGGCTGAGGGCCGTCGTCCTGGAGGCCGCCCCGCAGGTGGGCGGCCGGATGTCCACGGAGAAAGTCGACGGCTTCCGGCTGGACCGGCTCGGCCGGCTCCTGTCCACCTCCTACCCGGAACTGCGCCGCACCCCGGGCCTGGACTCCCTGACCCTGCGGCCGTTCTCGCCCGGCGTGCTGCTGCACAGCGACGGCCACCACCACCGGGCCGCCGCGCCCGGCACTCCACGGAGCGCAAGGGGCGCACTCACCACCGCACGCGCCCTCGCGAGCGCCCCCCGGCTGCCGCTGGCCCGCCCGGCACGCGGCACCTCCCGGCCCGGACCGCTCGGCGGCCCGCTGGACCAGTCCCGTCTGGCGATGGCCCTCGGACGGCTCGCCGCCACCGAGCCGGAGCGGCTCCTCGCGCGCCCCGACCTCACAGCGGCCCGTTCGCTGACCGCCCGGGGCCTGCCACCCCGTACGGTCGAGGGCTTTCTGCGCCCCCTCCTGGCCGCCCTGCTCTGCGACCCGGAACTCGGGACGTCGAGCCGGTGCGCGGACCTCGCCCTGCACTCCTTCGCCACGGGCCGGCTGTGTCTGCCCGAGGGCGGCGCGGACGCGCTCCCGGAGCTGCTCGCGGCCGGTCTGCCACCGGGCACCGTGCACACGAACGTCGAGGTCACCGCCGTCTCCACGACCACCGTGTCGACGCGGGAGCACGGCGAGATCCGCTGCCGTTCCGTCCTGCTGGCGACGGGGGCGCGCGCCGCCGCCGGCTTCCTGCCGGGGCTGCACGTCCCCGCCTTCCATCCGGTGACCGTCCTGCACCACACCATGGAGGAGCCGCCGCTCGCCGACCCGGCCCTCCTCCTGGACGCCGACCGGGGCGGTCCGGTGGCCCACACCGCGGTCGTCAGCCAGGTCGACCCGACGCGGGCCCCGGCGGGCCGCGCCCTGGTCTCCACGACCGTGCTCGGCACCCCGCCCGGCGCGGCCCACCTGGACGCGACGGTCCGTGCCCAACTGGCCCGGCTCTACGGGACGTCGACGTCCCGCTGGGAACTGCTCGCGGTCCACCACGAACCCGAGGCGGTTCCGGCGATGCCGCCCCCGCACGACACACGGCGCCCGGTACGGCTGCTGGCGGGCCTGTACGTGTGCGGCGACCACCGGGACACCAGCACCGTCCAGGGCGCGCTGCACTCGGCCCGGCGGGCCGCCCACGCCCTCCTGAGGGATCTGGGCGTCCGCCGGGCCCCGTCGGCGCAGCAACTGGAGTCCGCGGCCGCCTGACCGTCCCCGGCCCGGGGCGCTCGGCGGGCACAGCGAGCTTCCCGGTCTCCGGCACCCCAGGCCGGAGACCGGGGACGACCGCGGCGGTCCCCCGGGCTCAGCCCAGCGTGGACACCTTGTCCCGGTATCCGCGCACGGGCGCCGCGTCCTTGTACGGTTCGAGCCGCTTCTCGAAGTCCCGTACGTACTCGACGGCCCGCGCCGACCTCATCTCCGCCGCCTGGCCGGCCGCCTCCGCCCCCAGCAGGCAGGCCTGGTCGAGCTCGCCGAGCCCGAGCCGGGCCGAGGCCAGCACCACCCGGCAGAACAGCCGGCTGCGGGCGTAGCCGGGTGCGCGCAGTTGCAGCGAGCGCTCGGCGTGCTGCGCGGCCGCCCGGAACTGCTGGAGGTCCCGGTGGCAGTGCCCGAACTCGTCGGCGAGCTGGGCCTCGTCGAAGAACCGGGCCCAGTGCGGGACCTCGTCGCCGGACCGGGACGCCTCCAGCGCCCGTTCGGCCCGGACCAGCGAGGCCGTGCAGGCCCGCACCTCGCCGAGCACACCGTGCCCGCGTGCCTCGACGGCGTGCAGCAGCGCCTGCACCAGGTGCGGGCCCGACGACCCGAGTCCCTGCTGGGCGACCCGGGCGAGCTGCACCGCCTCCCGCCCGTGCCCCAGATAGACGGCCTGGCGGCTCATCGTGATGAGGACGTACGCGCCGTACACCCGGTCGCCCGCGGCCTGCGCGAGGCGCAGCGCCTGGACGAAGTACCGCTGGGCGAGCCCGTGCGCGCCGATGTCGTACGAGGTCCAGCCGGCGAGCCGGGTCAGGTCGGAGGCGGCGGCGAACAGGTGCCGGCCGGTCTGCTCCCCGTACGCGCCGCGCAGCATCGGCTCGGCCTCGTGCTCCAGGTAGCGCACCAGTGCCTGCCGTGCGTGGCCGCCGCCGTAGGCGTGGTCGAGCGAGCGGAAGAGTTCGCCGACCGAGCGGAGGGCGGCGATGTCCCCTCCGGTGACCCGCTGGCCGGGACCGCGCTCGGTGCGGGCGCGGCGGGCCGGGGGGACTCCCGGTTCGGGCGGGGCCGTGAGCCGGGGGAGTGCCGGGCGCCCCTGGGGAGGCACCCGGGAGGGCTGGTCGCCGTGCGCGACGCGGTCGTCGGCCCGGCCGATCAGCCAGTCCCGGCTGGGGACGACGAGTCCGGCCGGGGTGAAGGCGATCTTCCGGAGTTCGGCGTGGCTGCCGGAGTCCTTGCGCCACAGGCCGCTGACGATGTCGACGGCCTCCTCCGGGGTGGCCGCGAACTCCAGCCCGGCGTAGACGGGTGCGCAGGCGTCGAGTCCGAGGTCCTGCGCGGTCAGGCGCCGGCCGAGGCGGCGGGTGAAGACCTCGGCGATGAGCGCGGGCGTGGTGCCGCGGGGCTGCTGCCCCCGCAGCCACCGCGTCACCGACGTCTTGTCGTATCTGAGGTCGAGTCCGTGTTCCAGACCGAGCTGGTCCACGCGACGGGCGAGACCTGCGTTGGAGAACCCCGCTTCTGCGATGAGCGCGGCGAGCTGGCGGTTGGGAGTGCGCTGCGCGGGTCGTTCCGTCATCTGCGGTGCGGTCTCCTGCCTTTCGGGTCACCGAGGGGCCTCGGGGCGGCGTGGAGCGTGCTCGGACCGCCCCGAGGCCGCCTGGTGCCCGGATTGCCTGTGAGCAGCCCTTATGGCCTCGTGAACGGCGCGAATGTAGCGGAGCGTGAGCACGTCATCGCACACTTCGACATTCATTCATCCGATCGTGTGAGGATTGACCGTCGAGCTGACGCGTGACGGCCGGACGTACAGTGGCGTGGGCGCGCGACGGACCTGACGAAAGGTTCTTCCGCGTGCAGCGCACGGGGCCCACCACCGCCCCAGGAAGCTTCGAGGGAGGCGCTTGCCGTGAGTGAGTTGCGGTTCGTCCGCATGGGATTCGGTGCGGAGGCCGTCGAGTACCAGGAGGCGTGGGACGAGCAGCGCCGCGTGCACGCCGCCCGGTTCCTGGACGAGATCCCCGACACCTGTCTGCTCCTGGAGCACCCGCCGGTCTACACGGCGGGCCGGCGCACGGCGGACAACGAGCGGCCCCTGGATGGCACGCCGGTCATCGACGTGGACCGCGGCGGCAAGATCACCTGGCACGGCCCGGGCCAGCTCGTCGGCTACCCCATCCAGAAGCTCCCCCGCCCGGTGGACGTCGTGGCACACGTGCGCCGCCTGGAAGAGGCCCTTATCCGTACGTGCGCCGAGTTCGGCCTGGAGACCAGCCGGGTCGAGGGCCGCAGCGGTGTGTGGATCCTCGGCGACACCAAGGACCCCGCCGAACAGCGCCCGGCGCTCGGCGGCCTCTCCCTGGACTTCGACCCGAGGCTCCAGGACGAGGAGTTCGACCCGCGGCTCAACGGCCCGGAGTACGCGCCCTCCAACGCCGGCCAGCGCCGCGAGGACCGGAAGATCGCCGCGATCGGCATCCGCGTCGCCAAGGGCGTCACCATGCACGGCTTCGCGCTGAACGTGAACCCGGACAACGCCTGGTTCGACCGGATCATCCCGTGCGGCATCCGCGACGCGGGCGTCGCCTCCCTCGCGGGCGAACTCGGCCGTGACGTGACCATCGCCGAGGTGCTCCCGGTGGCCGAGCGGCACCTGCGGGACGTCCTGGAGAACGCGGAGCTGCAGCCGCGGGTCGTGGAACGGACGCCGGCCTAGAAGCCCGCCCCCGGACGGGGCGGCCCTACGGGAATGGACCCCTGTTCCCGAAGGTTGCCCACCTCGGGGGCCGAGAACCGCACGGGCGTACCCTGGTGTACGCCGAAGAATCGAAGCTACAGGGAGCCGATGTGTCCGCAGTCGCACCCGACGGACGCAAGATGCTGCGCCTGGAGGTCCGGAACAGCCAGACCCCCATCGAGCGCAAGCCCGAGTGGATCAAGACCCGGGCGAAAATGGGTCCCGAGTACACGAAGATGCAGGCGCTGGTGAAGAGCGAGGGCCTGCACACCGTCTGCCAGGAGGCGGGCTGCCCCAACATCTACGAGTGCTGGGAAGACCGCGAGGCCACCTTCCTCATCGGCGGTGACCAGTGCACGCGGCGCTGCGACTTCTGCCAGATCGACACGGGCAAGCCCGAGGCGCTGGACCGTGACGAGCCGCGCCGGGTCGGCGAGTCCGTCGTCACGATGGACCTGAACTACGCCACCATCACCGGCGTCGCCCGCGACGACCTGGAGGACGGCGGCGCCTGGCTGTACGCCGAGACGGTCCGCCAGATCCACGCCCAGACCGCGGGCCGCGAGACCGGCCGCACCAAGGTCGAGCTGCTCGCCCCGGACTTCAACGCCGAGCCCGACCAGCTCGCCGAGGTCTTCTCCTCGCGCCCCGAGGTCTTCGCGCACAACGTCGAGACCGTTCCGCGGATCTTCAAGCGCATCCGCCCGGGCTTCCGCTACGAGCGCTCGCTCAAGGTCATCACCGAGGCCCGTGACTACGGTCTGGTCACGAAGTCGAACCTGATCCTCGGCATGGGCGAGACCCGCGAAGAGGTCAGCGAGGCGCTCCAGCAGCTGCACGACGCGGGCTGCGAGCTCATCACGATCACGCAGTACCTGCGGCCCTCCGTGCGCCACCACCCCGTGGAGCGCTGGGTCAAGCCGCACGAGTTCGTGGAGCTGAAGGAGGAGGCCGAGGAGATCGGTTTCTCCGGCGTCATGTCGGGTCCGCTGGTCCGTTCCTCGTACCGGGCCGGCCGGCTTTACCAGATGGCCGTCGAGAAGCGCGGCGCCTACGTGGCCTCCCAGGCGGTCTGATTACGCCGAACGGGAATCGCTCGCGAGATTTTGCGAAACGAAGGCGGTGGCACTGAGTGCCACCGCCTTCGTGTGAGTCCGCGCACAGCCAACTCACCGTTCACACCGGCGCGTTCACGGCCGTCGCGGCCATCCGCGCAGTTGGAGACGCCGTCGGCGAGGCGCCGGAAATACGACCCTCGGCATCAAGGTTTCATTGGTGTTTGACCGGTCGGTCACGCCCTGGTAACACCAATCAGTGACCCTTGTCCTACACCCCGTACCGCCCCGCACGAGCCACCCATCCCGAGGGGGGACCTCCACCATGCAGGCCGCGCCCGTTCGCGCCACCGCGATCCCGTCGTTCACCGATGCACTCCGTGCCGTCGAGTCGCTGCTCATGAGCAGTGGTCAGCGCACCGCCCGCCGCAACGCGTGGACCTCCGTCCTGGAGGACCGCCGCCGCGCGAAGGACCGGGTCGAGGCGCAGCTCGTGCTGGAATCCGTTCTGACGCGTCCCTGACCCCCGGCGCCGCGCCCCCGCGGCCCCGCTCGCCCGGTACTGCCGTCGAAGGCGCTTCCCGGGCCACGTAGACTTCCTGGCATGGCGAGGAAGGAACCCGCAGCGGACGCTGCGAACCCCGGGCGACTCAAGCAGATCGTCCAGACGTACAAGATGACCCGCAGGGCCGACAAATTGATCGGTCTTGTACTCGCGGCTGTCGGAATTGTCACCTTCGGTGTCATCCTCGCGATCGGCTTCTTGATCGGCCACCCGGTCTATCTCGGCATCCTCGGGCTCCTGCTCGCCTTCCTCGCGACGGCGATCGTCTTCGGGCGCAGGGCCGAGCGGGCCGCCTTCGGGCAGATGGAGGGGCAGCCCGGCGCAGCGGCGGCGGTGCTCGACAACATCGGCCGAGGCTGGACCACGACTCCGGCGGTGGCGATGAACCGCAGCCAGGACGTGGTGCACCGCGCGGTCGGCAAGGCCGGCATCGTGCTGGTCGCCGAGGGCAACCCGAACCGGGTGAAGAGCCTGCTGGCCGCCGAGAAGAAGAAGATGGCGCGGATCGTCTCGGACGTTCCGGTGCACGACATCCTCGTGGGCACGGGCGAGAACACGGTGGAGCTGAAGAAGCTCCGCACGACGATGCTCAAGCTGCCGCGCGTCCTCACCGGCCCGCAGGTCACCGCGACCAACGACCGGCTGCGCGCGATGGGCGACCTCATGAGCAACATGCCGCTGCCGAAGGGCCCGATGCCCAAGGGCATGCGGATGCCGCGCGGCGGCAAGGGTCGCTGACCTTCCCCCAGGACCAGAACGCCGATGGGGCACCCGGAGACTTCTCCGGGTGCCCCATCGGCGTTCTGTACGTCGTGCTCCGGGCGCCCCATCGGCGTTCTGTTCGTCGTGTGTGCCCGCGTCGCGATGCCGTCGCGGACCGACCGACGAAGAGAGATCGCTCACTCCCCGACAGCGACGGCTGCCGGGACCTACGGAGCGGCCGCGGACGGCCGCGCCGTGGCCGTCAGGCGCGCACCTCGATCGTGCGGGCCAGCCGGTCGTGCAGGCCGCGGCCGTCGCGGTCCCAGATCAGCGCCGGGACGGCCACGCACAGCAGCGCGGTGCGCAGCAGGACACGCAGCGGGTTCAGCCGGCCGCCGCCCTCGGGGACGACGCGCAGGCCGAACAGGCGCTTGCCCGGCGTGAAGCCGACGGTACCGACCGTGAGCAGGCCGAGGACGAAGAAGACGAGGAGGGCCCAGTTGCCCGTGGCCTGGTTGTAGCCATGGGTGAGCAGCCCGTATGCGATCAGGAGGCACAGGCCCCAGTCGACGACGAGGGCGCCGAGCCGGCGGCCGGGGCGGGCGATCGAGCCCGGTCCCTGCTCCGGCAGACCGAGCTGTTCGCCGCGGTATCCGAAGTCGACACCGGCGTCCTCGGCGGCCGCGCGGGGTCCGGAGAGCCACGATCCGATTGCTTGCCTGTTGTCCACGTGTCCACGGTACTGTGCCCGTTTTGACCTGTGGACAGGAGGGGCCGTACGGACCCGGGTCGGTTAACTTGGGCGAAACAAATGGGTCACGCTTGAGAAATCCCCCGTCCCTATGGTCGGCTCCAGCGTGTGCCACCGCACTGGCCGCACGAACGAACTACCACCCCGGTCCACAGTGGGCGGGAGTAGGAGGAGCTGGATGTTCCAGAACGCCGACGAGGCCAAGAAGTTCATCGCGGACGAGGACGTCAAGTTCGTCGACGTCCGCTTCTGCGACCTGCCGGGTGTGATGCAGCACTTCACGATCCCGGCCGAGGCCTTCGACCCGGCCGAGGAGCTCGCGTTCGACGGGTCCTCCATCCGCGGCTTCCAGGCCATCCACGAGTCCGACATGGCGCTCCGCGCCGACCTGTCCACCGCGCGCGTCGACCCCTTCCGCCGCGACAAGACGGTCAACATCAACTTCTTCATCCACGACCCGATCACGGGCGAGCAGTACTCCCGTGACCCGCGCAACGTGGCCAAGAAGGCCGAGGCCTACCTCGCGTCGACCGGTATCGCCGACACGGCGTACTTCGGTCCCGAGGCCGAGTTCTACGTCTTCGACAGCGTGCGGTTCCAGACCTCCGCGAACGAGTCCTTCTACCACATCGACTCCGAGGCGGGCGCCTGGAACACAGGTGCGGTCGAGGACAACCGCGGTTACAAGGTCCGCTACAAGGGCGGCTACTTCCCGACCCCGCCGGTCGACCACTTCGCCGACCTGCGTGCCGAGATCTCCCTGGAACTGGCCAACTCCGGCCTCCAGGTCGAGCGCCAGCACCACGAGGTCGGCACCGCCGGCCAGGCGGAGATCAACTACAAGTTCAACACGCTGCTTGCCGCGGCCGACGACCTGATGCTCTTCAAGTACATCGTGAAGAACGTCGCCTGGCGCAACGGCAAGACCGCGACCTTCATGCCGAAGCCGATCTTCGGTGACAACGGCTCGGGCATGCACGTCCACCAGTCGCTGTGGACCAACGGTTCGCCGCTGTTCTACGACGAGGCGGGCTACGCGGGCCTCTCGGACACCGCCCGTTACTACATCGGCGGCATCCTCAAGCACGCCCCGTCGCTGCTGGCGTTCACCAACCCGACGGTGAACTCGTACCACCGCCTGGTGCCCGGCTTCGAGGCCCCGGTCAACCTGGTGTACTCGCAGCGCAACCGCTCCGCCGCCATGCGTATCCCGATCACGGGCTCCAACCCGAAGGCCAAGCGCGTCGAGTTCCGCGCGCCCGACTCCTCCGGCAACCCCTACCTCGCGTTCTCGGCCCTGCTCATGGCCGGCCTGGACGGCGTCAAGAACAAGATCGAGCCGGCCGAGCCGATCGACAAGGACCTGTACGAGCTGGCTCCCGAGGAGCACGCGGGCGTCGCCCAGGTGCCGACCTCGCTCCCGGCCGTCCTCGACCGCCTCGAGGCCGACCACGAGTTCCTGCTCGCCGGCGACGTCTTCACGTCCGACCTCATCGAGACGTGGATCGACTACAAGCGCACCAACGAGATCGCCCCGCTGCAGCTGCGTCCGCACCCGCACGAGTTCGAGCTCTACTTCGACGTGTAAACCCCGCCCCACCGCCAAACCGCCGGCCGTGTCCTTCCTCCGGGAGGGACACGGCCGTCGTGCTGCCCGGGCCTGCCCTGCTGTCGGAGCGGCGTAAATAAGTGGCTCTTGACAGGGGAGTTCTTTGCCCAGCGCGGGGGGTATCGGCACCTGTTCATGGGGGGTGCCGGGCGCACAATGGACAGCGGGGCGAGTGCCTGAGCTGCGGGGTGATGCGAGATGCAGAGCCGGTTCCGGAACGATCGACGGCTGACCGTGAGGATGACGGTCACGCTGTTCCTGCTCGGACTGCTGTACGTGGCGTTCGTCGCCGCGCTGATCGTGCTGCTGAAGTCGTGGGTGCTGGTCGTGGTGATCGCGGCCGGGCTGCTGATCGCGCAGTACTGGTTCTCCGACCGGATCGCGCTGTACGCGATGCACGGGCGGATCGTGGAGCGCGAGGAGTATCCACAGCTGCACGGCGTGGTCGACCGGCTGTGCGCGGTGGCCGACATGCCCAAGCCGCTCGTCGCCGTGTCGGACATCGACATGCCGAACGCGTTCGCCACCGGCCGCAACGCCGACCACGCGGTGCTCTGCGTGACCACGGGCCTGCTGCGGCGGCTGGAGCCCGACGAGCTGGAGGGCGTCCTCGCGCACGAGCTGTCGCACGTGGCGCACAAGGACGTCGCCGTGATCACCGTGGCCTCGTTCCTGGGTGTGCTCGCCGGTCTGATCGTGCGGTTCGCCTTCTACTCGCAGCTCTTCGGCGGGCGGGGCCGCAAGGACCAGAACACCGTCGCGATCTTCATGGCGGTGATGGCGGTGTCCGCGGCCGTGTACGCCATCAGCTTCCTGCTGATCCGGGCGCTCTCCCGGTACCGCGAGCTGGCCGCCGACCGGGCCGCTGCCCTGCTCACCGGCCGCCCCTCGGCCCTGGCGTCGGCCCTGACCAAGGTCACCGGGGACATCGGCCGCATCCCCACGAAGGACCTGCGCACCGCCCAGGCCTTCAACGCCTTCTACTTCACCCCGGCGTTCGGTCGGGAGCCCGGTATCGCCAACCTCTTCTCCACCCACCCGAGCCTCGAACAGCGGCTCGAACAACTGGCCCGGATCTCCGTCGAGCTGGGCGAGCCCGCGGTGCCGGACCCGATCGCCCCGACTCCCGGAGAGGCCGTCTGACCGCATGGGGTTCCTGGACATCCTGCTCGGCCGCAGCAAGCCCGTCGCTCCGGACCTCGACCAGCTCTTCGGGCTGCCGTCGGCCGCGGTGACCCTGGAGGCGGCGGCCGGGTTCACCCCGACCGGCACCGGCGCGGTGTGCTGCGCGTCCGTGGAGGGCGCGGCCTTCGCCGAGGCCCACCAGGAGGCGCAGGCCCTGCTCGACGCGGACGCCGAACGGTCGGGACCACCGGTGGAGGTCAGCCGGGACGAGTACGGATACGCCTGGCTGGTCTCCCGCCGGACTCCCGACGACCTCCCCGCGCTGGTGAGTGATCTGCACGCGGTGAACAGCGCCCTGGAGAGCACCGGCTTCGGACCCCAGCTGCTCTGCTCCGTGGCGACGTTCCAGGACAGCCGGCAGCGCCACCTCGGCCTCGTCTACCTGTACAAGCGCGGGACCTTCTACCCCTTCGCGCCGCTCGCCGGAGCGGGCGAGCGGCGCGACAACGCGCTGGAGCTCCAGATCAAGGCGGTGCTCGCGAGCGACCTGCGGATCGAGGAGGACCTCGGCCGTTGGTTCCCGATCTGGGGTGCGCCGGGGCTGTGACGCCCCGGTACCGCGCGGCCCCGGGGCGGTGGCGGAGCTACTTGCGTTCCTGGCGGCGCGACTCCAGGGGACGTTCGCGCCGGTAGCGGCGCTCCCACCTGGCCTGCCGGTCGCGCCGGTCGCGGTACGCCCGGTAGCTGGAGTCGGGCCGGGCACCGGAGCCGCCGGCGGCGGGACCCTGGGTGCCCGGCGCGCCCGGGGAGGACGCGGCGGACGTGTTTCCCCCGGTGCGGCCGTAGCGGACGTACAGGAAGAGGACGGCCACCGCCGCGAGCCAGAGCACATGGTTGGAGAAACCCATGACGACCAGGATCGCGGTCGCGGAAAAGATCAAGGTGCCCATGACGGGACTCCTTGGATGCGTGGAGGAAAGGGCCTTGACGGCTTTCTGGATGGTCCGGCGGGGCGCTGGGGGAGGCAGCCGTCCGTCGGTGCGTAGAGAGTAGCCCCGCGTCCGTGAACTGGTGCCTGTGCGGCGGAAAGCGGTGCCGTGTCGTTCGTGAACGCACCTCAGCGTAGGGAGCGTGAAGGCCCGGACGCATCTGGATTTCTCCCGACTGCACCTTGTGCGATATCACTATAAAGTCAAACGAAATCGACATAAGGGGTGCCCCTCATGAGCAATCTGTTCGTCGTCGCCTACGACGACGTGGCCACCGCCAACCAGGTGCGCGACAAGCTGTTCGAGCTGTCGAAGCAGCATCTCGTCGAGGTGGAGGACGCCGTCGTCGTCGAACGGCACGAGGACGGCCGGATCAAGCTGCATCAGGCGGTCAGCCACACGGCCGTGGGGGCGGCCGGCGGCGCCTTGTGGGGCGGTGTCATCGGGCTGCTGTTCCTGGCGCCGCTGCTGGGCGCGGCGGTGGGAGCGGCGGCCGGAGCGGCCGGCGGCGCGATCACGGACACCGGGGTCGACGACCGGTTCATGAAGGACCTGAGCCAGAACCTGCGGCCCGGCGCCGCCGCGCTGTTCGTCCTGGTGAAGCAGGCGGCCGGGGACAAGGTGATCCCCCAGATCGCGGAGTTCGGCGGCCAGTTGGTGCAGACCTCGCTGAGCCAGGAGCAGGAGGACGCGCTGCGCGACGCGGTCGCGGCGGCGCAGTCGAAGCCGGCGGGCACCGGCGCGGCCCCGCAGGCGCGCACCACGGCCGCGTCCGGAAAGGCGACCGGTGGTACGTCACCGTCCGCGTCCGGCCGTACGGACGCGCCGTCGAAGGCCGGCACCGCGACGCCGGCGTCCGGCACGGCGGGGACGCCGCCGAAGCCCGGCCCGCCGAAGCCCGCTCCGCCGGCCCCGCCCACGCCGGACGCGAGCAGCGCACCGGTCTCCTCCTGAGGTCCGGCGGGCCCGGCCTCTCTCGCCTTCTCCGCCCGGCCCCGCCGTCAGGGGCCGGGCGGCGGCGTGTGCGCCCGCCGGTGTCCGGGACGGTTCAGTCGGTTCCCAGGTCCAGTCGTCCGTCGACCACGTCCCGGGCCACCTCCGCCAGCCGCCGCTGCTGCGACCGCGCGTGGGAACGCAGCACGACGAACGCCTCGTCGACCGACACCTTCCGGCGGGCCGCGAGCACGCCCTTGGCCTGCTCGATGACGACCCGGCTCTTCAGGGCGTGCCCGAGCTGGTCGGCGAGGGCACGGCTCTGGCGGATCTCGCGGTCGCGCGCCAGGGTGTAGCCCGCCGCGTCGGCGAACGACCGGGCGAGGGCGAGGACATCGTCGGGGAGCGGATCGGGCCCGGTGTAGAGCAGGACCAGCGCACCGAGGGTCAGGCCCCTGCCGGGGCCCGCGGAGAGCGGGAGGGCGACGGCCCGCCGGCAGCCGAGTTCCACGGCGCGGGGGGCGTACCGCGGCCAGGCCTCCTGGGCGGGCAGGGCGTCCAGGGCGCTGTCCGGTACCGGGCGGCCGGTCCGCCGGGCGTCGTACCCCGGCCCCTCACCCCACTCCACCGCCTCCCATTCCAGGTCCACCAGGTCCGGGTCCGTCCCGGCGAGCTGGACCGGCAGATGGTCGTCGGGGACGTGCATCACGGTGGCGCCGTGGCTGCCGAGGAGCCGTGGCCCGAACGCGGCGAGTGTGGCGAGCAGGCCGAACGGGTCGTCGGGCTCGGTCACCCCGTGCCCGGCCAACTCGACGAAGGCGTGGGCCAGCCGCTGCTGCGACACGGGCGTGCTCATGGGGTCGTCAGCCACCTCTCGGATCTCTGCCACTCGGGATCTCTCCTGCTACTGGTGCTTCAGGTCTGTGGAATCCGGCCCGGGTGTGTCCCGGGTGTGCTGGGCGCGGGCGTCCAGGTCTGCCGTCCGCGCACCGTGGGCGCCTGTCCGTGTCAGCCGAGGAGCAACTCTCCCCTGACGATCCGCTCGGCCACGCTGTCGACCGGCAGGCCCTCGCTGAAGGCGCGGGCCTTGACGAGTTCCAGGGCGTCCGCGACGGCGCAGCCCGCCTGGACCGACACCATGCCCGCGGCCTGGTGCACCACCGCACGCACGTCGGTACCGCCGTACAGGCCGGGGTCGGCCTGCGGGCCGAGCACCATCGTCCGGACGAGGGCGTCGGCGACCTCGGTGAGGGAACCCGCCGCGCCGGAGCGCGGGTCGAAGACGGTGAGGGAGCCGACGAAGGTGTCGTGCTGCCGAAGCGGCACGGCGACCACCTCGTCGAAGCCGAGTTCGGCGAGCGCCGTCCCGTACACCGGCCAGCGCTCGCGCAGTTCGGGTCCCGCGGCACGTACCGCGCTGCCGGCCACGGCCGCGTCCCTGGCCGGCCCCTCGCCGAGGAGGAACTCCAACTCCTGTGCGGCGCGGGCCGGTTCGTCGGACGCGGCGACCGCGAGCTGGCTCCGGTCGGCGGCGAGGTAGCTGAGGGCGGCGCCGCGCGTGCCGCAGACCTCGGCCACGGAGGCCATGAAGCCGGGAGCGGTCGCGGACAGTCCCTCGGCCGCGGCGCCCGTGAGCAGCCGGGCGTAGGCCTCCTGGAGCTCGGCCGCGGTGCGCTGGCAGGAGGCGGAGTCCCGGTGGAGTCGCGCGAGACGGTCGTGCAGGTCCGTGCCGGTGCGCTCGGCCAGTCGCTCCTGGCGTGCGGCCGCGGCCAGCTCGCGCTGCGCGCGCTCTCGGGCGAGGGCGGCGCGGCGCAGGGCCTGCGCCGCCGGGTCGGGCCGACCGCCCTGGGGCTCCATGTCTTGAGCCTACGCCCGTCAGGTCCGGGCGGGGGGTTCGCCGGAGCTCTCCTCCATGAGCATGACCACCCCGCCGCCGTCGCCGTCGAAGGGGCTGGTCAGCACCGCGCACCGCAGGGATTTGCCCAGTCTGCTGACGGCCGCCACATAGCGCGGGGTGTCCCGTCTGCCGGTGTCGAGGCACTCGTGCACCACGGTGCGCAGCGAGTCCGTGGGGAGCCCGAAGTCGAGGGAGAAGAACGACTTCCCGATGGTCTCGTCCCCGCGCAGCCCCCACAGCTCGACGGCACCCGAGTTCCAGCTGGTCACCTTGAGTTCCCGGTCGAGGACGACGACGCCGGCGCCGACGCTGGAGAGGATGCCTTCGAGGAAGAGGCGGGCGGCGTCCAGCTCCTCGGTGCGCACCCGGAGTTCCTCGTTCATGGTCTCCAGTTCCTCGTTGCCGGACTGGAGTTCCTCGTTGGTGGTCTCCAGCTCCTCGTTCGTGGACTGGAGTTCCTCGTTGGTGGTCTCCAGTTCCTCGATGCTGGACTGGAGTTCCTCGTTGGTGGTCTCCAGCTCCTCGTTCGTGGACTGGAGTTCCTCGTAGGCGGTCTCCAGGTCCTCGCGTACGCGCTTGACCTCGGCCTTGAGCTGGGTGGCGACGGTGACGTCGGTGAAGGTGATGCTGGTGGCCACGGGCGGGCTGCCCGGCGACATCAGCGGCTGGATGAGGATGTCGTAGTACTGGTGCTCCTCGCCGACCCGGCGCTCGGTGCCGTTGATGCGCAGGGAGCGGCGCTCGTTCGTCGCCTGCTCGATCAGCGAGCGCAGTTCCAGGGGCCGGTAGGAGATCTCCAGGTCCTGGAAGGGGCGGCCGAGGTCACCGGCCGTGAGTCCGAACTGGGTGCGGGCCTGGCTGTTGACGAGGACGACGATGCCGTCGGCGTCGACGGCGAGCATGGGGGTCGGCGCGCCGTCGACGACGAGGTCGCGGACCTGCCGGGTGCGGGCCACCGTCTTCACCTCGGTGGCGGAGCCCGGCCTGATCTTCACGCCGGTCGGCTGGTACGGCGTGGGCTGGCTCCCGGGGCGGCGGCGGAAGATCCGCTGGCGCATGCTGACCACGTCGAAGCGATCCGCGTCGTTGAGGAGCAGCTCGGCCTTGCCGAGGAAGAGGAAGCCGCTCTCGCGCAGAGCGAAGTGGAAGCGGTCGACGATCTGCGTCTGCGCCTCGACGTTGAAGTACATCAGCGTGTTGCGGCAGAGGAGGAGGTCGAGGCGGGAGATCGGGGCGTCGCGGGTGATGTCGTGGCGTCCGAAGATGACCCGGCGGCGCAGGTCGCCGCGGAAGCTGAACTGGGCGCCGTTCGGCTCGAAGTACTTGTCGCGCAGCTCGGGAGCGAGCGATTCGAGGGCCTTCGCCGGGTAGAGCCCCGCCCGGGCCTCCCGGAGCGCCTCCTCGTCGACGTCGGTGCCGTAGATCTTCACCCGATTGAGTGCCTCGTCCAGGCCGAGGGTCTCGGCGAACATGATCGCCAGCGAGTACGCCTCCTCGCCGCTGGAGCAGCCCGCGCTCCACACCCGGATCTCCTCGTCGTCCCCGAGCTGGGCGAGCACCTCGGGCACCACCTCGTTCTGGAGGAAGGTCCAGGCGTCGGGGTCGCGGAAGACCGAGGTGACGTTGATCAGGATGGTGTTGAAGAGGGCGCCGAACTCGTCGGCGTCCGTCTCCAGCCGGTCGCGGTAGTCGGCGTACGACGTGACCTGGGCGTCGGCCATCCGCTTGCGGATGCGGCGGCCCAGCGTCGACCGCTTGTACCCGGTGAAGTCGAATCCGCGCGCGTCCCGCAGGAAGCCGAGAAGCTCCTCCAGTTCCTCGTCGGTCTCGACGTCCCGCCCGTCAGCCATGACTTCCTCATTCACTTCGTGACATTCACTTCTTGTCGCTCACTTCGGGTCGCTCATTTCTTGTCGCTCACTTCTTGTCGTTTCCGACCAGGCCCCTCATGAGTGCGGCGATCTCCGCCAGCGGCAGGACGAAATCCACCGCGCCCGTGGCCACGGCCGCCTCCGGCATCCCCCGGAACTGCGCGCTCGCCGGATCCTGGGCGATGACGGTGCCGCCCCGCGACTTCACGGCGTCCACCCCCGTCGCACCGTCACCACCCGATCCGGTGAGGACGCAGACGATGGCCCGGTCGCCGTACGCGCCCGCGATCGACTCGAAGAGCAGGTCGGCCGAGGGACGGACGAAGTGCACGAGTTCGCTGTCCGACAGGCTCAGGACGCCCCCGGGACCCGTCAGCAGATGGCGGTCGGGCGGGGCGATGTAGACGGTGCCGGCCTCGATCCGCTCGCCGGCCTCCGCGAGCTTGACCGCGAGTTCCGTACGCCGGGAGAGCACGTCGGCGATCACCGTGCGGTGCCGGCGGTCGAGGTGCTGGACGACCAGGACCGGCACGGGGAAGTCGGCGCCGAGACCGCCGAGTAGTTCGATGAGCGCGTAGATGCCGCCCGCGGAGGAGGCGACCGCCACGACGGCGTACTGCTCCGGAGTGGACGCTTCAGCCCTCATACACGGAGCGTAGCGCCGTCTCGGGGTCGTCGACGGCGGCGAACCCCCCGCGGACGTCGGATTCGGGACGCGGGAGGGACGCGGGAGGAGGCGTCCGCTCGGACCCGGGAGGTGCGCGTGGGCGCGGGCTGTCACACGCCGGGGGCCGCCAGGACGACGCCCGCCATCACCGCGGCGCCGAGTGCCGCGTGGTCGGCTGCGGTGCGGTCCGCGTAGCGCAGCGCGAAGTGGGCGAGGGAGCGGTCGAAGGTGTCGGCGCCGCCGAGGTAGGCGGCGATGGCGATGCGGTCGCCCGAGCGGGCGTGGGCACGGGCCAGGGCGGTGCCGCACAGTCCGGCGTATCCGCGCAGCTCACCGGGGTCCATGCCGGCGATGTCCGCCGAGCCCTTCATGTCCCGCAGCTGGCGCCAGTAGAACGCGCGCCCCTCGGGCCCGGTCGTCCAGCCGAGGAAGATGTCGCCGGCGGCCTGCATCAGCCGCTGCCCGGCGACGACGCGGCGTCCCGGGTGGAGGTACGGGCCGGTCGGCAGGTGCTCCTCGAGTACGGAGCGTCCGGCCTGCTTGATCTGCAGGAACAGCGGGTCGTCGGCGTCCCGGCCGGCGAGCAGCACGATGAAGCAGCGGGTGCCGACGCTGCCCACACCGACCACCTTGCGGGCGGCGTCGACGAAGCGGTACCGGTCGAGGAGGAGGCGGCGTTCCTCTGTGAGCGTGGAGCGGTAGTCACTGAAGATCTTGCGGAGCGTGGCCATGTCGAGGGTGCCGGCCGGCTCCAGCAGGGGCGGGTCGTGGACGATGCGGGGGCGTCCGTCGACGGTCTCGGTGAGTTTGCCGAGCGCGTGCAGGCTGGTGCGGCGGCGGGCCCGGGTGAGGGTCGCCTCGGCGCGCCGGCGTCTGCGTCCGGAGCGGACCAGCGGCAGCAGCAGGTCGGCGTCGATGTGCTGGTACCAGACGGTCAACTCGCCCTGCCGGGCCAGCCGGCGCATCGTCTCGCGGTAGTGCCCGGCTGCTGCCCTTGCCGCGGCGAAGACGTGCTCCTCCTTGTGTCCGTTCTCGCGGGCGGCGACGGCGACGCTGGCCGCGAGCCGCTTCACGTCCCACTCGAAGGGGCCGGGGAACGTCTCGTCGAAGTCGTTGAGGTCGAAGAGCAGCGAGCGTTCCGGGGAGGCGTAGAGGCCGAAGTTCAGCAGATGGGCGTCGCCGCACAGCTGGACGGTGAGCCCGGTGTGCGGCTGGGCCGCCAGGTCGGCGGCCATGACGGCGGCGGCTCCGCGCAGGAACGCGAACGGGGACGCGGCCATCCGCCCGTACCGGATGGGGAGCAGTTCCTGGAGCCGGTCCCTGCCCTGCTGTTGCAGGACGCCGACGGGATCGGGGCGGTCCGCGGCGGGGATCCAACTGCCGTGCGCGGAGCGGGAGACGCGCTTGCGGGCCGCCCGTCCGCGCGCGGCCCGGTCCGTCGAGGTGGCCGTGACGCCGTTGCGGAGCACGGCCGTCAGTGCCGCACGGCGCGGGCGACGGTGGTGTCGACGTCGCCGGTGAGAGCGCGGTTGCTGCGGGCGGTCGCGTCCTTGGACCCGCCGGCCGCGACGTCGTCGACGGTCACGACGGTGGTGTCGAGGAGGTTTCCGCTCTTGTCGCGGAAGTCCACCTGGACGACGTACGACCGCGCCGAGGAGGTCGGGTTCGACGCGGTCACCTTCACGGTCGCCCGGCCGTCGGAGTCGGGGCTCGCGGAGCCGTCGACTTTCACCTCGTCCTTGGCGTCCGCGCCGTTCTTGAACTCGTCGAACTTCCGGCCCGCCTCGGCGGTCGCGGAGGCGAGCGAGTCGCCGGCCCGGGTGGCGGCGGACGCGGCCCGGGACGCCGCGGAAGCGGCTCTGGAAGCGGCGGAGGCGGCCTTGGAGGCCGCGTCGGAGGGGCTGCTGTCGTCGGAGCAGGCGGTCAGCGACACGGCCAGCGACACCACCGCGGCCACGGCCAGGATCAGCCGGGCCGGTCCTCGTGCGCCGTTGCTCTGCATCGCGTCTCCTGTTGTGGTGGTCCTGGCTCGCCTCCGGGCTCCGCTCCTCGCGGTGGCCCCAGTCAAGGCCGCGGGCGGGTCCGCCGCATGCCCGGGTAGGACGAACGGGTGAGCCGCGCCCCGTGCCGGGCCGCCGTCCGGGAGGATGAGCGCCACGAAGGCCGGGGGTCGGGAGCGGAGGCGGCGTGACGGGCAGACCGCGGCACATCGGGGTGGCGGAGCGACGGGCACGGCTGGGGCTGCGGCAGCGGCTCGCGCCGTCCGCGCGGGCGGCCGGCCCCGAGGAGGTCGCGGACGCGCTGGTCGCGCTGCACGGGACCGATCCGTCGACGGTGTACCTGGCGGTCGGCGCGCGGCTCGTGGACGCCGGGGTGACGGTCGCCGAGGTCGACCGGGCCCTGTACGAGGACCGGACGCTCGTCCGGATGCACGGCATGCGGCACACGGTGTTCGTGTTCCCCACCGCTCTCGCCGGCGTGGTGCACGCCTCGACCGGGCTGGACATCGCGGCGAAGGCGCGGGCCGGACTCGTCAAGGACATGGTCACCGGGAGCGACGGGCGGCTGACCGAGGAGTGGCTCACCCGGGTCGAGGAGTCGGCGCTCGCCGCGCTGGCCCGCCGCGGACAGGCGACGGTGAACGAACTCAGCCGGGAGGAACCGCGGTTGAAGGAGCAGTTCACCTACGGCGCCGGCAAGAGCTACGAGAGTCCGCACACCGTGTCGTCCCGGCTGATGCGGGTGCTGGGCGTCGAGGGCCGGGTCGTGCGGGGGCGTCCGCTGGGATCCTGGACGTCGAGCCAGTTCCGCTGGGCGGTGGCGCCGCCGCACCCCGAACTCCCGCCCGCCGAGGCCAGATCCGAGCTGCTGGCCCGCTGGCTCACCGCGTGCGGGCCCGCCACCGAGGCCGACCTGAAGTGGTGGACGGGCTGGAAGGTCACCGACGTACGGCGGACGCTGGCCGCGATCGGCGCGGTGGCCGTCACGCTCGACGACGGGGTCACCGCGTACGTGGCCACCGGCGACGAGGAGCCGGTCGACGGACCCGCGGAACCCTGGGCCGCGCTGCTGCCCGGCCTCGACCCGACGCCGATGAGCCGCCAGGAGCGCGACTGGTATCTCGAACCGTCGCTGCGGGCCGCCCTGTTCGACCGCAGTGGCAACGTCGGGCCGACGGTGTGGTGGGACGGCCGGGTGGTCGGCGGCTGGGCGCAGCGGCCCGACGGCGAGATCGTCTGGCGGCTGCTCGCCCCGGAGGGCGTGGGCCGCGACGCCCGGACCGCGATCACGGCGGAGGCCGAACGCCTCCGGCAGTGGGTGGGCACGACCCGCGTCACCCCTCGCTTCCGGACGCCCCTGGAAAAGGAGTTGGCGGCGGGCTGAGGGCAACGGCGGCCGCGCCGGGCGGACCCACACCGGGTACCGGTGCCGGGCCGGGCGCCCTCGTCGTGCGACGAGGGCGCCGGGCAGTAGCGACTCGGCGCACCCGACCCCTCAGCGGGTGGGACGCCTCAGCGCGCGTACCTCATCAGCGCGCGCACCATGTGGCACGTGGTGTCCGACGGCGGGTGGACGCCGATGAGCCGGGCGGCGCTGTGGATCGTCTCGTTGCGGGCCTGGTTCGGCACGTACACACCGGAGTCGAGCAGGGCGATGGCCAGGCGCATCGCCTTGAGCCGGCGGTTGTGCGTGACGTACCAGTCGCGGGGGCGGCCCGGCGGGAGCGGGCGCTTCTCCACGGGCTCGTACGGCAGGTCCAGCTGGACCGGCCTCCTCGCGGTGGACTGGGTGGGCAGCGGCTTCAGTGCGGCAGCGGGCACGAGCATCCTCCTGTCGCGTCAGGACCCCACCGGACCGCCCGGCGGGATCCTCGAACACTGCTACCAGTCTACTGCGCCGCACTGACATTCAGGGAGCCCGGACGGACACCAAAGCACCAGGTGAGTAAGGGAATTGACGTCGTTCCACCCCCGATCCGGGAGTGACGCATGAGGTGGCAAGAAATCGAACACCGGGTAGCGTGGGCTGCATGGGGATCTGGATCGATCCGGCCTGTTCGAAGTGCCGCGGCGCGGTCGGCCTGCTCGACGCGGAAGGCGCCGATTACACCGTCCGCCGCTACCTGGAGGACGCGCCGGGCGAGGACGAGATCCGCGACGTGCTCGACCGTCTCGGACTCGAACCGTGGGACATCACGCGGACCCAGGAGGCCGTGGCCGAGGAGCTGGGGCTCAAGGAGTGGGCGCGGGAGGCCGGTTCGCGGGACCGGTGGATCACGGCGCTCAGTGAGCATCCGAAGCTGATCCAGCGGCCGATCATCACAGCGGACGACGGCACGGCGATCGTGGCCCGCACGGACGAGGCGGTACGGGACGCGCTGTCCCGGCGACAGCCGCGAGCGGACGGGCCGTGACCGTCCAACAGGTCCGCGCGGCAAGGGGGTTCGGCACCGGCCGCCCGACTTCGCGTCAACTCCCCTGTGATCCAGGTTACTTACGAGGCCGCTGTCACCGTTGAGCAACTCCGTTCGGTATCCCGTACATAACGGCGTAACGCTCCCCCCGCACTGGAGGCGCGCATGTCGCGTAGGAGAACGCTCAGCACCAAGAAGAAGATCGCCCTGCTGACCGGCGCGGCGCTCGTGGCCGGAGGCGGGGCGTTCGCCCTCGCCGCCACCTCGAACGCCGCGTCGGTGCAGAACGCGCAGACCTCGACGGTCTGCAAGGGTCTCGCCACCGCGCTCGGCAACAACCAGAAGTTCATCGCGGACCAGCGGGCCGCGCCCGACGCGCAGTCGGCGGCCCGGATCGCCAACCGCGACGCCGTCATCGCGCAGATCAAGGTTCAGCAGGAGGCGTCCGGCTGCGAGGTCGGGGAGTCGGCTCAGGACTCCCAGACCGCTCCGCAGCCGGGCGGGTCCGCGCCGGCCGAGGCCGCGCCCGCCCCCTCCGCTCCGGCGCAGGCGGACCCGGCGCAGACCGCGCCCGCGGACGACGCGGGAGCGGGCGCCGCCACGGGTCAGCAGGTCTGCACCGGTTCGACGGTGACGCTCTCCGGCGAGGGCGGCGCACCGGCCGCGTCCAGCAACCAGTTCCCGGCCGGGACGAAGCTGAAGGTCACCAACCTGGACAACAACAAGTCCACGACCGTGGAGGTCACCTCGGTCTCCGGAAGCTGTGTCCTGCTGAACAACGCGGCCTTCGAACAGGTCAGGGAACCCGGCAAGTTCCTGATCCGCAAGGCCCGCATCGAGAAGGTGGGCTAGCCCCCCGGGTAGCGGACGCAACGGGTCGAGGCCCTGTCCCCGCCGGTTCCTCCGGACCGGTGGGGACAGGGCCTTCGCACGGTCGGGCAACCGGGGCGCAACCGCATCACATCGCCCGTATCCACTCCACGCCCATCGCATACGAGCCGGCCGCGGGCCGGGGCGCGCCGGAGGGGACCGGGCGGCGGGGTGGCGGATCGCGGTTGCGAACACCGTCGCGCGGACACGGGCATCGGTGCGGCCCGCGTGAGACGGGGCACACACAGGCCGGGTAACACGGGGTTCACCTGGGGGCAATGGCCGGGAAATCGCCGGTTGACAGGCTGCCGGGCATCCCCAGCGGCGTCCCGGTGCCGCAGCGCCGCAGCACCCGCAAGTGCGCCTCAAGACACACCCCGAAGGATGTGGCCCGTGACCTTCAAGGCTGAGTACATCTGGATCGACGGCACCGAGCCGACGGCCAAGCTCCGTTCCAAGACGAAGATCCTGGGCGACGACGCCAAGGGCGCGGAGCTGCCGATCTGGGGCTTCGACGGTTCCTCCACGAACCAGGCCGAGGGCCACGCCTCCGACCGCGTACTCAAGCCGGTGGCCACCTACCCGGACCCGATCCGCGGCGGCGACGACGTCCTCGTCATGTGCGAGGTCCTGAACATCGACATGACGCCGCACGAGTCCAACACCCGTGCCGCGCTCACCGAGGTCTCCGAGAAGTTCACCGCCCAGGAGTCGATCTTCGGCATCGAGCAGGAGTACACGTTCTTCAAGGGCACCCGCCCGCTCGGCTTCCCCGAGGGCGGCTTCCCGGCCGCGCAGGGCGGCTACTACTGCGGTGTCGGATCGGACGAGATCTTCGGCCGTGACGTCGTCGAGGCGCACCTGGAGAACTGTCTGAAGGCGGGCCTCGGCATCTCCGGCATCAACGCCGAGGTCATGCCCGGCCAGTGGGAGTTCCAGGTCGGCCCGCTGGCGCCGCTGGAGGTCTCGGACCAGCTGTGGGTGGCCCGCTGGCTGCTCTACCGCACCGCCGAGGACTTCGGTGTCTCCGCGACGCTCGACCCGAAGCCGGTGAAGGGCGACTGGAACGGCGCGGGCGCGCACACCAACTTCTCCACGAAGGCGATGCGCGAGGGCTACGACGCGATCATCACCGCGTGCGAGTCGCTGGGCGAGGGCTCGAAGCCCATGGACCACGTCAAGAACTACGGCGCCGGCATCGACGACCGTCTGACGGGCCTGCACGAGACCGCCCCGTGGAACGAGTACTCCTACGGTGTCTCCAACCGCGGCGCCTCGGTCCGCATCCCGTGGCAGGTCGAGAAGGACGGCAAGGGCTACATCGAGGACCGCCGTCCCAACGCGAACGTCGACCCGTACGTCGTGACGCGCCTCATCGTCGACACCTGCTGCACCGCCCTGGAGAAGGCCGGCCAGGTCTGATCCACCGCACACCCGTGAAGGGGCGCCCGCCGGACCGGCGGGCGCCCCTTCCGCGTTCCCCGGACCTGCCGGGGCGTTGTCGGTGGGACGTGCCAGAGTTGCCCCATGGGGAACGACGAACAGCTCGCTGTCAAGGTCAAGACGGAGAACGGGCGGAGCCACCAGCGGATTCCGGCGGACACGCTGCGGACGCTGGTGCGCGGGATCGGCGGCGCGGGTGACCGCTTCCTGGTCCTGAACCGGATACCGGACGTGCCGGACGTCTTCGCCCAGGTGTGGCACGAGCGGGGCGGTGACTACCGCCTGGAGCACCGCGAGAGCCGCGCACGCTTCTTCGGCACGACGCTGGGCGCGGGCGACGCCGACCGGGTGGCCGACGCCCTGGTGGGCTGGGCCCGGGGCGAGGACGGCTGGGACGCGGGCCTCGCGTGGGAGCCGCTCGGCCACGACGCCCCGCAGGACGTCCCGGAACTGCCGGCGGACGTACGGGGCGAGATCGAGCCACGGATCAGGGAGCTGCTGCGCTGCGGGTACGACGACCGGGCCCGGCTCACCGAGGACGCCGAGGAGTATCTGGTCGACGGCGACCACCG
This sequence comes from Streptomyces sp. NPDC048643, assembly GCF_040650615.1. NCBI lineage: Bacteria > Bacillati > Actinomycetota > Actinomycetes > Kitasatosporales > Streptomycetaceae > Streptomyces > Streptomyces sp. NPDC048643. The sequence goes on from NZ_JBEZHO010000010.1 coordinate 63,991, forward strand.
GCCGGTCTCCCGGGCCCAGGCCCGGGAACTGGTCGACCGGTTGTGGACCGAGCGGCTGGCCGAGCAGGCCCTCTGGGAGGGGGTGACGGACCCGGAGCGCCTCACCGAGGTCTTCGAGACGCTCGACGCGGGCGGCATCACCGCCCGGGAGAACTTCACCTGCTGCCGCACCTGCGGCACCGCCGAGATAGGTGCCGAGCGCGGTGAGGGAGCGCGCGGCTTCGTCTACTTCCACTCCCAGTGCACGGAGGGCGCCGCCGCGGGCCACGGACTGACGCTGCTGTACGGCGGGTTCGACGGCTCGGCCGCGACCACGGCGTCCGTCGGCCGCGAGGTCGTCGCGGCGCTGGACGCGGCGGGACTGTCCGCCCAGTGGGACGGCACCCCGGACACCGCCATCAACGTCACCGGCCTGACGTGGCACAAGCGCCTGGTCGGATAGGGCCCCCCGGCGTCACGTTCACGCCAAGGATGCGTCCGGTCCGTGGAAGGAGTCTCCTGCCGCGCTCCGCCTTCTGCTTCAATGGGGGCATGGCCAGCTACCAGAAGTGCATCGCGACGGGTCGCCATGACCTCGAGCCCTTCTGGCCTTCCCGTCAGCACCACGACTTCGACCGGGTGTGTTGCCGCGCGACGAACGCGCCGGCCCTCTAAAGCCGTACACCCCGGCCTTCGGCCAGCGCGCACGACGTACGTCCTCGACGACCCGGCCACGAACCCGCGGTCGTCGACCACCCGACGGACTCCTCGCGCGAAAGAGCTGACCTCTCATGGCGACCACTCGTTCCTTCTCCTCCGTAGCGACGGCTCCCACCCCCTCGACCTCCCCGGGACGGCACCGACTGCGTGCCGTCGACCGGGACGAGGTGGTCGACGTCGCCGGCTTCCTGCCGCCGGGCGCCACCTGGCTGCCCGCTCCCCCGCACACCCTGCCGGTCCTGCCGGGACAGCCGCCGATGATCGGCTACCTGGTCCTCGTGCCGGCGGACCAGCAGCCCCTGCTGCCCGTGGCCGTACCGGACCGGGCGGCGCCTGACAGCGCCGAGCCGTCGCCCACCGCCTCGGGCGCCGGTGACCCGTTGGTGCGCATCGACACCGTGCAGCGGACCGCCGAGGTCGACGGACGGATCCTGGACCTCACCTATCTGGAGTTCGAGCTGCTCGCGCACCTCGTCCAGCACCCGCACCGCGTGCACACCCGCGACCAGCTGGTCTCCACAGTGTGGGGGTACGGCCACGTGGGGGACGGCCGGACCGTCGACGTCCATGTCGCGCGACTGCGCCGCAAGCTCGGGGCGCAGCACCGGCAGTCCATCCAGACGGTGCGCCGCGTGGGCTACAAGTACGCTCCGTCGAACGGCCGTTGACCTGACCGCGGGTCGACCCGCTCGCCCGTGACCCGTCCGCCGCCGCCCCGGCCGCATCTTCTGTCAGCAGATTCGTGTTCCGCCGGCCGGGTGCGGCGGGCAGAGTCGTCCGTATGACACGGAGACTTCTGATGCTGGGCGGGACGGAGTTCGTGGGGCGCGCCGTCGTGGAGGCGGCGCTCGGCCGGGGGTGGGAGGTCACCGTCTTCCACCGCGGGCGGCACGAACCCCCCTCCGGGGTGCGGTCGTTGCTGGGCGACCGCACCGCCCCGGACGGGCTTGCGGCGCTCGCCGGTACCTCCGACACGTGGGACCTCGTCGTCGACACCTGGTCGGGGGCGCCCCGCGTGGTCCGGGACAGCGCGCGCCTGCTGGCCGGGCGGGTGTCCCGGTACGTGTACGTGTCGAGCTGTTCCGTGTACGCGTGGGCGCCGGAGGCCGGGTACGGCGAGGACGCGCGGGTCGTGGACGGGGCGTCGGCCGACGCGGAGGCGACCGACTACGCGCGGGACAAGCGGGGCGGCGAACTGGCCGCGCTCGACGCCTTCGGCCCGGACGGCTCCCTGCTCGTGCGGTGCGGGCTGATCCTCGGGCCGTACGAGAACATCGGGCGGCTGCCGTGGTGGCTGAACCGGGTCGCGGCGGGCGGTCCCGTCCTCGCGCCGGGACCGCGTGAACTGCCGCTCCAGTACGTCGACGTGCGGGACCTCGCGGAGTGGACGCTCACGGCGGCGGAGGCGGGGCTCGGCGGCGCGTACAACCTGGTGAGTCCGCAGGGCCACAGCACGATGGGGGCGCTGCTCGACGCGTGCGCCGAGGTCACCGGGGGGCACGCGGAGCTGCGCTGGACCGACCCGGACACCGTCCTGGCCGCGGGAATCGAGCCGTGGACGCAGTTGCCGGTGTGGGTGCCGCCCGCGAGCGAGCTGCACGCCGCCCTGCACTCGGCGGACGTCTCCCGGGCGGTCGCGGCCGGGCTCCGCTGCCGGCCCGTGCGGGAGACCGTCGCCGACACCTGGGAGTGGCTCCGGTCGCGCGGCGGAACGGCGCCGCTGCGGCCCGACCGACCGGCGGTGGGCCTCGACCCCGCGGTCGAGGCCAAGGTCCTCGGCGTCTGAGACCCACGGCGCCGCTCGGGACAGGGCGGATCGGCCCCGCCCCCCACCCCCGTCTCTCCCGGGGGGGTGCTGCTGGCACCACCCTCCGGCAGGGGGTTCGGCCCAGTGACGTGGTTCCGTCGGTCGGCGAGACTCGGGGCATGGAGTCGCAGAGGTTGGAGGCCCGGGCCCGCGGGCGGGAAGCCCTGGTGGCCGGGGCGCGGGGGCTGGCGGTCGCCGTGACGGGACTGGCCGGGTCGGTCGGGCTGTTCGTCCTGACCGTCGTGTCCGTCCTGCTGGTGCCGGTCGGTGTGGGGATCGTCACGACACCGCGGGTGCTGACCGCCGTCCGGGCCTTCGCGGACGCGCGGCGGCTGGTCGCGGCCCGGTGGTGCGGGGTGCGGATCCCGGCGGCCTACCGGCCGTTGCCCGAGGGGGCGAACCCCTGGGCGCGCTGTTTCGGGATGCTCAGGGACCCGGCCACCTGGCGGGACGTGCGCTGGCTGCTGTTCGACATGACCGCGGGATTCCTCACCGCGGTGCTGCCCGCCGCGCTGGTCCTGTATCCGCTGGAGGGTTTCGCGCTCGCGCTCGGCCTGTGGCGGGTGTTCACGGACGGCACGCACGTCGGCTGGTGGTACGGGTTCGTGCCGGTCTCCGGCCAGGCGTCGGCCCTGGCGGCGGGTGTGCTCGGCGCCGCGCTCCTGGCCGCCTCCCTCGTCCTCTCCCCTCTCCTCCTGCGGCTCCACTTCCGCGTCACCCGTGCCGTCCTGGCCCCCGGCGAAGGAGAACTCGCCGAGCGGGTACGGGTGTTGACCGAGACGCGGCGGGACGCGGTGGACACCTCGGCCGCCGAACTGCGGCGCATCGAGCGGGACCTGCACGACGGCGCGCAGGCCCGCCTGGTCGCGGTGGGCATGGACCTGGGAACCGTCGAGGCGCTCATCGAGAAGGACCCCGCACGGGCGAAACACCTGCTGGCGCAGGCACGGAAGTCGTCCGCCGAGGCGCTCACCGAGCTGCGCGACCTCGTCCGCGGCATCCACCCGCCGGTGCTCGCGGAACGCGGACTCGGTGACGCGATCAGGGCGTTGGCGCTGAGCCTGCCGCCGGTGAGCGAGGTCGACGTGGACCTGGCCGGGCGGGTGGAGGCGCCGGTCGAGTCGGCCGCGTACTTCGCGGTGAGCGAGGTGCTGGCCAACGCGGTCAAGCACTCCGGCGCCGACCGGCTCTGGATCGACGTGCACCACCGGGACGGCACGCTCCGGATCACCGTCATCGACAACGGCCGGGGCGGCGCCCGCGTCGGCGCCGGATCCGGGCTCGACGGGATCGAGCGGCGGCTCGGTACATTCGACGGCGTCCTCGCCGTCAGCAGCCCCGCGGGCGGTCCCACCCGGGTCACCCTGGAGATCCCTTGCGTGTCGTCCTAGCCGAAGACCTCTTCCTGTTGCGCGACGGCCTGGTCCGGATGCTGGAGGCCTACGGCTTCGAGATCGCCGCGGCGGTCGAGAGCGGGCCCGAACTCACCAAGGCGCTGAGGGAGTTGCAGCCGGACGTGGCGGTGGTGGACGTACGACTGCCGCCCTCGCACACCGACGAGGGGCTGCAGTGCGCGCTGCGGGCCCGGCGCGAGCGGCCCGGGCTGCCGGTGCTCGTCCTGTCGCAGCACGTCGAGCAGCTGTACGCGCGCGAGCTGCTCGCCGACGGCAGCGGCGGGGTCGGCTATCTGCTGAAGGACCGGGTGTTCGACGCGGACCAGTTCATTGACGCCGTACGCAGGGTGGCGGCGGGAGGCACGGCCATGGACCCGCAGGTGATCCAGCAGCTGCTGGCCCGGCGGAGGGTCGGGGACCAGCCGGTCGGACGGCTCACCCCGCGGGAGCGGGAGGTGCTGGACCTGATGGCGCAGGGCCGGTCCAACGCGGCGATCGCGGCGCACCTCGTCGTGACGGAAAGGGCGATCGCCAAACACACCTCCAACATCTTCGCCAAGCTCGGCCTTGAGGTGTCGGACGACGACAATCGGCGCGTTCTCGCGGTGCTCGCCTATTTGGACCGGGACGCCCACTGAATTTCAGTCAAAAAGCGCCCTCAAACCTTTTGGGCGAGATCAACTCCCGTGAATTCGGGGGCTTCTGAGCCCATTGTGCCCGAATTGGTCTCACGAACCTCTAAGATTTTCCGGGGTTTCTGAACACCCCACCCGCCCCGTGCGTATGGAATGGAGCCGCTTCACTCCTGTCGGGCGCCCTCGATGCCCCGCAAGGAAGTCAGAGGAGTTCCATGGGACGCAACATACGAAAACGCCGTTCGCCGCTGGCCGTTCGGGCCATCGCCGCGTCGGCAGCGCTCGCGATCGGCGGGGGTGGACTGGTCTGGGCGAACTTCTACGCCTCGGCGCACGAGGAGAACTCTTCTCCCAACACCACGAAGGCCGCCACCGCTCAGGTGGCCACCATCAGTTGTCCGGACGTCGGTCAGAAGCTGACCAACGTGCCGAACAAGGCTCGCGGTGAGGTCGACGGCGAACTCGCCACGCTGGACGAACAGATCACCGCCGCCTACCAGCGGCTCGCCACCACCCGTGACGCGCAGACGAGGGACGCGAGCTTCGTCCAGAACTCCATCCTCGGACCGCTGAAGAACAACCGGTCGGTGATCATCGACCGCATCAAGCTGGAGATCAGCCGGGTCGGCGGTTCGGCACCGTCCTCGCTCGACGGCCTGTCCTCCTGCACGGGGACGCCCGCCAACCAGACCAACGCCGGCTGGGGCAACAACGGCCAGAACAACGGCGGTCAGAACAACGGTGGCCAGAACAACGGCGGGACGGCCAGTCCGGCTCCCTCCGCCAGCGCGAGCGCCGGCGGCCAGCAGGGCGGAGGCCAGCAGGGCGGAGGCCAGCAGGGCGGAGGCCAGCAGACGGGCAACGGCGGTCAGGCCGGCAACGGGCCGCTCGCCTCGGACTTCGTCGACATCACGAAGGTCCAGGCGAACGTGCCCCGTAAGGCACGGACCCGGGCCGGTGGTTCGACGGGCACGTTCACCACGTCCTGCGGCGTGAACGCGAACAAGAAGTTCAACACCGACAACGTCATCGTGGCGCCCGGCGTCAGCAACGGCGCGCACCACCTGCACGACTACGTCGGCAACCAGTCGAACGACGCGTTCGCCAACAACGACACGTTCGCCGCGGCCAAGACCACCTGCGCCAACCAGGGTGACAAGTCGACGTACTACTGGCCGGTCGTGCGTATCCAGAACGGTACGCAGGACTTCGACCAGAACAACGACGGCGGTGGCAAGGAAGGAAACGTCGGCCAGATCCAGCAGGTCAAGCAGGCACAGATCAAGTTCGTCGGCAGCGCGAAGAGCAAGGTCGTCGCCATGCCGAAGTTCCTGCGCATCATCACCGGTGACGCGAAGACCACGACCAACGGTCTGGCGAACGCCAACGCCCACTGGTCCTGCACCGGCTTCGAGAACAAGGTGCAGCTCACGCAGCAGTACCCGATCTGCCCGCGCGGCAGCACCGTGGTCCGCACCTTCGCCTTCCAGAGCTGCTGGGACGGGGTGAACATCGACAGCGCGAACCACCGTACGCACGTGGCCTTCGCGGACGCCCAGGGCAACTGCGCCAACGGCTTCAAGGCCGTTCCGCAGCTGACGATGCGCCTCGTCTACGGCTTCCGGGCACCGACCCTGCAGAACGGGCAGATCAAGAACGCCTACGCGGTGGACGGATTCCCCGAGCAGCTGCACAAGGCGGCAACCGACCACGACGACTTCATCAACGTCTTCGACGACAACCTGATGAACAAGATGGTCAACTGCATCAACAAGGGCCAGCGTTGTAAGTGACCCCCATGAGGAAGCCGGTGGCGGGATTCTCCCGCCACCGGCTTTCTTGTGTCCTCACGTCGCCGGTCCGTCGAACCGGGGACCGGGTCGGCGAGGTCAGCCGCTGTGCTCGTGACCGGCGTGCGCTCCGTGCGAGGTCCCTTCCTCCAGCGTTCCGCCGAGCCGGCCGCGCAGGGACGTGACCATCTTCTGGTCGCCGACGGCCACCCACTTGGCGCCCACGAGATACGAACCGCCGTAGTCCTTCGCCCCGTTGAGCCACTCGCGCTGACCGCGGTCGGTGGCGAAGGTCGCCAGGATGAACTTGCCCGCGTCGACCTTGCAGACCCCCTGGCGGATCTCGTCCGCGTCGGTCTGGATGTCCGGACGGCACTTCACCTCGGCCGCCAGATCCTCCAGGCTGCCGGTCGCCGTGGCCGGGACGGTCTCCCGCGCGGCGGCCGCCTTGTCGTCCGATCCGCCGCCGCAGCCGGTCAGCGTCAGCAGGACGGTCACGGCCGCCCCGGCCAGAAGCCTCTCGCGTGTCACCCTCATACGTTCCTCCGGTACCTGTCGGCGCTCACGCCGAAGCGAGCCCCGGCAAGGGCTCTGTCCTCGATACGGCTCCGGGGCGCCCCGTGCTCAACGGGACGCCGTTTTCGCACGCGGAACCCGATACCGCTGGTGGCACGGCTGTGCGAGGGTGTCCCTCGTGAACGAAGACTGGGAAGAGCGTACGGCGGCCGCCTGGGCCACTTTCGACACCTACGAGGAAGAGCGGGCGGCGGACTTCCGGGCGGTGATCGACGCCCTGGTCGCCGAACTGCCCGCCGACAGCCCCCTCGGCCCCTTCGAGCAGGCCTGCGCCTGGGACTCGACGGGCCACTCCGACCGGGCCGTGCCGCTGTACCGCGAGGCCCTGGCCCACGGCCTGAGCGGGTACAAGGGCCGCCGCGCCAAGATCCAGCTCTCCAGCTCGCTGCGCAACATCGGACAGGCGGACGAGGGCGTCAAGCTCCTCACCCCCGAACTGGTCGCGCCCTCGGACGAGTTGGACGACGCGGTACGTGCCTGCCTCGCGCTCTGCCTCGCCGACCTCGGCCGCGAACGCGAGGGCCTCGCCCTGGTGATCGGCGCCCTGGCCCCTCATCTGCCCCGCTACCAGCGGTCGATGGCGAACTACGCCCGCCTGCTGGTGGAGCCGGAGGAGTCCGGCTCCTGAGCCCCCGGCGGGGCCGGTGACCATCCACCCGTTCGCTCGTTTTGCTGAACGTGCAGTCACAGGATGTAGCCAAACGCCCCGCAGCCTCCTCCGGAACGGTCATCGACGTCGAGCAGGCCGAGGCGGCACTCGTCGAGCACTACCCGCGGCTGGTCCGGCTCGCGTATCTGGTGCTGCCGCCGAGCCTCGGCCGCAACCGGCGGGTCCTGACGGCGCACGCCCTCACCCAGCGCGCGCTGCCCCGCGGCCGGGCGTCCGGCGACGCGTCGGTCATCCCGGCGCAGCAGAACGGCGGCGGCCGTGACGGCGACCCGGGCTACGCGTTCGTCCGCCTCCAGGTGGTGCGTTCGGCGCTGGAGGCCGGGCTGCCGCTGAAGCGGCGGGCCTGGCCGAAGCGGTCCCAGTTGCCGCCGCTGCTCCCCCATGTGTGGGGCCTGCGGCTGTTCCCGCGTTCGGGCGGTGCCGACGAACTCGCCCTGGACCAGCGGCTGTCCGCGCTCTCCGGCCCCGCCCGCGCCGCGTACGTGCTGCGCGGCCTGGAGAAACTGCCCGACCCGCAGCTGCGCAAGGTGCTGGCGGCCGCGGGCGTGGCGGACCCGGCGGCGGCGCTGACGGAGGCGGCCGGCGTCGAGGCGCGGGACGCGCTGCTCGCCTCCCCGGAGTTCGATCCCTGCTCGCTGCACGCGCGGCCCACCGACCTGATGCGGCGCAGGCAGCACCTGCGGGCCGCCCTCGCGGCCGCCGCCGCGCTGACCGTGTGCGGCGCGCTGCTCGGGCTGCCGGGCGACGGCTGGGGCCCGGACGGTGCCGCGGCCCCCTCGTACGCGCAGAACCCGGCCGCCGAGGCCGCGCTGAACCCGGCCCGGCTGGAGCGGGTGGCGCCCGCCGCCTGGGAGTCGTCCGCGCGCACCGACTTCTCCGTGTGGCCCGCGCGCGGCGACCTCGTCGAGGACAGCGGGCTGCTGCGCCGCGCGCTCGCGGTGTGGGCGAGGCCCGGGGAGTCCGTCCAGGTGTCGGCGACGCCCGGCACCCCGTCGGGCGCCCCGCCCGGACCGCCCCAGCTGCTGTACGCGGGCACCGTCGACCAGGCGCGGGTGGTGCTCCTCTACGACGGTCTGCGCATCGCCCGCTACGCCGAGCCGAAGGACGGCACGAGCGGTGCGGCCCTCGACTTCGCCCGGGTGGACGGGGCGCGCGGGGCCGAGGCGAGCGCGGTGGTGCTGAGCCGCGCCGACGGCAACGTCCGCTATCTGACGGCGCCCTGGGTGAAGAAGGCCGCCGAGCGCGACCTGCTGAAGCCGAACACCGGCACGATGGACCTCACCCTGTCCGCCGACGGCTCCACCTCGCCACTGGCGGGCCCGCCGCAGACCGGAGCGTGCACGTCGTGGAACGTGCTCCAGGTCGACGACGGTTCGGGCACCCGGCTGCTGAGCGACCTCGGTGAGCTGATCCCGGCCCACCTGACCGTGGGCCGGCCCGCCGCCCCGAGGGAGGCGACGGGCGCAGCGAACCTGCGGGGATGGGCGCCCTTCGCGTGCTCGCTGGCCTCGGTGCGCTCGCAGGGCGTGCGGTCGGTGAACGCCTGGCAGTTCGCGCAGCAGGCGCTGCCCGACGCGAGCGGCTCGGCGACCTGGGTGTGCACCCGCGCCGACACCTGGCGGGGTGGCGGCACCCGGGTGCTGGCCCAGTTCCGCACGCCCGGCGGGACGTACGGGGCGGTCGCGGCGAAGGCCGAGAACTCCCCCGCGTGCGGCTCCCGCGACCCGCACGTGCTGGCCGGTGTGCTGTGGAAGTCGGGCGCCGGGTCCTGGTACCTGCTCGCGGCCGGCACCAAGGACACGGCGTCGGTCGCGGCGAGCGGCGGGGTACGCGGCTCGGCCCAGGGACCGCTGCTCGCCGTACGGACGAAGCAGGGGGCGCAGGCCCAGCTGAAGGGGACCCTGGAGGACGGCCGGGGCATCAGCGGACTTCGCTGAAACCGGACGCCTCGACGCTGTCGGCCACCTCGGGCGGGGTGGCCGGCAGCGTCGTTTCGACCACCCGTTGCTGACGGGTACGTAAATAAGTGGGCGCACAGGGGTTCTCCACACGCCTACCCGTCAGTACATTGACGCCATGTCTAACACGCAGGCCCGGCTGCCCCTGCCGGTCGAGTCCGAGTGGACGGCGCTCAAGGCGCGCAAGGTGTCGTTCTCGTGGGAGGACACACCGCTGCACTGGGTGCCGGACGATGCGTTCGCCACGCACACCATCAACGTGCTGCATCTGCTGCTGCCCGCTGGTGAGCGGTGGTTCGTGCACGTCTACCGGCAGGTCCTCCCGCTCATCCGCGACGAGCGGCTGCGCGCGGACGTCATCGGGTTCATCGGCCAGGAGGCGATGCACTCGCAGGCGCACGACGAGGTGCTGCCGCACCTCAAGGAGCTGGGGCTCGACCCGACGCCGTACACCGCGCAGGTCGACTGGCTCTTCGAGAAGCTGCTCGGCGACCGGACCCTGCCGCCGGGCAGGGCACGCAGGTGGTGGCTGCTGGAGCGGGTCGCCCTGATCGCGGCGATCGAGCACTACACCGCCTTCCTCGGCGACTGGGTGCTGAACGCGAAGGAGCTGGACCGGCGCGGCGCCGACCCCACCATGCTGGACCTGCTGCGCTGGCACGGCGCCGAGGAGGTCGAGCACCGCTCGGTGGCCTTCGAGCTGTTCCAGCACGTCGACGGGAGCTACCGGCGGCGGGCGCGCACCTGGGCGACCGCCTTCACCGCGCTGGTGTTCCTGTGGCAGCGCGGGTCCCGGTTCTTCATGGAGAACGATCCGACGCTCGCCGACGGCCGCGCCACGTTCAAGGACTTCTACGTCAGCGGCAAGCGCGGTGTGCTGCCGTCCACCGGGGCGATGCTCCGGTCGATCCCGCGCTATCTGAGCCGCACCTACCACCCCTCTCAGGAGGGCTCCACCGAACAGGCCGTCGCCTATCTGGCCTCCTCCCCCGCCGCCGTGGCGGCCTCCCTCGCCGAGAAGGGTGCTGGTGCCGCGTGATGCCCAGGCTGCGGACCGTCGTCGCGGTCGCCGGTACGGCCCTGCTGGTCCGGCGTGCGCTGCGGCGCCGGATCGGGGCGTCGCCGCTGTGGCCGCTGCCCGCCCTGGAGGAACCGGTCTCCGGCCGGCCCCGGTCACGGGCGCTGCGGCTCCTGGTCACCCGGCACGAGTGGGTCGCCGACGGCGTCGTCCAACTGCGCCTGGAGGGAACGGATCTGCCGTCCTGGGAGCCGGGCGCCCATCTCGACCTGGTGCTGCCCTCGGGGCTCGTCCGGCAGTACTCGCTGTGCGGGGACCCGGAGGACAGCTCCTCGTACACCGTCGCGACCCGGCTGGTCGAGGACGGGCGGGGCGGGTCGCGGGAGGTGCACGAGCAGCTCCAGGAGGGCACGGAGGTCGAGGTGCGCGGGCCGCGCAACCGCTTCCCGCTCGTGGACGCCCCGGCCTACGTGTTCGTCGCGGGCGGCATCGGCATCACCCCCGTCCTGCCGATGCTGCGGTCCGTCGGGGAGGGCACCGACTGGCGCCTGCTGTACGGCGGCCGGACGCGTGCCTCGATGCCGTTCCTGGAGGAGATCGAGAAGCTCGACCGCACCCGGGTCACCGTGGTCGCCGAGGACGAGGACGGACTGCCGGACCTGGACGCCCTGTTCGCGGACCTTCCCGCGGGCACGGCCGTCTACTGCTGCGGTCCCGACGGACTGATGGCCGCGGTCGAGGCCCGCGTCCCCGAGGGCCGCACCCTGCACCTGGAACGGTTCACGGCGCGGGCGCCCGGGTCGGGCGACAGCTCCTTCGAGGTGGAACTGCGGCGCAGCGGACGTACGGTGACCGTCCCGGCGGGCTCCACGGTCCTCGCCGCCGTCCGCGCGGAGTTCCCCGACACCCTGTACTCGTGCGAGCAGGGGTTCTGCGGGACGTGCCAACAGCGCGTCCTGGAGGGCGAGATCGACCACCGGGACGAACTGCTGACGGACGCGGAGCGTGACGACTCGATGCTGATCTGTGTCTCCCGCGCGCGAGGGGAGCGCATCGTCCTGGACATGTGAGCGCCGGCGGCCCGGACCGGCCCGTTCCGGGCCGGATCCGATCGGTAAGGTGTTCGCATGACAACCGGGGTACGCCGCAGGATGGGTGTCGAGGAGCGACGGCAGCAGCTCATCGGCGTCGCCCTCGACCTGTTCAGCCGACGCTCGCCCGACGAGGTCTCCATCGACGAGATAGCCTCCGCCGCGGGCATCTCACGTCCGCTCGTGTACCACTACTTCCCGGGCAAACTCAGCCTGTACGAGGCCGCGTTGCAGCGGGCGGCGGACGATCTGGCGGGCCGTTTCGTGGAGGCCCACGAGGGACCGCTCGGGGCGCGGCTGCTGCGGGTGATGCGCCGGTTCTTCGACTTCGTCGACGATCACGGGCCCGGCTTCGCGGCCCTGATGCGGGGCGGGCCGGCCGTCGGCTCCTCCACCACCAACGCCCTGGTCGACTCCGTCCGGCAGGCCGCGTACCTCCAGGTCCTGTCGCATCTGAACGTGCAGAACCCGCCGGCCCGGCTGGAGCTCGTGGTCCGCTCCTGGATCTCGCTGGTCGAGTCGACCGCGCTGATCTGGCTGGACGGCCGGCGCATCCCGCGCGGCGAGCTGGAGGTCCAGCTCGTGCACGACTTCGCGGCGCTGGCCGCGGTGAGCGCGGCCTACGACGACGAGGTGGCCGCTCTGCTGCGCAGGGGGCTGGAGGGCGAGCCGGGCGACGGCCCGTTCACCGACCTCGCCGTCCGGCTCATCTCGCTGGCCACCCCGCCCGCGCCGTAGGGGCGAGCACGGGAGCCCGGTCTACGCCTCGAACTTGCGGTACGAGGGGTCGAGGTCGCGGACCTCGGCGGAGGCGTGCAGTTCCACTCCCCCGGCCGGCTTCACATAGGTCCTCAGCAGCTCCAGGGTCGCCTCGGCGAGCTTCGTCCTGACCTCATCGGTCCGCCCGGCGAGCAGCCCGAGGGTGACGTGCACGACGGCGTGCCCGGCGGTGTCCGCGCCGACCACGGTGTCCTCGGTGCGGCGGAACTGCGTCTTGCAGGCACCGATCTTCGCCGCGGCCGTCACGACCACCTCGTCGTGCAGCGCGCGGGCGAAACCCTGCCGGTCGAAGGCGTCGTCGAGCGACGCGGAGTAGTCGACGGTGATCTGCGGCATGGGGCGCTCCTGGTCCGGGCGGGAAGGTCCCGAACACCCTAGCCCTGCCCGGCGACGGAGGCCGGGCAGGGCGGGTGCGGTCCCCGGGGCTCCGGGGTGCGGTCCCCGGAGCCCCAGCGTCGGTGCGGCTGTCGACTCCCGGCTACCGGGTCCGGGTGAACACCGCCACCGTCCGCGCCGGGACCGTGAAGGTGCCCGAGGTCCGCGCGTAGGACGAGGACTTGACGACGGGGTCCGCGCCCTTGGCCTGCACCGGGTGCAGCGCGTACGCCGCCCCGGCGAGGGAGCCGACCTTCTGTTCCTGCTTCTCCGGAGTCGCGTTGAAGACGATCACGAGGTCGCCGAGGCGCGCGGTGATCACTCCGGGGGTCTCGTCCTCGCCCGACAGCGGGAAGGACAGCTTCGACTGCACCTGCGCGGCCGTGGAGAGCGAGAAGACGTCCTCGCCCGTACGGATGCGCTGCAGGTCCTGGTAGGCGGCGGACGTGCCGTCGATCTGGGCGCAGCCGACCGAGACGGTCGTCAGCAGCGGTTTGGCGTAGGGCCACTTGGCGGCGTTGTCCGCGGCCGGCGGCAGCCCGCGCCCGAACCCGTTGCCGTCCTGGCAGTTCCAGTGGATGGCGTTGAACCAGTCACCGCTGTCGAAGGAGTTGCGGTCCAGGGACTTGGAGCGCAGCAGGTCGGATCCGGCCTGGGAGAGGGACGGTCCCTGCGAGAGGGTGGCCGTCGCCATGGCCAGGACCTGCATCCGGGCCCGGTCGGCGGCGCCGGTCGTGGCGGGCAGCTTGTACGTCAGCGCGTCGTACAGCGACTCGTTGTCGTGTGCGTCGGCGTAGGCGAGCGCGTCGCCCGGCGCCTCGGCGTAGCCGGCCGGCTGACCGTTGTAGTCGACCTCGGAGCCCGTGACCTCCTTGCCCGCGGAGTCGGTGAAGCGGAACGCGGCCAGGTTCCCGGTCAGGCCGACCTTGATGAGGTCCTGGTAGTGCAGCAGGCGGGCCTTCTGCTCGGCCGGTGTGCCGTTGGCGGACGAGGAGTTGGGGTCGGTGTACAGGCCGGACGCGAAGCCCTGGACGCCGGGGTCCTCGTCGAAGGGGCTGCCGCCGCGCACGGCGTCGCGGGCGCGGTCGGAGAAGGTCGCGATCCCGGTCCCGGCCATGTTCTTCTGGGTGGCCTGGACGAAGCGGGCGTCGTCGGCGACCTCGCCGAAGTTCCAGCCCTCGCCGTACAGGACGATCTTCCTGCCGTCGACGCCGTCCTTGGCGACGGTGAGCGCGTCGAGCGCCTTCCTGACCGCCAGGATGTTGGCCTTGGGGTGGTGTCCCATGAGGTCGAAGCGGAAGCCGTCGACCTTGTACTCCTTGGCCCAGGTGACGATCGAGTCGACGACGAGCTTGCCCATCATGGCGTTCTCGGGAGCCGTGCCCGCGCAGCAGGTGGAGGTGGCCACGCCGCCGTCGGCCATGAGCCGCTGGTAGTAGCCGGGGACGATCCGGTCGAGGACGCTGGTGTCGGCCTGGCCGCTCGCGGCGGTGTGGTTGTAGACGACGTCCATGACGACCCTGAGGCCGTCCTCGTTCAGCGACTTGACCATCTTCCGGAACTCGACCGTGCGCCCGGTGCCTTCGGGGTCCGTGGCGTAGGACCCCTCGGGGACCGTGTAGTGGTACGGGTCGTAGCCCCAGTTGTAGGCGTCCTTCGCGGCGGTCTTCGCCACGCACTCCTGCTGCTTCTCGGAGTCGGCCGGATAGGAGGCCAGATCACAGTCGGTGCTCGCCCGGTCGGCCTTCTTCTCCGGGACGGTCGCGAGGTCGAAGGCGGGCAGCAGGTGCACGTACGAGGTGCCGGACGCGGCCAGCTTCCTCAGGTGCTTCGAGCCGTCGCTGTTCCTGTCGGTGAAGGCGAGGTAGGTGCCCTTGTCCTTCGCGGGGACGGTCTCGTCCTCCACCGAGAAGTCGCGGACGTGCAGTTCCTGGATCTGCGCGTCCCGCAGCGGCACGGCCTTGGGCTTCTTCAGCGAGGACCAGCCGGACGGGGCGAGGGAGGGGGCGTCCAGGTCGACGACCAGGCTGCGCTCCGAGTCGGTGGTCAGGGCGACCGAGTACGGGTCGGTGACCTTGTTGGTGACGAGCTTGCCGACGGTCGGCGCCCACACCTTCACGACGTAGCGGTAGGGCTTGCCCTTCCAGGACGGCCTGCCCGTGACGGACCAGACGCCGGTGGTGTCGTTCCGTCGCATCGCGACGGTGGTGCCGTCGAGGTCGAGGTTCACCGACTGTGCGGTCGGGGCCCACACGGACAGGGTGGGGACTCCGTCGTGGAAGACCGGTCCGAGCCGCGCCTTCCTCGCGTCGTACAGGTCGTCCAGGACGCCGGCGGTCTGGACGCCGGTCGCCGCGAGCACGGCGCCGTTGGCCGCGCGTTGCGAGGCGACGAGCTGGCCGCCGAGCGAGGCCCGGACCCGGTCGCGGTCGCGCGGGTCGACCGACCACGCGGTGTACGTCTTCAGGTGCGGGAACGCGGCCTTCTGCGCGTCGGTGAGGGTGGTCTTCTCCAGCCGCAGCCAGCGTTCGTCGTCGCTGGTCAGCGTCCCGTCCTTGACAGCGATCGAGCCGTCGCGGGAGGACAGGAGCTGGGTGGAGACGGCGGCGTCGGAGCCGTTCCAGACGACCGTGTCCCGGTCGATCCAGACCGCCTTGGAGGTGGTCGGGTCGAGGGCGGCCGCACTGCCCGCGGGCTGCGGGAGCAGGTACTTCTCCTGGCCGCCGAGCAGCCACACCTCGTGGCCGTTCGCGGTCAGGTCGAGGGACTGGTCGCTGGGCAGGTCCTTCTCGTCGCCCTTGTGGAGGATGTAGCTGAGGCTGGTCGCGCCCTCGGCGAGCGGCACCTCGTAGACGGCTCCGTAGGCGTCGGTGCGCACCGGCTCCAGGGGCTTCGTCCAGTCCGTGGGCGTCGCGGCCCCGGTCCAGGTGTGCAGGCCCCAGCCCGTGTAGTCGCCGTCGGCGCGGTGGTAGTGCAGTACGGCCTTGGTCCTGTTCTGGGCGGGGTAGTCGGGCCGTTCGGTGAGGACCGGCTCCTTGCCCTGTTCGAGCCAGACCTCGCCGGTCTTCGTGACGTCGATGGTGCGGTCGGTGGCGACGTCCTTGTTGCCGTCCTTGTCGATGACGAGGAAGCCGACACTGGAGGCGCCCGGCTTCAGCTTGACGTAGGCGAAGGCCCCGTAGGCGTCGCGGCCGACGAAGTCGTGGCCGGCGGGCCAGGTCGTGGCCTCACCGTCGGCGAGGTCGCCCCAGGCGTACAGCCGCCAGTCGGTGTAGTCGTCGTCGGTGCGCTTGTAGTGGACGATCGCGTAGTCACGGGAGGTGGCCGTCGGGATCTCCGCGGCGGGCGGGGTGCCGGTGACCGAGGCGGCCGTGGCACTCGCGGTGCGGCCCGCCGAGTCGACGACAACGGCCTTGTAGCGCAGGGGTGTTCCGGCCGGTACGTCCTTGCCGATGGTCTGGGTGACCTTGTACGGGGCGTGGTCGGCGGAGCCGAGGGTGCGCCACGCGCCGGTGCCGACCTGGGCGGCGAAGACGACCCGGTCGAGCCGGCCGCCGGTGACGTCGGCGCCGATCTCGACGGTGCCGGTCGCGCCGGCCTCGGGGGCCTTCACGGTCAGCGTCGGCTTCGTCGCGGGAGCGGCGATCCGGCCCGCGGCCCTGAGGACGATCGCCGAACCGGCCGGGACCGTGACGGTGACCTGCTTGTCGGCGTCACTGCGCACGGAGGCGGAGGTGCCGTGGATCCCGCGGAAGTCCATGCCCGCCGAACCCGTGGCGAACGTGGCCGACTTGGCCTCGTCGGCGTTGTTCACGGCGACGACGTACTCGGTGCCGGACTTCGCGTCCGTGCGGGAGAAGGCGTACACGCCCGCGCCGTCGGCGGCGTAGCGCTCCGTCTGGACGCCGTCGGCGAGGGCCGGGTTGGCCTTGCGGAGCTTGGAGAGAGCGCTGATCTGGCGGTAGAGCGGGGCGTTCGTGTCGTAGGCGTCGCTCGCGTGGGTGCGGTCGGTGCCGATCTCGTCGTCGTCGAGGTAGTCGGCGACCTTCGAGGCGAACATCGTCTGCCGGGCGTCCTTGTCGCCGCCGGAGCCGGTGAATCCCTGTTCGTCGCCGTAGTAGACGACCGGGTTGCCGCGGCTGAGGAACATCAGCTCGTTGGCGAGCCTGTCCTTCCTCAGCAGTTCGGCGTCGGTCGCCTTCGGGTTG
The DNA here is from genome assembly GCF_040650615.1 of Streptomyces sp. NPDC048643. Classification (NCBI taxonomy): domain Bacteria; kingdom Bacillati; phylum Actinomycetota; class Actinomycetes; order Kitasatosporales; family Streptomycetaceae; genus Streptomyces; species Streptomyces sp. NPDC048643. The sequence continues at coordinate 80,992 of NZ_JBEZHO010000010.1, forward strand.
TCCTGGTCCAGGAAGTACCCGATGCGGCCCATGTCGTGGTTGCCGAGGAAGGTGACCTGCTCGTACGCGTTGGCCTTGTCGGTCGTGTACTTGTAGTCGTCCCCGAACACCGACGCCAGCTTCTTCGCGCTGCCGCCCTGGGAGGCGTACGAACGGGCCGCGTCCTGGAAGGGGAAGTCCAGGGTGGCGTCGAGCCGGCCCTCGGTGACGTACGGCGCGGTGACCGAGGTGTCGGCGGAGTAGACCTCGCCGAACATGAAGAAGTCCTTGCGGCCGTGCCGGGCGGCGTACGCGTCGAGGGCGGTCGCCCACTGCGTCCAGAACTCCATGTTCACGTGCTTCACGGTGTCGATCCGGAAGCCGTCGATGCCGAAGTCCTTCACCCACCGCTGGTAGATCTTCTCCATGCCGCTGACCACCTCGGGACGCTCGGTCCACAGGTCGTCGAGGCCGGAGAAGTCGCCGTACGTGGTGGACTCGCCCGCGTAGGTGGAGTCGCCGCGGTTGCTGTACATGGTCGGGTCGTTGAGCCAGGACGGGACCTTGGCGTTCTTCTTCTCGGCGGGCACCGTCGGCGTCCGCGGGAAGGAGTCGGTGTCCACCGACGGGAAGCCGTGGGCGCCGTCCGCGTAGTCGGCGTCGTCGAAGGGCCGGCCGTCCTTGGTCAGATAGGGGAAGGCGCCCTTGGAGAGGTAGCCGTAGGACTTCTCCCGGTAGTCGACGACGTCGGCCGTGTGGTTGGTGATGACGTCGAAGAAGACCTTCATGCCCTTGGCGTGGGCCGTGGAGATCAGCTTCTCCAGGTCCTTGTTGGTGCCGAAGTGCGGGTCGACCTGGGTGAAGTCGGTGATCCAGTAGCCGTGGTAGCCGGCCGAGGCGTCCTTGCCGGTGCCCTGCACGGGCTGGTTCTTGAAGATCGGCGCCATCCAGATGGCGGTGGTGCCGAGGCCCTTGATGTAGTCGAGCCGCTTCGTCAGGCCCTTGAGGTCGCCGCCCTGGTAGAAGCCCTTGTCCGTCGGGTCGTATCCGGTCGACAGCCGGGAACCGGTCAGTCCGCCCTCGTCGTTGGAGGTGTCGCCGTTGGCGAAGCGGTCCGGCATCACGAAGTAGAACTGGTCGCGGGTGGCGTCGTGCCGCGCGGGCTCGGCCGCGAGCTTCGCGTCGGACGGGGGTGCGGGCGGGGTCTCGGCCCGCGCCGCGAGGGGTTGCGCGAGCGATACGGCCAGTGCGGCGGCGAGGACGGCTGCGCGCAGCCTGGGGCGGCCGAAGCGGCGCGCCGACCCTCTCGGTATCAGGTCCACAGCAGTGAACTCCTAGCGATGACGGCGTACTCGGGTCCGACCCCGCGCTGCGTTCCGGCTTCGGTGCCGAACGCCCGCGTGACCGTATCGCTCACGCAAGGTTTACAGCAAGAGTCTTGCAACATGCGGAAAGACTTTTCAGCAGCTGGACTTGCCCGCGTAGATCGCGAGTGCTGTGTTGGCGCCCAGGGTTGCCGTGAACTGCCCCGAACTGTTCACCGTGACCTGCGTGTTGTTCTGCACGTTGCAGTAGGTGCCCGCCGCGAGGGAGGTCGTGTACGTCCGACTCAGCGACGAGGTCTCGTGGTTGATGGCGACGAAGCCCTTGCTGCCACGGCCGAAGGCGATGGCGTCGTTGCCGTTGTCCCACCAGTTGCTCAGCGCCTGCCCGCGGGTGGTGTTGCGGAAGGCGACCATCGACTTGATCTCCGGCCAGGCGTGCTGGCACTTCCAGCCGTCCTGCCAGCAGGCGTTGACGGTGCCGCCGTTGGGCGGTCCGGCGTCCGCGTTCGACCACTCGTAGCCGGAGTTGATGTCGGGGGCGCCGTACGGGTAGGCGAGCATGAAGACGTTGGCGAGGGTGTAGTTCGCGCCGTCCTTGTAGTTGAGCGTCGAGCCGTTGCGCTCGGTGTCGTGGTTGTCGACGAAGACGGCGGCGACGGAGCTGTTCAGGTAGCCCCAGCCCTCGCCGTAGTTCTTCAGGTAGGCGAGGTTCTCGTCGTTGAAGACCCGCTTGAGGTCGTAGGCGTAGCGGAACTCCTGGACGTCGCCGTTGCCGGTGTACTCGGTGGGCTGGACGGCCTCGCCGGAGCCGTAGATGACCTCCTGCTTCCAGTACGCCGACGGGTTGCTCAGCCGGGACTTGATGTTGGCGAGGTCGCCCGCCGGGATGTGCTTGGCCGCGTCGACGCGGAAGCCGTCGACGCCGTAGCCGAGCAGGGTGTTCAGGTACCCGGCGATGGTGGAGCGGACGTACTCCTCGCCGGTGTCCAGGTCGGCGAGGCCGACGAGTTCGCAGTTCTGGACGTTGGAGCGGTTGGTGTAGTCGCTGATGCTGGCGGTGCAGTCGTCCATGTCGTACGAGGAGTACAGACCGGGGTAGTTGTACTTCGTGTACGACGAGCCGCCGGTGCCGGTGCCCGAGCCGGCGGACATGTGGTTGATCACGGTGTCCGTCACGACCTTCACGCCGGCCGCGTGGCAGGTGCCGACCATGTTCTTGAAGGCGGTGGCGTCACCGAGCCGCCCGGCGATCCGATAGCTGACGGGCTGGTACGAGGTCCACCACTGCGAGCCCTGTATGTGCTCGGCGGGCGGGGACACCTGGACGTAGCCGTATCCGGCGGGGCCCAGTGTGTTGGTGCACTCCTTGGCGACCGAGTCGAATTTCCACTCGAAGAGGACGGCGGTGACGTCCTTGGTGCCGGGCGGAGTGGCTTCGGCGGTACCGGCGGGGAGGACCACCGAGGCGGCCATGCCTGCGGCCAGCGCGAGCGCGGTGGCAAGAGTTCTCTTGGCCATGTCATCTCCTGCACGTCGTTGTGCGGTGGGGGTGTGCGGGTGACCGGGGCTCCGGGGTGCAAGTGGGGGGCCCTGGAAGGAAGTTGCCCGGTAAATCAGTCGGGCGTGTGCCGGAACGTATCTCTTGCCAACAAGTTTCAGCAAGATGTCGTAAGAGATTTCAGGGCGTGAAAAAGCGGTGCCCCGGTCCTGGAGGACCGGGGCACCGCTCAGCCGTGGTGGGGCAGGGTCAGGCTGCCCACCACACGGTCGTGTCGGCGGGCAGCTTCGCCTCGCCGTTCCGCTCCACGGTCACCTCGCCGCTCGCGACGAGCACCCGGCCGTATACCGGCACGGTGACGGCCGCGCCGCCCGTGTTCGCGGTGCAGACGACGTCACCCCGCCGGAAGGCGAGGACGCCTTCGGGCGCGTCGAGCCACTCGACGGAGTCGCCCGCGCCGAGGTCGGCCCGCTCACGGCGCACCGCGAGCGCCTCCCGGTACAGCTCCAGGGTCGAGCCCTCCACCCCGGTCTGCGCCTCGATGCTCAGCTCCGCCCACTCGGCCGGCTGCGGCAGCCAGCTGCCGCCGTCACCGAAGCCGTACGAGGTGCCGGCGCGCGTCCACGGGATCGGCACCCGGCAGCCGTCACGGAAGCCGTCCTGTCCGGCGCCCCGGAAGTAGGCGGGGTCCTGGCGCACCTCGTCGGGCAGGTCGACGACGTCCGGCAGGCCGAGCTCCTCGCCCTGGTAGAGGTAGGCGGAGCCGGGCAGCGCCAGCATCAGCAGGCTCGCCGCGCGGGCCCGGCGCAGGCCGAGCTGCCGGTCACCGGCGGTGCGGATCTGGGTGCCGAGGCCGGGCTCGTTGGCGAACCGGGTGGCGTGCCGGGTCACGTCGTGGTTCGACAGCACCCAGGTGGAGGGGGCTCCGACCGGACGCATCGCGTCGAGGGTGCGGTCGATCACCGAACGCAGCTCGGCCGCGTCCCAGTGGGTGCCCAGGTACTGGAAGTTGAAGGCCTGGTGCAGCTCGTCGGGACGCACGTAGTTCGCCGTGCGCTCGATGGTCGGCGTCCACGCCTCGGCGACGAAGATGCGCTCACCGGAGTACTCGTCGAGGATGGTGCGCCACTGCCGGTAGACCTCGTGCACGCCGTCCTGGTCGAAGAACGGCATGACATCGTTGCCCAGCAGCTTCAGCTGGTCGTGGTCGCCGAGGTCCGGCAGGCCCTCCGCCTTGACCAGGCCGTGCGCGACGTCGATGCGGAAGCCGTCGACGCCCATGTCGAGCCAGAACCGCAGGATGGAGCGGAACTCGTCGCCGACGGCGGGGTGTTCCCAGTTGAAGTCGGGCTGCTCGGGCGCGAAGAGGTGCAGGTACCACTCGCCCGGGGTGCCGTCCGGCTCGGTGACCCGGGTCCAGGCGGGCCCGCCGAAGATGGACTCCCAGTCGTTGGGCGGCAGTTCGCCGTCCGCGCCCTTGCCGGGACGGAAGTGGTAGCGGTCGCGCAGGTCGGAGCCGGGGCCCTCGCGCAGAGCGCGCTTGAACCACTCGTGCTGGTCCGAGGAGTGGTTGGGCACCAGGTCGACGATGATCCGCAGGCCGAGTCCGTGGGCGTCGCGGATGAGCGCGTCGGCGTCCAGGAGGTTGCCGAACATGGGGTCCACGGCCCGGTAGTCCGCCACGTCGTAGCCGGCGTCGGCCTGCGGCGAGGCGTAGAAGGGGCTGAGCCACACGGCGTCCACGCCGAGGTCACGCAGGTACGGGAGTCGGGAGCGTACGCCCTCCAGGTCGCCCATGCCGTCGCCGTTGCTGTCGGCGAAGCTGCGCGGATAGACCTGGTAGATCACCGCGTCGCGCCACCAGTCGCGGTGCGCGGCGACGGTGGCGAGAACGGAGTTCGGGGCCTGGTCGGCGGAGTGCTGGCTCATGGCGTCCTTGATGCGATGGGTTCCCCGCGGCCCGGGCGCGGCCGGTCGTGCGGAGGAGTTCGGTGGGGGCGGCCCCTGCTCGCGCGGGACGCGGAGCACGGGCGGTGGAGGTCCGGGCCGACGAAGTCGGTGTGGGCGATGACGAAGTCGGTGTGGAAGGTGGGGAGATGAGGCGGCCGCGGTACCGGCGGGGTCGGATGGGCACCGCGGCCGCCACCCGCGCGCCAGGGGCGCGCGGGAGTCTTTCGGTGGCGGGCGTTCTGGGGCGTCCCGCGCGGGTCAGCCCTTCGTGCCGCCGGCGGTCAGTCCGGTCACCAGGTTCTTCTGCACGAGGTAGAAGAACGCGGACACGGGTATCGCGACCAGGACCGCGGTCGCGGCCATCAGGTTGCGCTGTGCGTCGTGCTCGCTGACGAAGCTCTGGAGTCCGACGGCGAAGGTGTACTTCGAGTCGTCCAGCATGAACGTGGAGGCGAAGGCGACCTCGCCGAACGCGGTGATGAAGTTGTAGAACGCGGCCACCGCGAGGCCCGGCTTGGCGAGCGGCAGGATCAGCCGGAAGAAGGTGCCGAAGGGGCTCAGCCCGTCGACGCGTCCGGCCTCGTCGATCTCGAACGGGATGGTGTCGAAGTACCCCTTGAGCAGCCAGGCGCTGTAGGGGACGGCCGTCGAGCAGTAGACGAGGATCAGGCCGAGGTAGGAGTCGATGAGCTGCAGGTCCGAGAGGATCTGGTACATCGGCACGATGAGCACGGCGATCGGGAACATCTGGGTGACCAGCAGGACCCACATGAACTTCCGGTAGCCGGGAAAGCGCATGCGCGAGACCGCGTATCCGGTGGTGGCCGCGACCATCACGCCGATCACCGTGGTGCCCAACGACACGATGAGCGAACTCTTCATCCAGTCGAAGAAGTTCGTGTGCTGGAGCACGAAGGAGTAGTTGTCGAACGTCATCGTGTCCCAGATGCGTCCGGGGTGCAGGTAGTCGTCCTTGTCCGGGCCGAGCGACAGGAAGACCAGCCAGGCGATCGGGAACAGCGCGACGAGGCTCGCGACGGTCAGGATGCCGTGGGAGGCGAGCGAGCCGGCGCGGCTCTGCTCGCCGCGCCTCCGGGCCGGACGCGGCGACGCGTCGGGGACGGGGGCCTCTTCGGCCGGCGGCGTCCGCAGGGTGGTGGTGCTCATGGAGACTCCCGCCTCAGATCGCGAGCTGCTGGTCATTGCGGTTCAGCCAGCGGCGGTAGAAGGAGGTGAAGACGACGAGGATGGCCAGCAGCAGCATGCCGTAGGCGGCCGACTGCGCGAAGTCGCGCGGCTGCTGTCCGAAGCCGAGGTAGTAGGCCCAGGTGACGAGGATCTGCGCGTCCGGGGCGGTGTTGCCGAACAGCAGGAAGATCACGGCGAACTGGTTGAAGGTCCAGATCACACCGAGGAGCACGACGGTGGAGCTGACCGACCTGAGGCCCGGCAGGGTGACGTAACGGAACTGCTGCCAGGCGTTCGCGCCGTCCATCTCGGCGGCCTCGTACAGCGTGGAGTCGATGGACTGGAGTCCGCCGAGCAGCGAGACCATCATGAACGGCACACCGCACCAGGTGTTGACCATGATCGCGGCGAACCGCTGCCAGAAGGTGTCCTCCAGCCACGCCGGGGAGGGCAGGTGCACCGCGTCGAGCATGGCGTTGATGATGCCGCCGTCGGCGAGCATGAACCGCCAGCCGAAGACGGTGACGAACGTCGGCACGGCCCACGGCAGCACGAGGATCAGCCGGTAGACGGTGCGGCCGCGCAGCTTCTGGTTCAGCAGCAGCGCGAGGCCGAGGCCGATGCAGTAGTGCAGGGCGACACACAGGACGGTCCAGGCGATGGTCCAGATGAAGTGCGACCAGAAGCGGTCGTACGACGTCGGGCCCCAGAGGATGTCCTTGTAGTTGTCGAGGCCGATGAACTTGTAGGTGGCGTCGATGTGGTTGACGCCGATCGTGCGGGCCGAGTTGAGGCTGTTGGCGTCCGTGAGCGTCAGGTAGAGGCCCCGTACCAGGGGATAGAGCACCAATCCGCCGAGTACGACGACGACCGGGGCGATCATCGCGTACGCGTACCAGTACTTCTGGTACGAGTGCTTCAGACGCTGCATCCGGCCGGGGCGCGGTGCTCGGTCACCGCGGCGCTTGCCGGTCGCTCGGTCGATGGCGACTGTCATGGTTCGACACCTTCTGCAAGATCAGGAGTTGGGCGCACACGGCCGGTGGCCGCCGGAACCGTTCCCCCGTCCGGCAGGGGTTCGGAACCGGCGGCCACACGGGCTCACTTGCTGAAGTCCGGGACCAGCTTGGCGATCGCCAGTTCGGCGTTGCTCAGGCCCTTGTCCAGGGACTCCTTGCCACCCGCGATCTTCGGCAGCTCGGTGTCGAGCGGGCCCCACAGCGAGCTGTACTCCGGCAGCGCCGGGCGCGGCTGGGCGGCGGAGAGCACCGTCTGGTAGCCGGCGATGCCCGGGTCGGCCTTGACCTCGGAGGTGTAGGCGTCGTCACGCGTCGGCAGCGTGGAGTTCTTGAGCGCGATGGTCGCCTGCGACTTCGCGGAGGTCATGAACTTCACGAACTTCAGCGAGGCCTCCTGGTGGGCCTTGTCCGAACCCGCGTACACGGAGAGGTTGTGGCCGCCGGTCGGGGCGCCCGCCTTGCCGCTGGAGCCGGCCGGGACGGTGGCGATACCGAGGTTCGACTTGTCCGTGAAGGCCGAGCCCTTGTAGAAGTTCGTGATCTCCCAGGGACCCTGGACGATCGCGGCGACCTTGCCGTTGACGAACGCGTCCTGGATGTGGGCGTAGGCGTCGGCGGTGGTGTCGGCCTTGTGCAGGCCCTTGCCGGAGAACAGCCCCTGCCAGGTGCCGTACGCCTTCTGCGCGGCGGCCGAGTTCACGGTGATCTTCTTGGCGGTGGCGTCGACCGTGTCGGTGCCCTCGCCGTAGAGGAAGGACTGCGCGTAGTAGGCCTGGGTCGAGCCCCAGTAGCCGTCGACGTCGGTCTTCGACTTGATCTTCGCGGCGTCGGTCTTCAGGTCGGCCCAGGTCTTCGGGGCCTCGGTGATGCCGGCCTTCTTGAAGAGCGCCTTGTTGTAGACGAGCGCGAGGGTGTCGGTGACCAGCGGGACACCGTACGTCTTGCCGTCGTACTTGGCCTGCTCGATCAGGCTGGGCTGGAACTTGGCCTGGTCGGCGAGGGCCGCGGTGCCGTCGAGCGGCAGGAAGAAGCCCTTCTTGGCGAAGGCCGGGGTCCAGCCGACCTCGGAGCGCAGGATGTCCGGGGCGCCCTTGGAGCCGGCGGCCGTGTCGAACTTGTTCTGCGCCTGGTCGAAGGGCACGTTGACGTACTTGACCTTGATACCGGGGTTGGCCTTCTCGAACTGCTGGGCCAGGGCCTTGTACGTCGGCGCCTCATTGGTGGCGTTGGAGGTGTCCCACCAGGTGATGGTGGTGGGGCCGTCCGACTTGTCGCTGCCGCTGTCACTGCCGCCGCAGGCCGTCGCCGCGAGGGCGAGGGACGCCACCAGCGCAGTGGCCGCTATGCCACGCCGCATGAGATCTCCTTGAGGGTGAAAGCCCGAGTAGGTGGGGATGCGGTCCCGCCCGATCCCCTTGCCGACTTGCCGACTGCGCCGTTGCGTCCGCCGGGCGACGTGAACGTAACAGCGTTGTAAGCGGCGCGAAAGACCTTGCAGCAAAAAAGTGCAAGAGCTGCCGAGAGTTACGGCGCCGTGACCTCCCCCGCACCGCCCCGAAACCCTTGTATGAGGCCGCTCAGCGGACTTCGGGGCCGCTGTGCAAGACTCTGCAAGCTCTTGCCATGGATGTCGCGCACGGGGATCATCGGGCCGTCAGCGCCTTGCAGGAGCCACCCTTTCCCGCGGCGCACGCCCGGGACGCCGATCCGACCGGAACACGAGGGAGCGCGATGACGCAGCAGCCCGCAGCGGGCCGTACAACCGCCCGCACACGGCGTCCGGTTGGTGGGCAGGGCGGGACACGACCGGTACAGTCCAATCCCGTGACCACACGGCTTGCCGACATCGCAGCCCAGGCGGGGGTCAGTGAAGCGACTGTCAGCCGCGTCCTGAACGGGAAGCCGGGCGTCGCCGCGACCACCCGCCAGTCCGTCCTGGCCGCGCTCGACGTGCTGGGCTACGAACGCCCCGTCCGTCTGCGGCAGCGCAGCGAGGGCCTGGTGGGCCTCATAACCCCCGAGCTGGAGAACCCGATATTCCCCGCGCTCGCGCAGGTCATCGGGCAGGCCCTGACACGCCAGGGCTACACCCCCGTCCTCGCGACCCAGACCCCGGGCGGCTCCACCGAGGACGAGCTGACCGAGATGCTGGTGGACCGCGGGGTCGCGGGCATCATCTTCGTCTCCGGACTGCACGCCGACACCTCCGCGGACATGCAGCGCTACGAGCAACTGCGCGGCCAGGGTGTCCCCTTCGTCCTCGTCGACGGCTTCTCCCCCAAGGTGCAGGCGCCGTTCATCTCCCCGGACGACCGCGCGGCGATGGCCCTGGCCGTCACCCACCTCGCCTCCCTCGGACACACGAGCATCGGGCTCGCGCTCGGCCCCAAGCGGTTCGTGCCGGTGCAGCGCAAGATCGAGGGCTTCGTGCGCACGATGCAGGAGCAGCTGGGTCTGCTCCCCGCGGACGTCGAGGAGCGACTGGTCCAGCACTCGCTGTACACGCTGGAGGGTGGCCAGGCCGCCGCGAGCGCCCTCATGGACCGCGGCTGCACGGCGATCGTCTGCGCCAGCGACATGATGGCGCTCGGCGCGATACGGGCGGCGCGCCAGCGCGGCCTGGAGGTTCCCACGGATGTCTCGGTCGTGGGGTTCGACGACTCGCCGCTCATCGCGTTCACCGACCCGCCGCTCACGACCGTCCGCAAGCCGGTACCGGCCATGGGGCAGGCGGCGGTGCGCACGCTGCTGGAGGAGATCGGCGGGACGCCCGCTCCGCACAGCGAGTTCGTTTTCATGCCGGAACTGGTGGTGCGCGGTTCGACCGCTTCGGCTCCGGGGGACCGGATTCGTCCCTGAGCAGGATGATCTGCGGGTTTACGGCCCGCCCTGGGCGTAGAAAGTGCGATTCGACCCCATCCGGTGGATGATCGGTGGTCGAAGGCTTTTCTGGCAGACTCTGCGCCTATGGGTGATACGACCGTGACGACACTGGAAGGCCGGAATGAGGCCACTCCACAACCCGTCGCGGAGGAGAAGGCGGGTCACAACCTCCTGCGTCGTGTGCGGGCCCCGCGTCGCCCCCGCCTCTGGTTCGAAATCCTGCTCATCGCCGTCAGTTACTGGACCTATTCGCTGATCCGCAACGCCGTGCCGGAACAGAGGCGCGAGGCGCTGCGCAACGCGGACTGGATCTGGCGGCTGGAGCACCACCTCGGCATCGCCGTCGAGGAGTCGGTCAACCACGCCGTCAACTCGGCGACATGGCTGATCATCGGGATGAACTACTACTACGCGACGCTGCACTTCGTGGTGACGCTGGGTGTTCTCGTGTGGCTGTACCGTCGCCATCCCGGCCGGTACGCCGCCGCCCGTCTCGCGCTCTTCGCGACCACGGCGGTGGCCCTTCTCGGGTACTACTTCTTCCCCCTCGCGCCACCCCGACTGATGACCGGCGGGACCTTCGTCGACACCGTCACGGTCCACGAGACCTGGGGGTCGATGGCCTCCGGCGATCTGAAGCACATGTCGAACCAGTACGCCGCGATGCCGTCCATGCACATCGGCTGGTCCCTGTGGTGCGGCCTGACCATCTTCGCCCTGGCCTCGGCCCCCTGGGCCCGCATCCTCGGCCTGCTCTACCCGGCGGCCACCCTCATGGTGATCGTCGCGACGGCCAACCACTTCTGGCTGGACGCGGTGGGCGGCATGCTGTGCCTCGCCTTCGGCTTCCTGGTGGCCCGCCTCTGGTACGGGGCGCTGCCCTACCGGCTGCCGCAGTGGGTCCCGGACACCGGCGCCGCGCAGAACCTGCCGGCGAAGACCTGAGGCCCGGGCGTCACGCTCCGTAGAACAGCTCGTCCACGACGGCACGGGCCCGGCGGGTGGTGCGCCGGTAGTCGTCGAGCATGTCCCCGACGTGGCCGGGACCGTAGCCCAGGTAGCGGCCCACGGCGGCCAGCTCGCGGCCGTCGGAGGGGAAGGTGTCGCCGGCCCGGCCCCGCACGAGCATCACGGCGTTCCGTACGCGGGTGGCGAGGACCCATGCCTCGTCCAGGATGGCCGCGTCCTCCGTCGACAGCAGCTCCGCCGCACACGCGGCCGCCAGCGCCTCCCTCGTCCGGGTGGTCCTCAGACCCGGCTCGGCCCAGCCGTGCCGGAGCTGGATGAGCTGCACGGTCCACTCCACGTCGGACAGGCCGCCCCGCCCGAGCTTGCTGTGCAGCGTCGGGTCGGCGCCGCGCGGCATCCGCTCCGACTCCATCCTGGCCTTCAGCCGCCGGATCTCCCGTACGGCCTCCTCGCCCAGCCCCTCCGCCGGGTACCGCAGCGGATCGATCAGCTCGATGAACCGGCTCCCCAGGTCCGCGTCGCCCGCGACGACCTCCGCCCGCAGCAGGGCCTGCGACTCCCACACCAGGGACCAGCGCCGGTAGTACGCCTCGTACGACTTCAGTGTCCGCACCAGCGGGCCGGACTTGCCCTCCGGGCGCAGGTCCGCGTCGATCAGCAGGGGCGGGTCGGCGCTGGGGATCTGCAGCAGCCGCCGCATCTCGGACACCACCGCGTTCGCGGCCTTCGAGGCCACCTGTTCGTCGACACCCTCGCGGGGCTCGTGGACGAAGAGGACGTCCGCGTCGGAGCCGTAGCCGAGCTCGTGGCCGCCGAAACGGCCCATGCCGATCACGGCGAAACGGGTGGGCAGGGTGTCGCCCCAGCCGTCGCGCACCACGGCCCGCAGTGTCCCGGCGAGCGTCGCCGCCGTCAGGTCGGAGACCGCGCCGCCGACGAGGTCGACCAGGGCGCCCTGGTCGGCGACGGCCGGGGTCTCCTCGGTGCCGTAGGAGGCGACGATGTCCGTGGCGGCCGTGCGGAACAGTTCCCGGCGCCGCACCCCGCGCGCCGCGGTCACGGCCTGCTCGCCGCCGTCGGCCCGGCGTACCGCGGCGAGGATCTCCTGCTCCAGGTGGGCACGGTCGCGCGGTTCGAGGCCGCCGCCCTCGCCGTCGCCCAGCAGCGCGACGGCCTCCGGCGCGCGCAGCAGCAGGTCCGGGGCGAGCCGCCCCGCAGAGAGCACCCGGGCGAGGTTCTCCGCGGCGGCTCCCTCGTCCCTCAACAGCCGCAGGTACCACGGGGTCTTGCCGAGCGCGTCCGACACCTTGCGGAAGTTGAGGAGTCCGGCGTCGGGATCGGCGGAGTCCGCGAACCAGCCCAACAGGACCGGCAACAGGGTGCGTTGGATGGCGGCCTTGCGCGACACCCCGGAGGCGAGGGCCTCCAGGTGGCGCAGTGCCGCGGCCGGGTCGGCGTAGCCGAGGGCGACCAGCCGCTCCCGGGCCGCGCCGGGGCTCAGCCTGGTCTCGCCCGGCGCGAGTTGGGCGACGGCGTCGAGCAGCGGCCGGTAGAAGAGCTTCTCGTGCAGCCGGCGCACCACGGAGGCGTGCCGTTTCCACTCGCGGTTCAGTTCCTTGACGGGGTCGACGCGCAGACCCAGCGACCGCCCGATGCGCCGCAGGTCGGCGTCGTCCTCCGGCACCAGGTGGGTGCGCCGCAGCCGGAAGAGCTGTATGCGGTGCTCCATCGAGCGCAGGAAACGGTAGGCGTCGTCGAGCTGTACGGCGTCGGCGCGGCCCACGTAGCCGCCGGTGGCGAGTGCCTTCAGGGCGTCCAGGGTGGTGCCGCTGCGCAGCGACGTGTCGACCCGGCCGTGCACCAACTGGAGGAGCTGCACGGCGAATTCGACGTCCCTGAGGCCGCCGGGTCCGAGCTTCAGCTCGCGTTCGATCTCGGCTGCCGGGATGTTCTCGACGACCCGGCGCCGCATCTTCTGCACGTCGGCGACAAAGTTGTCCCGCTCGGCGGCGTGCCACACCAGCGGGGCCAGCGTGGCCACGTAGTCCTCGCCCAGCTCCAGGTCACCGGCGACCGGGCGGGCCTTGAGGAGCGCCTGGAACTCCCAGGTCTTCGCCCAGCGCTGGTAGTAGGCGAGGTGGCTGCTGAGCGTGCGCACCAGCGGGCCGTTGCGGCCCTCGGGGCGGAGGTTGGCGTCGACCGGCCAGATGCTGCCCTCGACCGTGGTCTCGGAGCAGAGCCGCATCATGTGGGAGGCGAGCCGGGTCGCGGCCTGCACGGCCTTGGACTCGTCGGCGCCGTCCGTGCCCTCGGCGGCCTCCCCCACGAAGATGACGTCGACGTCGGACACGTAGTTCAGCTCGTGTCCCCCGGTCTTGCCCATCGCGATCACCGCGAGCCGGCACAGCGCGGCGTCCTCGGGCGCGGCGGCCCGGGCGATGGCGAGCGCGGCACGCAGGGTCGCGGTGGCGAGGTCGGCGAGCTCGGCGGCGGTCTGCGCGAGGTCGGTGGTGCCGCACACGTCGCGCGCCGCGATGGAGAGCAGGCAACGGCGGTAGGCGACGCGCAGGGCGACGGGGTCGTCGGCGTCGGCGAGCCCCGCCTCGAACTCCGCGACGCCGGGGTGCAGATCCTGCGCCTCGTAGGTGACGAGCACCTGCCAGTCCTGGGGGTGCCGGGCGAGGTGGTCGCCGAGTGCCTCGGAGGCGCCGAGGACACCGAGGAGCCGGTCCCGCAGCGGCTTGGCCGCGATCAGGGTGTCGAGCAGTTCGCGCCGGGCGGAGTCACCGGCCTGCGCCTCGACGAGCCGGACGAGCCCGAGGAGGGCGAGGTCCGGATCGGCGGTGGCGCCGAGGGCGTCCAGGAGGACCGGGTCGACCCTTATGGGCGCCAGTTCGGGGCCCTCCAGCAGACGCTCGGCCGCCGAGGGATCGGTGAAACCGTGCCGCAGCAGCCGTGAGAAGGTGCTGCTCCTGCGCCCCGGTGCCGTCATCCCGGCCTCCCGTCGGATCGGACCCCGCACCGCTTTCGGATCAAGGTCGTGCGATGCGAGCCTAACCCCGGTCGGCGGGGTGGCGCCCCGCGCCGGTCTGGGCTTCTGTGGACAGAGCCGTGTGCCGTACGACAAGGGAGTCGAACCGTGGACATGACCCTCGAAGTGATCGTGCTGCCGGTCTCCGACGTGGACCGGGCCAAGGAGTTCTACCGCGACAAGGTGGGCTTCCACGTCGATCTGGACGGCGAGGTGATGGAGGGGGTCCGGATCGTGCAGCTGACGCCGCCGGGGTCCGGATGTTCGATCGCCCTCGTGGACGGCCTGCAGATCCCGACCGGAACGCCGCGGCCGGGGACCTACCACGGCATGCAGTTGTGCGTGCAGGACGCGGCGGCGGCGTACGAGGAGCTGACCGCGCGCGGCCTCGACGTGAGCGAGCCGGTGGCGTTCGCGCCGCGGGACGGTGCCACCTTCATGTATTTCAAGGACCCGGACGGCAACGGCTGGGCGATCCAGGAGTACCGCAAGCGGGCGACGGAGCCGCTCCACCAGGTGCTCGGCCAACTCGCCCGCGAGCGCTGACGGCAGCGGGCTCCGCCGGCGCCGAGCCCTGCCGGCAGGCAGCCCTGCCCGGAGCGAGCCCTGACGGCGGCCGGCTCCGACGGCAGCCGTTCATCCTCTCTTCACCCAGCCGGTTGAGGGACGTGGGCCCCGGGAATATTGGCGTGTGCATGCTCTGTCCGCACCGCCCCCGCCCTCACCCCCTCACCGGAGGTCTGCAGTGCCCGGCAGAAACGTGTACCGCCGCAGTCGTGCCGTCGTGGCATCCGCCCTCGCCCTCACCGCGGCAGCGGCCGGGGTCTGGACCGGCTTCGCCGGCTCGGCCCCCGCGCACGCCGCGGCGGCCGTCCCGACCCCGGACCACGTCGTGGTCGTGGTCTTCGAGAACCACGCGTACAGCCAGGTGATCGGCTCCTCCAGCGCTCCCTACGTCAACTCGCTGAAGACCGGCGGGGCCAACCTCTCCCAGTCGTACGCCGAGACGCACCCCAGCCAGCCCAACTACTTCGCCCTGTTCTCCGGCTCCACCCAGGGGGTCACGGACGACAGCTGCTACACACCCGGCTTCTCCTCGGCCCCGAACCTCGCCTCCGAGCTGATCGCCAAGGGCAAGACCTGGGGCAGCTACAACGAGACGCTGCCCAGCCAGGGTTCGACGACCTGCAGCAGCGGCACCTACGCCCGCAAGCACAACCCCTGGTTCGGGTTCAGCAACGTGCCCACGTCCAGCGCCAAGACGTTCGCGCAGTTCCCCACGGACTACACGACGCTCCCGCAGGTCTCCTTCGTCGTCCCGAACCTGTGCAGCGACATGCACGACTGCTCGGTGTCCACCGGTGACACCTGGCTGAAGAACAAGCTCGGCGCGTACGCCACGTGGGCCAAGACCCACAACAGCCTCCTCGTCGTCACCTTCGACGAGGACAACCGCCTGGCCGGCAACAAGATCCCGACCGTGCTGTACGGCCAGCAGGTGACCCCGGGCTCCTCCTCGGCCACCACCTACAACCACTACGACCTGCTGCGCACGCTGGAGGACATGCACGGCCTCACGCACGCCGGCAACGCCGCCTCCGCCAAGGACATCACGGGCATCTGGACGTCCTGACATGTACGTAGCGGACAGCCGCGCCGTCGCTCCGGAGACACCGGCGACGGCCCCGTCCGCGGACAGCGCCGCCCGGCCCCGAGCCGGGCGGCGCCGTGCCGCGGTCGCGCCCACGGTGCTGGCCCTCGGCACGGTCAGTCTGATCACCGACGTCTCCTCCGAGATGGTGACGGCGGTGCTGCCCCTGTACCTGGTGGCGGGCCTCGGCCTGTCCCCGCTGGGCTTCGGACTCCTCGACGGGATCTACAACGGCTTCTCGGCCCTGGTCCGCCTCGTCGGCGGCCATCTCGCCGACCGGGGCGGCGGCCGTCACAAGTGGGTGGCGGGCGCGGGCTACGCGCTCTCGGCCGCCTGCAAACCACTGCTCCTGGTGGCGCAGACGCTCACCCCCATCGGGCTGGTCCTCGCCGCCGACCGCACCGGCAAGGGGCTGCGCACCGCCCCGCGCGACGCCCTGATCTCCCTGTCGAGCACCCCGGAGAACCGCGGCCGCGCGTTCGGCGTGCACCGCGCGATGGACACCGCGGGCGCGCTGCTCGGCCCGCTCGCCGCCTTCCTGATCCTGCGCGCCACCGTCGACGGCTACGACGCCGTGTTCATGGTGAGCTTCTGCGTGGCGGTGGTGGGTGTGCTGGTGCTTGTGCTGTTCGTGCCGGGGGGCGCGGCGGCGCAGGCCGGCGCCGCGCGGCCTTCCGACACGGGGGCCTGCGCGGGGTCGGGGGCGATGTCGGGGCCCGCTTCCGACTCCGGCTCCGGGCCCGCGTACGGGTCCGGGTCCGGCCCCGGGTCCGGGTCCGGGTCCGAGTCCGGGGCCGGGGCCGGGGCCGAGTCCGAGTCCGGGGCCGCCGGCCTGGAGTTCGCTCCCGGCGCCGGTGCACCGGCCGGACCGGCCCCCGCACCCCGCCCCACCCTGCGGGCCGCGCTGGCCCTCCTCCACCGGCCGGAGCTGCGGCGCATCACGGTCTGCGCGTTGCTGCTCGGGCTCGCCACGGTCAGCGACTCCTTCGTGTTCCTGCTCCTCCAACGGCGTCTCGGCGTGCCGGACCGCTGGTTCGCGCTCCTGCCCCTCGGCACCGCCGCCGCCTTCCTCCTCCTCGCCGTTCCGCTCGGCCGGCTCGCGGACCGGACCGGCCGGTGGCGGGTGTTCCTCGGCGGACACGGCGCCCTGCTCCTCGCGTACGCCCTGCTGCTCAGTTCCTGGCAGGGCACGGCGGCCGCCTGTGCCGTCCTGCTGCTGCACGGCGGCTTCTACGCGGCGACCGACGGCGTCCTGATGGCCGCCGCCTCGGACAGCGTGCCGAGCGAGCTGCGCTCGTCCGGGCTCGCGCTCGTCCAGACGGGCCAGGCGCTGGCCCGGTTCGTGTGCTCGCTCGGGTTCGGGGCGGCATGGACGGCGTGGGGCGACCGTACGGCGCTGACGGCGTCGGCCGTACTGCTCGCCCTGTGCGCCGTCCTCGCACTCGGCCTCCGTCCCATTCGCCCCTCCGTCCCCTCGGAAGGCCTCGTATGACGCTGCGCAACCGCATCCTGGTCCTGGCGTGTGCCCTGGTCGTCCTCGCGGGCGTCGCGGTGGCGTCCGTCCTGCACGCCTCGGCGCGCGCGGACCGCAGGAACCAGGCCCGGCCGGGCGGCCCGCGGATCACCGCCGGGCCGGTGTCCCTGACCGACTCCCGGCGGCTGGTGTTCCGCAACATGGCGTGGGGTCCGCACCGCGACGAGCTGACGTCCGTCCCGGCGTCGGACCCGTCGGGCCCGCGGGTCGCGTCGAAGGTCAAGTGCCTCCGCTTCTACGCGGCTTCGGGCACGGGCGTGTGCCTCCAGGCGGCGCACGGCGCGGTCCAGGACACCTACCGGGCGGTGATCCTGGACGCAGGCCTGCGCGAGAGGGCCCGTTACGACGTGCCGGGGATCCCGTCCCGGGCGCGGGTCTCGCCCAGCGGGCGGTTCGCGGCCTGGACGGCGTTCGTCGGCGGTGACTCGTACGCGGGCACGAACTTCTCGACGCGGGCGGCGATCGTCGACACGCGCACGGGCCGGCTGACGCCGTCACTGGAGGCGTACCGGGTGATCAAGGACGGCCGGACCTATCACGCGGCGGACGTCAACTTCTGGGGCGTGACGTTCGCTTCGGACGACCGCACCTTCTACGCCACGATGGCCACGCACGGCTCGACCTACCTGGTCCGCGGCGACCTGCGGGCCCGCACCGTCACCACCGTGCACACCAACGTCGAGTGCCCGTCCCTGTCCCCCGACGGCACCCGCGTCGCCTACAAGAAACGCGTCAAGGGCCTGCCCGCGGACGCCCCGTGGCACCTGTACGTCCTCGACCTCCGGACCGGCCACGAAACCCCCCTGGCGGAGCCCCGCAGCGTCGACGACCAGGCGGTCTGGCACGACACCCACACCCTGGTCTACGCCCTCCCCGGCGACTACGGCGCCGACCTCTACACACTCCCGTCCGACGGCACGGGCGCCCCGCACCGCATCAGCACGGCCGCGGTGTCCCCGGCGTACATCGGCTGACCGAGTCAGACACGCGGCAGGGCCGACGGTCGGTGACCGCCGGCCCTGTGCGCCGTTTCCCGGGCCCCCCGCGAGAGCCCCGCCCCGGTGTGCCCCCTACAGCACCGGCAAGTTCTTCCGCAGCTCGAACGCCGTGACCTCGCTGCGGTACTCCTCCCACTCCGACTTCTTGTTGCGGAGGAAGAAGTCGAAGACGTGTTCGCCGAGGGTTTCGGCGACGAGTTCGCTGCGTTGCATGAGGGCCAGGGCCTCGCCCAGGTTCTGCGGGAGGGGCTCGATGCCCATCGCGCGGCGTTCGGCGTCGGAGAGGGCCCAGACGTCGTCGTCGGCGCCCGGCGGGAGCTCGTAGCCCTCCTCGATGCCCTTCAGGCCCGCGGCCAGGAGCAGCGCGTACGCCAGGTACGGGTTCGCGCCCGAGTCGATGGAGCGGACCTCGACCCGCGCCGAGCCGGTCTTGCCGGGCTTGTACATCGGGACGCGGACGAGGGCGGAGCGGTTGTTGTGGCCCCAGCAGATGTACGAGGGAGCCTCGCCGCCGGCGCCCGCCGTGCGCTCCGAGCCGCCCCAGATGCGCTTGTAGGAGTTGACCCACTGGTTGGTGACGGCGGAGATCTCCGCTGCGTGCTTGAGGAGGCCGGCGATGAAGGAGCGGCCGACCTTCGAGAGCTGGTACTCCGAGCCGGACTCGTAGAACGCGTTCCGGTCGCCCTCGAAGAGGGAGAGGTGGGTGTGCATACCGCTGCCCGGGTACTCCGAGAACGGCTTCGGCATGAAGGTGGCCTGCACGCCCTGCTCCAGCGCGACCTGCTTCATGATCAGCCGGAACGTCATGATGTTGTCGGCCGTGGAGAGCGCGTCGGCGTAGCGCAGGTCGATCTCCTGCTGGCCCGGGGCACCCTCGTGGTGGCTGAACTCGACCGAGATGCCCATCGACTCCAGCATCGTGATGGCCTGGCGCCGGAAGTCCTGGCCCACGTTCTGCGGGGTGTGGTCGAAGTAGCCCGAGTTGTCCGCGGGGGTGGGCCGCGAGCCGTCCAGCGGGCGGTCCTTCAGCAGGAAGAACTCGATCTCGGGGTGGGTGTAGAAGGTGAAGCCCAGGTCGGACGTCTTGGCGAGGGCGCGCTTGAGGACGTAGCGCGGGTCCGCGAAGGACGGGGAGCCGTCCGGCATGAGGATGTCGCAGAACATCCGGGCCGTGCCGGGGGCCTCGGCGCGCCAGGGCAGGACCTGGAAGGTGCCGGGATCCGGCTTGGCGATCATGTCGGACTCGTAGACACGGGCGAAGCCCTCGATGGCGGAGCCGTCGAAGCCGATGCCCTCGTCGAAGGCCTGTTCCAGCTCGGCCGGGGCCACGGCCACCGACTTGAGGAAGCCGAGTACGTCCGTGAACCACAGACGTACGAACCGGATGTCACGCTCCTCCAGCGTCCGGAGCACGAACTCCTGCTGCTTGTCCATCTTCCGCTTCCACCCATCCTTGCTGGTCAGGCCGCCTGCTCCCACGCCTCGGAGACGATCGGGGCTCCTGAGCATCCCACCACAACACCATTTCATGCGCGTTGCGGACCTTGATCGGCCGGGCGACCTCGGTCTGAACGCCTCGCGTACGGGAGGTGTCCTGCTCCGGTGCCCATACTGCCTGCTCACGGCCCCACCTGTAAGGGCCGACCCTCACCCACTCTGCGACCGGTCCCGTACGGCTTCGGCCAATCCCGCGCCCGCTCTGCCGACAACGCTCCCCGCACGATTACGATCAGCGCACCGACCGTCCCATCCTCATAAGGACTCACCATGGGTTCCGCCAAGAACACCAGCACCGGCTCGCGCAAGGCACGCATAGAGGAGCTGCGCCGCGCCGAGCGCTCCCGCGACCGGCGCAACCGGATCCTGGTGATCGCCGCCAGCGTGGTCGTCGTCGCCGGCCTCGCCGTCGGCGGTGTCGTGCTCGTCCAGTCCCAGTCCGACGACAAGGACACCACCGCGAGCGACGCGAAGCAGGCCTCCGGGCACTTCGTCGCGGGCGCGGACGGCGTGAAGACCTGGAAGGGCACCCTCGCGCGCAACCACGTCACGAAGACCGTGTCCTACCCGATGGAGCCCCCGGTCGGCGGTGACCACAACCAGGTCTGGATGAACTGCAACGGCGACGTCTACACCAAGGCGATCAACAACATGAACGCCGTGCACTCGCTGGAGCACGGCGCCGTGTGGGTGACGTACAACGGCAAGGCGTCCGCGGCCGACGTGAAGGCGCTCGCCGCGAAGGTCAGGAAGACCCCGTACACGCTGATGAGCCCGGTCGACGACCAGAAGGACCCGATCACGCTGAGCGCCTGGGGCAAGCAGCGCACGGTGACGAGCGCGTCCGACAAGAACGTCGACGCGTTCTTCTCGGAGTTCGTGCAGGGCAAGCAGACGCCCGAGCCGGGTGCAGCCTGCACCAACGGTCTCTCCCAGTGAGGCACCTCGGGTGGATCGCGGGCGGCGCCGCGGCCGTGCTGGTCGCGGCCGGGGCGATCACCTACGCGGTGGCCGACGGCGACGACTCGGGGACACGGGCGCCCGCCGCCGACTCGGCCGACGCGGGGTTCGCCCGGGACATGGCGGTCCACCACCAGCAGGCCGTCGAGATGTCGTACATCGTGCGGGACCGCACCAAGAGCACGGAGGTGCGGCGGCTCGCGTACGACATCGCGCAGACGCAGGCCAACCAGCGGGGCATGCTGCTCGGCTGGCTCGACCTGTGGGAGCTGCCGAAGGTGTCGGCCGACCCGCCGATGACCTGGATGGGCATG
This sequence comes from Streptomyces sp. NPDC048643, assembly GCF_040650615.1. Lineage (NCBI taxonomy): Bacteria > Bacillati > Actinomycetota > Actinomycetes > Kitasatosporales > Streptomycetaceae > Streptomyces > Streptomyces sp. NPDC048643. The sequence continues at coordinate 101,788 of NZ_JBEZHO010000010.1, forward strand.
GGTGACATGGCCTCCGGCAAGGACGGTTCGCTGATGCCGGGCATGGCCACCAACACCGAGATGAAGCGGCTCGGAACGCTGGACGGGAAGCAGGCCGAGGTCTTCTACCTCCAGCTGATGACCGACCACCACAAGGGTGGCATCCACATGGCCGAGGGCTGCGTCGAGAAGTGCACGGTCGGCGTGGAGAAGCGGCTCGCACAGGGCATGGTCGCCTCGCAGCAGTCGGAGCTCGACCTGATGGCCGGCCTGCTCAAGCAGCGGGGCGCCAAGCCGCGCGACTAGGAGGACGGCGCCGCCGCCGGCCTGCGTTTCGGCCGGTTCCGCCGCGCCCTGTCGCACCGTCCCCTTCATGCGCCCTGGCTCCGACCCTGCCCTCGATCCCGACAGACCGAGGGAAAACCCTCGATCTTGGGCATGAAGATCCATCAAATCGCCCCAAACACCCGTGAATCACGGCCACTTGGGGTTTCCTTGGCTCTTTCATTCCCCTGGCATGAACGGTTCATCGAAAGAGTGGCCCCCATCTGTGATCCATTCCTCCCGCCCTGGTAGGGCGTGGGGTCCCACGTGGTTCACCGACCAACCACTACATGCGACGAACCGCATCGCAGGGGGTTCTATGAGATCCAATCGCGCCACCAGGCGTGCCGGAGTGAGCATGGCAGCAACACTGCCGCTGCTCGCCGGTGCGCTGGCGTTCGGCATACCCGCGGCCCACGCCGCGGACGGTCCGAGCCGGGACACCCTCTCGGGCACCAAGCCCGCGTGGGCCACCGCCACGGCCGACAAGGGCGCCGCTTCGGACGGCTCCCAGGTCTCGGCCCGGGTCTACCTCGCCGGCCGGGACGCCAAGGGTCTGGCCGCGTACGCCAGGTCCGTGTCCGACCCGAACTCGGCCTCGTACGGCAAGTACCTGAGCGCCAAGAAGACGCAGGCACGTTTCGGCGCCACCAAGGCGCAGGTCACCGCGGTGACCTCGTGGCTGCGGTCCGCGGGCCTGAAGGTCACCGGAACCACGCAGCACTACGTCTCCGTCACCGGTGACGTGGCCGCCGCCGAGAAGGCGTTCGGCACGCAGCTGCACAACTTCACCAAGGGCAAGAAGACCTACCGCGCGCCGTCGAGGACGGCTTCCGCGCCGGCCGCCCTGAACGGCGCCGTCCTGACCGTCACCGGCCTGGACAACGCCCCGCACAAGGCGCAGCACGCGGACCAACTGCCGCCGCCGGACGCGGTGTTCAAGAACGCCGGGCCGTTCTCCTCGTACTACGGCTCGAACACCGCGAGTGCCCTGCCCTCCGCCTACGGGAAGAAGATCCCGTACGCCGTGCAGGGATACACGGGCAAGCAGCTGCGTGCCGCGTACGGCGCGGGCAGCCGCACCGGCAAGAACGTCCGCGTCGCCATCACGGACGCGTACGCCTCGCCGACCATCGCCTACGACGCGGCCACCTACGCCAACAAGCACGGTGACGCGAAGTACTCCACCAGCCAGCTCCGTCAGGTGCTGCCGGCGGGTTACACGAAGACCGAGGAGTGCGGGGCGGCCGGCTGGTACGGCGAGGAGACCCTCGACGTCGAGGCCGTGCACGCCGTCGCGCCGGGCGCGAGCATCACGTACGTGGGTGCCGCGTCCTGCTACGACGACGACCTGCTCGACTCGCTCAGCAAGATCGTCGACGGGCACCTGGCCGACATCGTCTCCAACTCGTGGGGCGACATCGAGGCCAACCAGACCCCGGACCTCGCGGCCGCCTACGACCAGGTCTTCCAGTTCGGCGCGGTCGAGGGCATCGGCTTCTACTTCTCCTCCGGTGACAACGGCGACGAGGTCGCCAACACCGGCACGAAGCAGGTCGACACCCCGGCCAACTCGGCCTGGGTGACGGCGGTCGGCGGTACCTCGCTGGCGGTCGGCAAGGGCGACAAGTACCTGTGGGAGACCGGCTGGGGCACCGAGAAGGCCTCGCTGTCCGAGGACGGCAAGAGCTGGACCGGGTTCCCGGGCGCGTTCACCTCGGGCGCCGGCGGCGGCACGAGCAAGACCGTGGCGGAGCCGTACTACCAGAAGGGCGTCGTCCCGAACGCGCTGGCCAAGGCGAACAACGCCGCGGGCAACCGGGTCGTCCCCGACATCTCGGCGATCGCCGACCCCAACACCGGTTTCAAGGTCGGCCAGACGCAGACCTTCCCGGACGGGACCGAGCAGTACAGCGAGTACCGCATCGGCGGCACCTCGCTCGCCGCTCCGGTGATCGCGGCGGTCCAGGCGCTCGCCCAGGAGGCGCGCGGCGGCAAGGCGATCGGTTTCGCCAACCCGTCGATCTACTCCAGGGCCGGCTCGAAGGCGTACCACGACGTCACGGACCACCCCGTCAAGGGTTCCGGACTCGCCGTGGCGCGCGTCGACTTCGCGAACGGCATCGACGCGGCGGACGGTCTGCTCACCTCGGTGCGCACGCTCGGCGCGGACAGCTCGCTGAAGGCCGTGAAGGGCTACGACGACGTGACCGGTGTGGGCTCCCCCGCCCCGGGCTACGTCAGCTCGTACAGCCGTCACTGACCGGCACGCACACGCGATGCGCCCGCCTCTCCAGGGAGGCGGGCGCATCGCGCTTTCTCCCGGATCCGCGTCCGAGGGACCCACGCCCGCCGCTCGGGCGTCCGGCGGGCACCGAAGACGTGGTCCACCGGCCACCCCCACGCCATCGCGTCGCTCTGACGATTACACTGGCCGGGTGCCTCCTCTGAACTTCCGGTCGCTCTATCAGCACGGCTTCGCACGCGTCGCCGCCTGCACGGGCCACACCGTCATCGCGGACCCGCACGCCAACGCCGAGGCGGTGCTGCGCCAGGCGCGCAGGTGCGCCGACGAGGGGGTCGCCGTCGCCGTCTTCCCGGAGATGGGGCTGTGCGGCTACTCGATCGAGGACCTGCTGCTCCAGGACGCGCTGCTCGACCAGGTCGAGGAAGCGCTCCGTACGGTGGTGGCGGGGTCGGCGGAACTGCTGCCGGTCCTGGTCGTGGGCGCCCCGCTGCGTCACCGCAACCGCGTCTACAACTGCGCGGTGGTCGTGCACCGGGGCCGGGTCCTCGGTGTCGTGCCCAAGTCGTACCCGCCGAACTACCGGGAGTTCTACGAACGCCGGCAGATCGCGGCGGGCGACGACGAGCGCGGCGGCACGATGCGGCTCGACGACGAGACGGTGCCGTTCGGCACGGACCTCCTGTTCGCCGCCGACGACGTACCGGGCCTGGTGCTGCACGCGGAGATCTGCGAGGACATGTGGGTGCCGGTGCCGCCGAGCGCCGAGGCGGCCCTGGCGGGCGCCACCGTCCTCGCCAACCTCTCCGGCAGCCCGATCACCGTCGGCCGGGCCGAGGACCGCAAGCTGATGTGCCGTTCGGCGTCCTCACGCTGCATCGCCGCGTACGTGTACGCGGCGGCCGGGCTGGGCGAGTCGACCACGGACCTGTCCTGGGACGGCCAGACCATGATCTACGAGAACGGGGCGCTGCTGGCCGAGTCCGACCGCTTCCCGCTCGACGACCAGTTCGCCGTGGCGGACGTCGACCTCGACCTGCTGCGGCAGGAGCGGTTGCGGACCGGCAGCTTCGACGACAACCGGCGCACCCACGCCACCCGCACCGCCGAGTTCCGGACGCTGTCGTTCCGGCTCGACGCGCCGACCGGTGACCTGGGCCTGCGGCGCCGCGTCGAACGTTTCCCGTTCGTGCCCGCGGACCCCGACCGGCTGGCCCAGGACTGCTACGAGGCGTACAACATCCAGGTCGCGGGGCTCCAGCAGCGGCTCGCGGCGATCGGTGGCCCGAAGGTGGTCATCGGGGTGTCGGGCGGTCTCGACTCCACCCACGCGCTGATCGTCGCGGCCCGCGCGATGGACCGGGCCGGCCGCCCGCGCAGCGACATCCTCGCCTTCACCCTGCCCGGCTTCGCCACCAGCGACCACACCAAGGGCAACGCGCACGAGCTGATGCGCTCCCTCGGTGTCACCGCGGCCGAGCTGGACATCACGCCGACCGCCCGGCTGATGCTGGACGAGATGGGCCATCCCTTCGCCTCCGGCGAGCCCGTGTACGACGTCACCTTCGAGAACGTCCAGGCGGGGCTGCGCACCGACTACCTGTTCCGGCTCGCCAACCAGCGGGGCGGCATCGTGCTCGGGACCGGTGACCTGTCGGAGCTGGCGCTCGGCTGGTCCACGTACGGCGTGGGCGACCAGATGAGCCACTACAACGTCAACTCGGGTGTGCCCAAGACCCTGATCCAGCATCTGATCCGGTGGGTCATCGGCAGCGGCCAGTTCGGCGAGGACACCGACCGGACGCTCGCCGCGATCCTCGACACGGAGATCAGCCCGGAGCTCGTACCGGGCGAGGAGATGCAGTCCACCGAGTCGCGGATCGGCCCGTACGCCCTGCACGACTTCACCCTGTTCTACGTGCTGCGCTACGGCTTCAGGCCGTCGAAGATCGCCTTCCTGGCCTGGCACGCGTGGCACGACCCGGACGCGGGCGCCTGGCCGCCCAACTTCCCGGCGGCGAAGCGGGGCGCGTACGACCTGCCGGAGATCCGGCGCTGGCTGGACGTGTTCTGCCGCCGCTTCTTCGGGTTCGCGCAGTTCAAGCGCTCGGCCATGCCGAACGGGCCGAAGGTCTCGGCGGGTGGTTCGCTCTCACCGCGTGGCGACTGGCGTGCGCCGTCCGACAGTTCGGCCCGCACGTGGCTGCGCGACCTGGCCCGCTTCGACCCCCCGGAGACCGAGGACTGACCCCTCCGGGAAGACCGGGGGCCGGTCTCCCGGCGACCGGGGCCGGCCGTTGGGCGGGCGCCGCGCCCCGGGCGGGTTCCGGCGGCGCCGCGCCCTCGGGTCCGTCTCAGCGGCGCAGCGCCTCCTGCCGGTCGGGCACGCCCGCGGCGACCACGCGCGCGTGCGGGACCGGCCGCGTCGTGCGGCTCCGGTCCACCGCGTAGGCCGTGCCCGCCACCGCGATGCCGAGGACCGCGAGCCCGGCCCCGGCGACGGCCGGCGACGTCGCGCCGAAGCCCGCGGCCAGGGCGAGCCCGCCGATCCAGGCGCCGCCGGCGTTCGCGAGGTTGAACGCGGCCTGGTTCGCGGAGGACGCGAGGGACGGTGCCGCCGCGGCCTTCTCCATGACCATGAGCTGGAGCGGCGAGCCGGTGACGAAGGCCGCCGTGCCGAGCAGGGTCACGCCCACGGCGGCACTCCACTGGGCTCCCATGAGGACCGGGAAGAGCGCGAGGACCGCGACCAGGGAGACCAGGCCGCCGAAGAGGGTGCCGCGCAGCGAGTGGTCCGCGAGCCGGCCGCCGAGCAGGTTGCCCGCGGTCGCGCCGACACCGAAGAGCGCCAGCAGCAGGGTGACGCTGCCCTCGGCGTATCCGGCGGAGTCCGTGAGCATGGGCGTGATGTAGCTGTACGCGGAGAAGAGCGCGCCGAAGCCCGCCACGGTCGTCCCGAGGGCGAGCCAGACGGGCAGCGAGCGCAGCGCGGCCAGCTCGCCGCGCAGGCCGCCCTCGGAGGCGTGCGCGCGGTCGTGCGGGATCAGCAGGAACAGCGAGGCGATGGCGGCGACGCCGATCACGCTCACGCCGAGGAAGGTGGCGCGCCAGCCCAGGTGCTGGCCCATCGCCGTGGCGACCGGGACACCGACGATGTTCGCGACGGTCAGGCCGAGGAACATCAGCGACACGGAGCGGGCCTTGCGTTCGGGGGCGACCAGGCCGGTGGCGACGACGGCGCCGACGCCGAAGAAGGCACCGTGCGGCAGACCGCTCAGGAAGCGGGCGGCGAGCAGCCAGTGGTGGTCGGGGGCGAACGCGGAGAGCGCGTTGCCCACCACGAAGAGGCCCATCAGGGAGATGAGGACGGTGCGGCGCGACATCCGGGCGGTGGCCGCGGCGAGCAGCGGGGCGCCGATCACGACTCCGAGCGCGTACGCCGAGACGAGGTGTCCCGCGGTCGGTATGGATATGTGCAGGTCGTCGGCGACGTCGGGCAGCAGCCCCATCATGACGAACTCGGTGGTGCCGATGCCGAAGGCGCCCACGGCGAGGGCGAGCAGGGCCAGAGGCATGAGAGGCCTTTCACAAGAAGCGGGGACGAGCGGGTCGCGTGCGCACGCGGGGGCGTACGGGGTCGCGGGCGCACGGCTCGACCCGCACACGGCCATGTGTGCGGGTCGCGGATCGAACGTTAAGTTCAGCCGGTGAACAAAGTCTGCCGGGCCCAATATTCCAGGAGGTTAAGAGGCGGTTGCGTCCATCGTGACGCGGGCGGCGACCGGGAGGTGGTCGCTGCCGGTCTCGGGCAGGGTCCACGAGGTCACCGGCTCGATGCCCTTGACCATGATCTGGTCGATCCGGGCCATCGGGAACGACGCCGGCCAGCTGAATCCGAACCCGCTGCCCGCCGCGCCCTGGGTGGAGCGCATCTGCGCGGTGACGGCGTTCAGGGCGCGGTCGTTCATCGTGCCGTTGAGGTCACCGAGCAGGACGACCTGCTTCAGCGGCTCGTCGGCGATGGCCTCGCCGAGCGCGTCGGCGCTCTTGTCGCGCTGCCGGGCGGTGAACCCGGCCTCCATCTTCACGCGCACCGACGGCAGGTGGGCGACGTACACGGCGACCTGGCCGGCCGGTGCGGTCACGGTCGCGCGCATGGCGCGCGTCCAGCCCAGCTTGATGTCCACGGGCCGGATACCGCTGAGGGGGTACTTGCTCCAGAGCCCGACGGTGCCCTGCACCGAGTGGTACTTGTACGTCGGGGCGAGCGCCCGCTCGTACACCGGCACGGCGGACGCCGTCAGCTCCTCCAGGGCCAGCACGTCGGCGCCGGAGGCGGCCACGTCGCGGGCGGTGCCGGACGGGTCCGGGTTGTCGGCGTTGACGTTGTGGGTGGCGACGGTGAGGTCGCCGCCGCTGCCGGTCTTGTCGGTGAGCAGCCCGCCGAAGACGTTCAGCCAGACGACCGCGGGCAGCAGCACGGCGATCAGGGCCGTGACGGACTTGCGCACCAGGGCGAGGACCAGCAGGACCGGGATGAGGAGTCCGGCCCAGGGCAGGAACGTCTCGGTGAGGCTGCCGAGGTTGCCGATCCGGTTGGGGATCTGCGCGTGCGTGAGCATCACCAGGGCGAGGAGGATCGCGATCGCGGCGAGGACCAGGCCACGCCGCCAGATGCCGCGGTCCCCGCGCCAGCCGTCGAACAGGCGCCGGAACCGGGATCCTCTGCGGTCCGGCCCGTGGCCGCCGCTGCCCGTCTCCGTCATATACGCCTGCGCCATACCGTCGCCTCACAAACTGCCGTGCGCACCGTCTGCCCCTCGACTACGACCCTAGGGGATGTTCGGTGTCGTTCTCGCCGTCCGGGACGGCCGTACAGGCAAGGGGACGTACAACTTCGCGTCCGGAGTTCCGTTCGGAGGCCCGTGGCATGCCCTCTGTGACGAAACGCGCACATTCGCACCGTCAGAAACAGTCCGGTTCACGGCCGGGCGGGGCGCAGGCCCTCCAACAGCGTGTCGACGACCTGTTCGGCGAGGCCCTCGGGCAGATGGGTGTCGGGGCGCAGCACGGTCCGCACGAGCAGCGGGCCGACGAACATGTCGTTGAGGAGTTCGATGTCGACGTCGGCGCGGAGTTCGCCGTTCTCCTGGCCGCGGCGCAGCACCTCGTAGCCGAGCCGACGGCGGGGGGAGATGACCGTGGCGTCGTACGCGGCCCACAGTTTGGGGCTGCTCTTCATCTGGGCGTGCACGTTGTGCAGGATCGCCGAGGAGCGGCTGGCCAGGCCGCGGCGGCGCAGCGATTCCAGCAGGACGACGAGGTCGTCGCGCATGGAGACGCCGGGGAGTTCGGGGTCCTGGGGTTCGGCGGCGCGCATCACGTCGACGAAGAGCTCGTCCTTGCCGCTCCAGCGGCGGTAGATGGTCGCCTTGCCGACGCCGACGGTGCGGGCGAGGCGCTCGATGGAGATGTCCGCGAGCGGAACTCCCTCTTCCAGGAGTTTCATCACGCCCTCGATGATGGCGCGCTCCACGGCCTCGCTGCGGGGCCTTCCCCGGTTGGGGCACCCCTGCCCGTCACGGCTTTCCGCGAGACTCACGTCGAACTCCGTTCCCATCGGTCGACCTGCTGTCATTGTCCCCCCGTGTACGGCGACGGCGGGCACCCGCCCGGTGGGGGTGCCCGCGGTTCCGTACGCCGTGATCAGTCCTGTCCGGCCGGTGCGGGGGTGGCCGTCACCAACTCGGCCTCGTCCTCGCCCGCTTGCTGGGCCGGCGGGCGGCCCGGCAGGAACAGGGCGACGACCACCGCGCCGATGACCGCGACACCCGCGCCGCACAGGGCGGTGACGTGCATGGCGTGCAGGAAGGCGTCGTTCGCCGGGGTGACGAGGGCCCTGCCCTGCGGTCCGAGCTTGGCGGCGACGCCGAGAGTGGCCTCGATGGACTCGCCCGCGGTGTGCCGCAGCGGCGCCGGGACGAGGGAGAGCTTGTCCTCGATGCCGTTGCGGTAGGCCGTGGAGAGCACGGAGCCGAGGACGGCGATACCGAGGGCGCCGCCGACCTGGCGGAAGGTGTTGCTGAGCGCGGACGCGGAGCCCGCCTTCTCTCGGGGCAGCGCCTGCATGATGACGACGCTGGTCGGGGTCATGATGTGCGCCATGCCGGTGCCCATCAGGAAGAAGATGACCTCCAGGATCCAGATCGGTGTGTCGGCGTCCAGCGTGGCGAACGCGGCGAGCATCGCGGCGATGATGACGAGGCCGGCGGTGCAGGTGGCTCGGTTGCCGAAGCGGTCGACGACCAGCCGGGCGCGGGGCGCGAAGATGATCTGGGCGGCGGCCAGCGGCAGCATCAGCAGGCCGGTCTGCAGCGGCGAGTAGCCGCGCACGCTCTGGGTGTAGAAGACCGAGAAGAAGGTCACGCCCATGAGCGCGAAGAAGACCAACGCGATGGCCGAGATGGCCGCGGAGAAGACCTTGTTCTGGAAGTACGAGACGTCGATCGACGGGTGGTCGCTGCGCTTCTCGAAGATGACGAAGCCGATGAGGACCACGAGACCGGCGCCGATGGTCGCGAGGACCTGCGGGTCGGTGAAGTCGGCGAGCTGACCGCCCTTGATGATGCCGTAGACGAGCAGGACGAGGCCGACGACCGACAGGACGACGCCGACCGGGTCGAGGCGTCCGGGGTTCGGGTCGCGTGAGTCGGGGACCAGCCAGATCATCAGGCCGATCGCGAGGATCACGATCGGTACGTTGATCAGGAAGACCGAGCCCCACCAGAAGTGGTCGAGCAGGACGCCGCCCGTGATCGGGCCGATCGCGATGGCGAGGCCGACACCGCCGGCCCAGATGCCGATGGCCTTGGGCTGCTCGTCGCGCTCGAAGACGTTCATCAGGACGGCGAGGGTCGCGGGCATCACGAAGGCGGCGCCGAAGCCCATGAGCGCGCGGAACACGATCAGCTGGACCGGCGAGCCGGACTCGGCGGCGAGCGCGGATCCGATGCCGAACACGGCGAGACCGGCGAGCAGGACCTTCTTGCGGCCGAGCCGGTCGCCGAGGAGGCCCGCGGTGAACAGCAGTCCGGCGAAGACGAGCGTGTAGGCGTTGATGGCCCACTCCAGCTCGCCCTGGGTGGCGCCGAGACCGGTGGGCGCCGGGGTCGAGATCGTCTTGATCGCGACGTTCAGGATCGAGTTGTCGAGCACCACGATCAGCAGGCTGAGCATCAGCACGCCGAGGATCGCCCAGCGGCGCCGGTGCACCGCCTCGGGCACACGCCGATCGGACGGAGGAGCGGAAGTTGTCATGACGAACACCCTAGAGGATATTCGATACGGCACCGTCTCGTATCGGAAAGGCTTTACGCAGAACTTACGAACGGACCCGGGCCGCGCCCTGGACGACCCAGGTCTCGGGTCGGAGCCGGGCCCCTCGGAGAGCGGTAGTGGCGCGGCAGACACCGGGGGCGGCGGGCCCGGTCTAGCCGAGCGTGGCACGAGATGCCACCATGGAGGTGATCCGGGGACGCCGTCAGGGCGCCACGAGATGACAGAAGGAGCCGTTGCGATGACGCAGCTTTCGGCTGCCCAGAAGCAGCCTGCGGAAGGTGCCCTCAAGGCCACCGACAGCAGCAAGGCGCTGTACGGAGGAAAGAGCACCCGCCGTATCACGGTGCGCGACATCACCGCCGCCAAGGAGCGCGGCGAGAAGTGGCCCATGCTGACGGCCTACGACGCGATGACCGCGTCCGTCTTCGACGAGGCCGGCATCCCGGTCATGCTCGTCGGCGACTCGGCCGGCAACTGCCACCTGGGGTACGAGACCACCGTCCCCGTCACCATGGACGAGATGACCATGCTGTCCGCCGCGGTCGTCCGGGGCACCAGCCGTGCCCTGATCGTCGGCGACCTGCCGTTCGGCTCCTACCAGGAGGGTCCGGTGCAGGCGCTGCGCTCGGCGACCCGGCTGGTCAAGGAGGCCGGGGTGGGCGCGGTCAAGCTGGAGGGCGGCGAGCGTTCGCACCGCCAGATCGAGCTGCTGGTGGAGTCGGGCATCCCGGTGATGGCGCACATCGGCCTCACCCCGCAGTCCGTGAACTCGATGGGCTACCGCGTGCAGGGCCGGGGCGAGGAGGCCGCGCAGCAACTGCTGCGGGACGCCAAGGCCGTCCAGGACGCGGGCGCCTTCGCCGTCGTCCTCGAACTGGTCCCGGCGGAGCTCGCGGCCGAGGTGACGCGCACGCTGCAGATCCCGACCGTCGGTATCGGCGCGGGCGCGGAGACCGACGCGCAGGTCCTGGTGTGGACCGACATGCTCGGTCTGACCGGCGGCAAGGTGCCGAAGTTCGTCAAGAAGTACGCCGACCTGCGCCAGGTCATGGGCGACGCGGCCCGCTCGTTCGCCGAGGACGTGGTCGGCGGGACGTTCCCGCTCGACGAGCACTCCGTCCACTAGCCCCACCGAGGTCCGGCGAGGACTCGGCGCCCTGTGCCCCGGGTGTCCTCGCCGGGCCCCCCGAGCCACTGCGGCACCAAGGCAACCCGCCGATCTTCCCCCGTCGGCGGGTTGTCGCCTTTTCCGGGTTCCTCGGCACTCCGCCGCCCGTTCTCCCCCGTCCTGTCGGCCGACTGTCGGCGACCTATCGGTAGCAGTCGGGGAGCTGTAGGCATCCTGTCGGTCGTTTGTCGGTGGTGGCTGACACCTTGTGGACATGACGCGAATCGACAACACGCCCCGACAAGCTGCGACCGGCCGCAGCGCCGTCACCGTACGGGGTCTGGTCAAGCACTACGGCGAGACCAAGGCGCTGGACGGGGTCGACCTGGATGTGCGCGAGGGAACCGTCCTCGGCGTACTGGGCCCCAACGGCGCCGGCAAGACCACCCTCGTCCGTTGCCTGTCCACCCTGGTCACCCCGGACGCCGGCCAGGCCACGGTCGCCGGGTACGACGTACTGAAGCAGCCCCGGCAGCTGCGCCGGGTGATAGGGCTGACCGGCCAGTACGCCTCGGTCGACGAGAAGCTCCCGGGCTGGGAGAACCTCTACATGATCGGGCGGCTGCTCGACCTGCCGCGCAAGGACGCCCGCAAGCGGGCCGACGAGCTCCTGGAGCGCTTCTCCCTCACCGACGCCGCCAAGCGCCCGGCGTCCACGTACTCCGGCGGTATGCGCCGCCGGCTCGACCTGGCCGCCTCGATGATCGGCAGCCCGGCCGTGCTGTACCTGGACGAGCCGACGACCGGCCTCGACCCGCGCACCCGCAACGAGGTGTGGCAGGAGGTCAAGCGCATGGTCGCCGACGGCGTCACCGTGCTGCTCACCACCCAGTACATGGAGGAGGCCGAGCAGTTGGCCTCCGAGCTGACGGTCATCGACCGCGGCAAGGTCATCGCGAACGGCATGGTCGACGAGCTGAAGGCCCGCGTCGGCGGCCGCACGCTGCGGATCCGCCCGCTGGACCCGCTGCAACTGCGCCCGCTGGCCGCCATGTTCGACGACATGGGGCTCACCGGCCTCGCCACGACGATCGTGGACAGCGAGACCGGCAGCGTGCTGGTCCCGATCCTCAGCGACGAGCAGCTCACCGCCGTCGTCGGCGCGGTCACCGCGCGCGGCATCACCATCGCCGCCATCTCCACCGAACTGCCCAGTCTGGACGAGGTGTTCCTGTCCCTCACCGGCCACAAGGCCAGTGCCCCGCAGGACGAGATCCCCGCCCGCGCCTACGAGGAGGTCTCCGCATGAGTACCGCCGTTCTGGAAGCCCCCCTCGCCGCCGAGGGCGACTCCCGCATCTCGCCCCGCGCGCACGCCCGCCACATCGGCGCCCTGGTACGCCGCAACCTGCTGTGGATCCGTCAGGACCCCGAGTCGATGTTCGACGCCGTCCTGATGCCGGTCGTCTTCACCCTGCTCTTCGTGTACGTCTTCGGCGGCTCCATCGGCCAGTCGCTGGGCGGCGGACAGCAGCAGTACGTGCAGTACGTCGTGCCCGGCCTGCTGGCCATGATGGGCATGAACATCGCCACGGCCGTCGGCACCGGCTTCAACCAGGACTTCCACACCGGCGTCATGGACCGCTTCCGGACCCTGCCGATCGGTCAGGGATCGGTGCTCTTCGCCAAGATCGTGGTGGAGCTGATGCGGATGCTGGTCGCCACGACGATCCTCCTGATCGTGGGCGTGCTCGTCGGCTTCGACATCGAGAACTGGCCTGGCCTGTTCGCCGCCGTCGGACTCGCGACGCTGTTCGGCTCCGCCCTGATGTGGATCTTCCTGGTCCTCGGCGTGACGATGAAGAACGCCCAGTCCGTCCAGGCGATGGGCTTCCTGGTCCTGATGCCCCTCCAGTTCGGTTCGTCGATCTTCTCGCCCACCCAGACCATGCCGGGCTGGCTGCAGAACTTCACCGACTACAACCCGCTGTCCGCGCTCGCGGACAGCGCACGTGGCCTGATGGTCGGCGGCCCGGTCGCCCACGACCTGTGGGTGACGCTGGCCTGGACCGCCGGACTGACGGTGGTGATGGCGCCGATCGCGATCCACAAGTTCCGTACCAAGAGCTGACGTTCACAGCGGGCCACGGCCTCCGGAGCCATGGCCCGCCGGTTCGCGTCGCGTCTCAGACGAGGGCGGCGGCCTCCTCCGCGGAGAGGCCGTCGCCTTCCGCGTACGCGGCCGCGAAGTCCGCGTCGTCCAGCAGGGCGCGCGCGCCCGTCTCGGCCTGCCGGCGCACCTCCGCCTCCATCGGGCCGGCGAAGTGCCCCGGCGGCAGCAGCCCGTCGGCGGCGCCCAGCAGCCGCGCCGCGTCACGGACCCGGCGACCGTCGTCCAGGCCCGTGAGCGCGATGGCCGCGGTGGTCAGGTGCGCGGAGACCATGTGCGGGGCGATCATCTTGGCGAGCGGGTCGATGGACTGCTCCACCGCGCGGCGGGCGTTGTCCAGCGCGCTCGCGTGCCGCCCCTCGATCGTGTCGAGCCAGGCCTCGAGACCGACCACGAACCCGTCGAAGACCATGAAGGTGCTGGCCCCGAACTGCTCGCGCAGCAAACGCAGTTGTTCGCGTGCCTCGCTGACGCGGTCGCTGCGGCCCAGCCAGGTCGTGAGGAAGAGCCGGGCCGCGGGCATGGCCTCGTTGTGGGCGCCGTTGCCGTCGGCCAGCACCTCGCGCAGCATCCGCTCGCCCCGCTCGGTGTCCCCCAGCTCGATGTGCATGCTGGCGAGCCGGACGGTCAGGACCGCCTGCTGGGCGCGGGCGCCGAGCTGCTCCGCGTACCGGGCGGCCTCCGCGTAGTCCGCCGCGGCGGCCGCGTAGTCGCCGGTGCGTTCGTGGGACTCGCCGCGGGCGGAGAGCGACTCGGCGGCTCCCCAGGCGTCGCCGATCCGGACGAAGATCGCCAGTGCGTCGTCCGCGTCCGCGGTGGCGTCGCCCGCCAGGTCGGCGCGGTTGGCGTGGATGTTGGCCCGCATCTGGAGGGCGGCGGCCAGCTCCCACTCGTAGCCGAGTTCGCGGCAGGTGCGGACCGACGCGTCGATGACCGCGGTGACCTGCTCCAGGGTGCCGGTGAGGAGCACCGCGTAGAACCAGAGGTTGCCGGGGCTGCGGCAGGTCTGCGGCGTGCCCGGTTCGTAGGTCGCGGCGATCGTGCGGAGCTTCTCCCGCGCCTCGGGGGTCTGCCAGGCGTCCATGTCCATGTCCATGTAGGCCAGATGGAACAGATGGACGCCGCGCCGGGCCTCGTCGAGGATCTCCGCGCGCATCGGCGGCGGCGCGTCCGTGCACCGCTCGTACAACGGGGCGACCAGGGCGGCGGGCGGCAGGAAGGGGTCGGGTCCCAGTGCCATCACCTCGCTGGACCAGGCGCGGGCGTCGACGCGCTGGTCGCGGATCTGCCAGTACCAGGCCAGCGAGAGGACCATGCACAGGGACTCCTGCTCGTCCCGTGCGGCGACCGCGCGGCGCAGGGCGGTGCGCAGGTTCTCGTACTCCCGCTCGATGACCTCGATGGCGGCCCGCTGCTCGGGGCCGCGCAGCAACGGGTCGGTGGTGCGGGCGAGTTCGCGGTAGTACGTGAGGTGGGCTCGCTCGGTGGGCTCGCGGCCGCCGGACTCGTCGAGGCGTTCCGCCGCGTACTCGGCGACGGTCTCCAGCAGCCGGTAGCGCATCCCGCCCTCGCCCGAAGGGGCCGCGACGACAAGGGACTTGTCGACGAGCGAGCCGAGGACGTCCAGTGCGGCCGGACCGCAGACGGCCTCGGCGCCGGCCAGGTCGCAGCCTCCGGCGAAGACGGACAGCCTTCGCAGGGCGTCCCGTTCGGCCTCGTCGAGCAGGTCCCAGGACCAGTCGACGACGGCGCGCAGCGTCTGCTGGCGGGGCAGTACGGTGCGGCTGCCCGAGGTGAGCAGCCGGAAGCGGTCGTCGAGCCGGTCGGCGATCTGCCGGGGGCTGAGCATCCGCAGCCGGGCGGCGGCGAGTTCGATGGCGAGCGGGAGGCCGTCGAGGCGGTGGCAGATCTCCGCGGCCGCCTCCGGATCGTCCTCGACGCGGAAGCCGGCGCGGGCGGCGGCGCCCCGGTCGGCGAGCAGCCGCAGCGCGACGGGCTCCGGCAGCGGATCCACGGGGCGCACCAACTCCCCCGGTACGCCGAGGGGTTCGCGGCTGGTGGCCAGCACGGTCAGTCCCGGGCAGCGTTCCAGGAGTGCCTCGGCGAGGTGGGCGGCGGCGTCCACGACGTGCTCGCAGTTGTCGAGGACGATCAGCATGCGGCGTCTGCCGCAGTGTTCGGCGAGCCGGGTCAGCGGGTCGTCGTGCCGGTCGGCGACGGCCCGCATCTCCTCGGCTCCGGCGCCGCGCAGCACGGTCTCGCGGGCGCCGACGGCGGTCAGGACGGCCTCGGGCACGGCCTTCGGGTCGTCGACGGGGGCGAGTTCGGCCAGCCAGACGCCGTCCGGCAGCGCGGGGGCCAGGGCCTCGCCGACCTCCTGCGAGAGCCGTGTCTTGCCGGCTCCGCCGGGCCCGAGCAGCGTCACGAGGCGGGCGCCCGCGAGGTCCCCGCGGATGGCATCGATGTCCGACTCGCGGCCGACGAAGGAGGTGAGCCGGGCGCGCAGGTTGCCGGGCGGCAGGGCGGCGGGAGGAAGCGGGCTCCCCGCACCCGGCTCACGGACGGCGCCGCCCGTGGCGGGTCCCGCGCCGTTCCGGGAGGGCGCGGCCCCGCGCGGGCCGGTGGTGGCCGTTCCCGGGGCGGCCGTCGTGGCGGTGCTCGGGGAGAAGGGGAGGGACCCGCCCGCCGGGCCGGGCCGGCCGTCGGCCGTGCCCCGCGGGCCCGCGGTGCCGCGCGCCGGGCCGGTGGTGTGAGCGTGCCGGGAGGGGCCGGGCGCCGCCGGGTTCACGGGGCCCGACCGGGTCCGCCCCCGGGTTCCGGCCGGTCCGGGAGCCGTGTCCCAGGTCAGGAGTTCCGCGTGCAGGGCGCGCAGTTCAGGGCCCGGGTCCGAGCCCAGCCGGTCGGCGAGGTGGGCGCGGACGGACTCGTAGGCGGCGAGGGCTGCGGCGGGCCGGCCGGCGTCGCGCAGGGCGCGCAGCCGCAGGACGTGCAGCGGCTCGTCGAGCGGATGCAGATCGCACAGGGCGCTCAGCTCGGGCAGCACCTGCTCGGCCCGGCCCAGCGCGAGGGCCGCGGCCAGGCGGGCCCGGTGCACGTCGAGCCGCCGGGTCTCCCAGCGGGCGGACTCGGCGGTGCGGTCCGGGAGATCGGCGAGGGCCGGGCCCTGCCACAGGGCGAGGGCGTCGTCCAGGACGGCGGCGGCCTTGGCGGGGTCGCCGTCCGCGAGGGCGCGGGTGCCCTCCCCCGCGAGCCGCTCGAAGCGGTTCAGGTCGATGTCGTCGGCGGCGGCGGCCAGCCGGTAGCCGCCGTCCACCGACTCGACGGCGCCCGCTCCGAGAGCCCGGCGCAGCCGGCCCACCAGTGCCTGGAGCGCGCCGGGCGCGTCCGCGGGCGGGTCGCCGTCCCACACCTCGTCGACCAGCACGGCCGCGGAGACGGTCCGTCCGGGCCGCAGCGCGAGGACGGTCAGCAGGGCGCGCAGCCGCGCCCCGCCGACCGGGACGGCCGTGCCGTCGGGGCGGAGTGCCTGGGTGGTTCCGAGGATGCGGTAGCGCACGGGGTCCATTGTCTCCGGTGGCGTGGGGTGCGGGGTCGGGGTCCGTCGAGTTCGGCGGGGACCGGGGGCGGCGGGGGCGTGGCGTCGGCGGGCCGGCGGGCCGGGGCGAGAGAGGCAGAGCACGGGTCGGCACGTCGCGGGTTCGGCACAGGCCCGGCGGAACTCGGGCGGCTCGGGTCCGGGCCACCGCCCGAACCGGGCCGCCAACCGAACCGGGCCACCGCCCGGCCCAAGACACGTCCCGATCCAGGCCACCGCCAAGTCCGGGCCACCGGTCATGTTCTCCGGTCCGGGCCGCTTCATAGCCTGCCCCGCCCCCGCCCCCCGTCTCCGCCCCCGTCTCCCTCCGCCGCGTCCGTCCGCCGCCGCCGAGGTACAGCCGCCCGGGTACGGCGGTCCGGCGGCCGCCCGGCGCAGGCCCGCCCGGGGGCGCCCCCTCCCTGCCCGGCCGGTGACGCCGGAACGGGCGTCCGCCCCCACCCTCCCCGGAACCAATGGCCCTTGGCGAGACGTTTTCCGCGTGAGCCCGGTACGGTCGGGCAGGCCCGAGCACACGTGCCGTCAGTCCAGCCAGTCCAGGGAGCCCCATGACCACCGCCGCGACCCGCCGCAGCGACCGGAGGATCAGCCCCGTCTTCGTCGGGATCGTGGCCGTCATGGCGGTGACCGCCTGGGCGACCTGGACCGGGTTCGCCGAGCAGCCCGGGCTGGCCGTGTTCCTGTTCGTGACGGCCGCCTGGATCGTCTCCCTGTGCCTGCACGAGTACGCGCACGCGCGCACCGCCCTGCACAGCGGCGACATCTCGATCGGCGCCAAGGGCTATCTGACGCTGAACCCGCTGAAGTACACGCACGCCCTGCTGAGCATCGTCCTGCCGGTGATCTTCGTGATCATGGGCGGGATCGGCCTGCCCGGCGGCGCGGTCTTCATCGAACGGAACCGCATCCAGGGCCGCTGGAAGCACAGCCTGATCTCCGCGGCCGGTCCGCTGACGAACGTACTGTTCGCCGTCGTGTGCACGGCGCCGTTCTGGCTCGGCGCCCTGGACGGTGTCCCGGACGCGTTCCGCTACGCGCTGGCGTTCCTCGCCCTGCTCCAGGTGACGGCCGCGATCCTGAACTTCCTGCCGGTCCCGGGCCTCGACGGCTACGGAGTGATCGAGCCGTGGCTGTCGTACGGGATCAGGCGCCAGGTCGAGCCGTTCGCGCCGTTCGGCCTGCTCGCGGTGTTCGCCGTGCTGTGGATCCCGTCGGTGAACACCGCGTTCTTCGACGCGATCTACTCGATCCTGGGCGGCCTCGGCATCGACGACGTGCAGCGGTACTGCGGTCAGGACCTCTACCGCTTCTGGGACGGCGTCGACGAGTTCTGCACCGTCAGCCGCTGACCGGACCGGAGTCCGCGCGCACCCGGCCGCGGCGCGCGTAGTACCAGGTCATGTTCGAGGACAGGCCCGCGAGCAGCACCCACACGACGCCCAGCCAGCTGCCCTGGACGAACGAGACGACGGCCGCGGCCACGGAGAGGACACAGACGGCGAGGGCGTAGAGAGCGAGGCGGGGCATGGGGTCGGCTCCTTCGGGGGGACACTGCTTGCCACCAGTGTCCCCCACGCACCTCGCCCGCCCCGCCCCCGGATCGTCCGCGTCCCCCGTAAGGACCTCGCCGTCCCGGGGGCCCTCGTCTCAGACGTCCGTCACCCGCAGGCCCGCGTGGGCCTTGTAGCGCCGGTTCACCGAGATCAGGTTGGCGACCAGGGACTCGACCTGGTGGGCGTTGCGCAGCCGGCCCGCGAAGACGCCGCGCATGCCGGAGATGCGGCCGGCGAGCGCCTGCACGATCTCGACGTCGGCCCGCTCCTCGCCGAGGACCATGACGTCGGTGTCGATCTGCTCGATCTCCGGGTCCGCGAGCAGCACGGCCGAGAGGTGGTGGAAGGCCGCGGTGACGCGGGAGTCGGGCAGCAGGGCGGCGGCCTGTTCGGCGGCGCTGCCCTCCTCCGGCTTCAGCGCGTACGCGCCCTTCTTGTCGAAGCCGAGCGGGTTGACGCAGTCGACGACGAGCTTCCCGGACAGTTCCTCGCGCAGCGCGGCGAGGGTGTCGCCGTGGCCCTCCCACGGCACGGCGACGATCACGATGTCGCTGCGGCGCGCGGTCTCCGCGTTGTCGGCCCCCTCGACGCCGTTGCCGAGCTCGTCGGCGGCGCCGCGGGCGCGGTCCGCGGCGCGCGAGCCGATGATCACCTTCTGTCCCGCCCGGGCCAGCCGGTAGGCGAGGCCCTTGCCCTGCGGGCCGGTGCCACCGAGCACGCCGACGACGAGCCCGGACACGTCGGGCAGATCCCAGGGGTCCTTGGCGGGGGCCTTCTGTGCACTGTCAGTAGAGGTCATGGGCCGACCTTACGTGCGGGGACGGGGGCCTCGCGTGTCAGATGGCGGTGCGTCCCGGGTGAGCGCGGTCACCCGAGCACGCTCACCGGGACGCGCCGGAAGGTCACGGTCTCGTACGCGCCGAAGTCGCCCGTCTCGTAGAGGAGTCCGACGGTCCCGGCGTCCACGCGGACGAGGTCGGAGTACGCGGCGGGCAGTCCGTCCACGGTGTGCGCGGTGCGCCAGGTGATGCCGCCGTCGGCGGAGGCACGGATGGTCATCAGGGCGCGGAACTCCGGGTCGGCGGGCCCGGAGTACAGCAGCAGGTCGGGGTCGCGGAGCTGGAGCAGGCTGCCCTCGACGACGGGTGTGACGAGACCGGCCTGCGGGCGGAACGGCTTCTCCAGGGTGCGGCCGCCGTCCCGGGAGTACGCGTCGGCGCGGTTGCCCGGCGACGGGGAGTCGTTGCGGGTGTTGAAGTAGAGCCTCCCGTCGGGGAGTTCGGCGGCGGTGGTCTCGTTCACGTTCACGTAGCCGTCGGTGTTCTCGTCGAGGTAGCCGAGGTACCAGGTCGCGCCGCGGTCGTCGCTGAGCAGACAGTGGCCGCTGTTGTACTTCGCCTCGGTGCCGTTGTCCGTACCGGTGGGCGGCAGCGTGTGGTTGCCGGGGACGACCACCCGGCCGGAGCGGAGCTGGAGGGCGTGCCCGGGCGTGGTGGCGTACCAGCGCCAGCCCGTCTTCTTCACCTGTCCGGTGATCTCCCTGAGTCCGGACCAGGTGAGTCCGTCGTCGTCGCTGTGCTGCACCCACACGCGCCGCCCGTCGGCGGCCTTCACCTTGCCGCGCAGCAGGGCGTCCTCGGTGGCGGTCGCGGCGGCGCGGACGTGGACGAGCAGGACGCGGCCGGTGTCGAGGACGACGGGTGCGGGGTTGCCGGCGAGGTTGACGCCGTTGCGGGCGACGGCCCGCAGCGGGCCCCAGGAGCGGCCGCCGTCCACGGACCGCTTGAGGACGATGTCGATGTGTCCGTGGTCGCTCGCGGAGCCGACCCGGCCCTCGCAGAACGCCAGGAGCGTGCCCGCTGCCGTCACGACGACGGCGGGGATCCGGTGGCTCGCGTAGCCCTCCCGGCCGCCCCGGAAGGGGACGCTCACCGCCGGGTCCGCGGCGGCGGGCGGGCCGTCGGTGCCGGTCCGCGGTCCCGTCTCCGTGTCCGTCCCGGTGTCGGGCCCGGTGCCGCTCGGATCTGTCATGGTCGGGCTCCTTCGCCGTGGCCGGTGGGGTCGGTGGTGCGGGCATGTCCCCATGTCGGGCGAATTCGGGGTGAACTCCGGGTCACGAAGCGCCGGTTGCGCGAGGATGCGGCCATGGACGCCGTACGGGTCGCATTGCTGCGCGAGGTGCTTGCCGGGACCGAGTGGCTGGGGGCCACCCGCCGGTTCGGGGGGACGCTGCGGGGGTCCGTGGTGTCGCACGGCGGCGGGTTGCTGCTGGTCGGATCCGAGGGGTACGAGCCCTGGCATCTCGCGGCTCATCTGGTCGACGAGGCGGCCTGGTCGGGGACTCCGGAGCTGGCGCCGACGCTGGTGCGGCACGAGGCGCGGGAGTCCGATCCGGCGCACCTGGCGGTGGGGCTCGGCCGGATCGAGGCCGCGCGACGCGGGGAGACGCTGCTGGTGGTGGCGCCGGACGCGCCCGGGGCCCCGCTGCTGGAGCGGGTGCACGACGCCCGCCGGGCCGGGGCGACGGTCCTCGCGCTGTCGGCCGGATGCGGCGAGCTGCCCGCGCTGGCCCACGAGTCGCTCGCCGTGCCGCCCGATCCCGAGCTGGACCTCGACACCGTGCAGCATCTGGTCAGCGCGGCGGCCGGGGAGAACGCCCTGCCCTCGCCCCGGGGCCGCCGCCGCCTCCGCGACCGGCTGTCCCGGCTGGCCGACCAGTTGACGGCGCCACCGTCCTACCGCTGGTAGCCGACGCACCGCCGACCCCGGTCCCGGCGGCACCGGCCGGCCCGACGCCGGTGGCCGTCGCCGCTCTCAGCCGGGGAAAAGGATTTGCCCAACTCCCCCTTTCCGCAGAGCATGGCCCGTCGTGAGTGATGACACCCCCACCTCCCCGTTGCGCGCCCTGCTGCCCGATCTCGCGCCCTGGCGGACCTCCGTCGACTTCCGTCGGCTGTGGGTGGCGGGTCTCGTCACCGGCTTCGGCAGCTTCCTGACGTTCGTGGCACTGCCCGTGCAGATGAAGGAACTCACCGGGTCGACGGCCGCCGTCGGCGCGATCGGTGCCGCCGAGCTGATCCCGCTGATCGTCTTCGGGCTGTACGGCGGTGCCCTCGCCGACGCTCTGGACAAGCGCAAGCTGATCGTCTCCACGGAGGCGGGCCAGGGCGTGCTGAGCGGCGCGCTGCTCCTCAACGCGGCCCTGCCGCACCCCGCGGTGTGGCCCCTCTACGTGATCGCCGCGCTGTCCGCGGCCCTCAGCGCCGTGCAGCGTCCCGCGATGGACGCCCTCACCCCGCGGATCGTCGCCCACGAGCACCTGACGGCCGCCGCCGCGCTCAACTCGCTGCGCTGGACGGTGGGCGGCGTGGCGGGACCCGCGCTCGCGGGCGTCGTCGTGGCGTACGCGGGACTGGGCTGGGCCTACGCCGTCGACCTGGTGACCTTCGCCGTGTCGGTGGTCATGATCGCCAGGATCGCCGCGTCCCCCGCCTCCCACGAGGCGGCGAAGCCGTCGCTGCGGTCCATCGCGGAGGGCGCCCGGTACGCGTGGAGCCGCAAGGAGCTCCTCGGCACGTACGCGATCGACCTGGCGGCGATGTTCTTCGCGATGCCGCTCGCGGTGCTGCCGTTCCTCGCGGACGACCTGGACGCCGCCTGGTCGCTGGGCCTGATGTACGCGGCCCTGCCCGCGGGCGCCCTGGTCGTCAGCCTGACCAGCGGGTGGACCTCACGGATCCACCGGCACGGCCGGATGGTGGCGCTGGCGGCCGTCTGCTGGGGCCTCGCGATGGTCGGCGCGGGCCTGGTGCACAACGTCTGGCTGGTGCTGTTCTTCCTCGCCCTCGCGGGGAGCTGCGACATGGTCAGCGGGATCTTCCGGGCGGCCATCTGGAACCAGACCATCCCGGACGAGTTGCGCGGACGCCTCGCCGGGATCGAGCTGCTGTCGTACTCGGTCGGGCCCCAGCTGGGCCAGGTGCGCTCGGGCGGGATGGCCGCGTGGACGACCGTACGGACGTCGGTGTGGGCCGGTGGCGCGCTGTGTGTCGCGGCGGTGGGGCTGCTGGCCGTGGGCCTGCCGAAGCTGATGCGCTACGACGAGCGGACGAACGAGCACGCGCGCCGGATGCGGGAGTCCCGCGCCGCCCAGGCCGAGAAGCTGCCGCAGCAGCCGCCGGTGACGGCTTCCTGAGTCCCCGGGCGGCGGGCACGCCGTCCACGGCCGGACCCGCTCCCGCTCCGAGGGCACGGCCTGACGGGGCCCCGAAGCGGGAGGCCGGGTGGTGTCGGCCCGCCGGCCGCCGGACGGTCGCGCGCCGCACAGGGCCGGTGAGGGTGCCGGGCGGGCGAACCGGGCAGCCGATGGACCCTGCGGCCGGTCGAGTCCGCATCCGGTCGCCCCGATGAGGGCTGCCGGTGCTCCGGCGGACGCGGCCGGCGGGCGGTCGCGCGCCGAGTGGGGGAACGAGGTGAACCGGGGCGGCCGGTCGAGGCCGCGCTCGGACGCCGGGACGCCCGGGTGGCCGGTGCCCCGCCGTTCGGCTCCCGGTCCCGCTCAGTCGTCCTCGGAGCCCGGGGCCTTCTCCGACGCGTCGTGCCACTTCGGGTCCGTCTCCCATTCGAGGTTGCGTTCGCGCGCGGTCTCCATCGCGTGCTGGGCCTCCTCGCGGGAGGTGTACGGGCCGAAGCGGTCCTTGGCCGGGCAGTCGGGGCCCTCCTCGACCTTCTTGTGCTCGAGGCAGTAGTACCACTCGCCGGGCTTACCGACCGTCCGCTTCTTGAACAGGGCCATCACCAGCTCCTTTCGCCAGAGACATGTTCCCCCATGACCGCTGGTTAGACTCGCTGGCATGTCTGGCCAGTCGCTGCTCGTACCAGGGGAGCTCTCCCCCACCCGTCCCGTGCCGGGAAACATCAGGCGCCCCGAGTACGTGGGGAAGCCCGCCCCCACGCCGTACACCGGCCCGGAGGTGCAGACGCCCGAGACGATCGAGGCGATGCGGACCGCCGGACGGATCGCCGCGCAGGCGATGGCCGAGGCCGCGAAGCTCATCGCGCCCGGCGTCACGACGGACGAGCTGGACCGGGTCGCGCACGCCTACATGTGCGACCACGGCGCCTACCCGTCGACCCTCGGCTACCGCGGTTTCCCCAAGTCGCTGTGCACCTCGGTCAACGAGGTCATCTGCCACGGCATCCCGGACTCCACGGTGCTGCACGACGGCGACATCGTGAACCTCGACGTGACGGCGTACATCGGCGGGGTGCACGGCGACAACAACGCGACCTACCTGGTCGGTGACGTGGACGAGGAGTCGCGGCTGCTCGTGGAGCGGACCCGTGAGTCCCTCGACCGCGCGATCAAGGCGGTCCGTCCGGGGCGGCAGATCAACATCATCGGGCGCGTCATCGAGTCGTACGCCAAGCGGTTCGGATACGGGGTCGTACGGGACTTCACCGGGCACGGGATCAACTCGTCGTTCCACTCCGGGCTGATCATCCCGCACTACGACAGTCCGCACGCGACGACCGTCATCCAGCCCGGGATGACCTTCACCATCGAGCCCATGCTGACGCTCGGCACCCACGAGTACGACATGTGGGACGACGGGTGGACCGTGGTGACCAAGGACCGCAGGCGGACGGCGCAGTTCGAGCACACGCTCGTCGTCACCGACACCGGCACGGAGATCCTCACCCTGCCGTAGCCGCTGCCGCTGCCGTGGTCGTCCGGCTTTCGAGCCCTTTGAGCCCGCCCTGTCCACAGGGCGGGCTTTTCCATGTGGATCGGGGTGGAAATCGGGGTACGGTTTTACCGACATGGTGTCGGGAAGGCTGTTGACTTAGGTAAGCCTAACCATAGAAGATACGAGGGACCCCGCACCAGTTCCCGCCCTTCTCCTCGGCCTCGGAGGCCCCATGAACGCGTCGGACACGTCGGACACGATGACGCCGGCGACCACGCCCTTCTCGACGCTCATCCGCACCGCGTCGCACGAGCAGCACACCGAGGCGGAGACCTCGACGTTCATGAGCGACCTGCTCGGCGGCCGGCTGGGTGTCGAGGCGTACGCGCGCTACACCGAGCAGCTGTGGTTCGTCTACGAGGCACTGGAGTCGGAGGCGGCCACCGCGAGGCTGGCCGCCGATCCCGTGGCGGGCCCCTTCATCCGCCCCGAGCTGCTGCGCCGGGCGGCCCTGGAGCGCGACCTCGCCCATCTCCGGGGTCCGGACTGGCGGGCCACGCTCACCGCGCTGCCCGCGACCCGGGCGTACGCGGACCGGGTCGCGGAGTGCGCGCGCGAGTGGCCCGGCGGTTATGTCGCCCACCACTACACCCGCTATCTCGGCGACCTCTCCGGCGGTCAGATCATCCGGGGCAAGGCGGAGCAGACCTGGGGCTTCAGCCGCAAGGGTGACGGGGTCCGGTTCTACGTGTTCGAGGACATCTCCAACCCGGCCGCGTTCAAGCGGAGTTACCGGGAGCTGTTGGACGGGGTCCTCGCGGACGATCTGGAGAAGCAGCGGATCGTGGCGGAGTGCAAGCGGGCGTTCGCCCTGAACACCGGGGTGTTCCGGGACCTCGGCGAGGAGTTCCCGCTCTCGGCGTGATCGTCATTTCGGGGCCCGGGGTTTCCCCCTGGGCCCCCTTTTCGTCTCCCCTGCGGGGGGCATCGGGTTCGGGGGCTTGATGTTCACCGCGTGCGTGCGGGTCCGTGGGGGCTGGTCGCGCCGTTCCCCGCGCCCCTGAAAGCCCCTGCGGGGCCTGGGGGATGCTCGCGCCGTTCCCCGTGCCCCTGGAGGGCCCTGCCGGGCCCATGGCCTGACGTCGTCGACGCCCTCTCAGAGTTCCAGGTGGACTCGGCCGCCCGTCTCTACCCAGTCGTTCGGCTGGGGGGCCGTGAGGATCTGGGAGCCTTTGCCCTGGGTGATGTTGAGGGCCCGGCCGAGGTGCTGGGTGAGGAGGATGGCTGCCGCCCCGGTGGCCTCGTCCTCGTCGATGCCGTCGTCGCGGCCGGGGAAGGCCCGGGCCCGCACCCGGCCGCCGGCCTCGTCCTGCCAGGCCCAGGCGTAGATCCACTCCCCCGGCGCGGGCACGGCCAGTTCGTCGACCTCGGCGGCGGACGCGTACCGCTTCAGGGTGCGCGGCGGCGCCCACTCGGCGCGTGCCTCGATCCAGCTGAACTCGCCGTCCTGCCGGACTCCCACCACCCCGGCGGGCGTGACCAGTTCGGGCACGTCGAGCAGCCAGCCCACCCCGACGCAGGGGTGCCCGGCGAAGGGCAGCCGCAGGGTCGGCGTGTAGATGTCGATGACCCCGCGCTCGGGGTCGTCCACGAACACGGTCTCGCTGAACCCGAGCTTCGCGGCGAACTCCTGCCGCTCCGCCCGATCCGGCATCACCGAGCCCTCGCGCACGACACCCAGCTCGTTGCCATACCCGCCGCCGGGCCCACAGAAGACCCGCAGCACGTCGTAGTCAGTCACTCCGGCATTCAAACATTCGCGGGCACGAGACCGCCCGCCCCCGGCCGGTTCCCCCCTTCGGGGGAGCGGCGTGCGGGGCGGGCGGTCTCGTGGTCGCGGCTCAGGCCTGGCGGCGCCTGCGGACCGCTATGACCACGCCCGCGCCCGCCGCGACCGTGACCGCGGCTGCCGCGCCGAGGGCGCCGGTGGGGACGTCCGAGCCGGTGGAGGCGAGGGCGCCGGTCACGCCGCCCGTCGTGGAGCCGGTCGTGCCGGTGCCGCCGGTGGTACCGGACGCCGTGCCGGTGCCGCCGGAGCCCCCGGTGCCGGAGCCGTTGCCCGAGTCTGCTTCGCCGTCCGGGAGTTGGGCGTCGTCGCTGAGGGCCACCGAGAGGTCGACCGGGTCGAGGGCGGCGCCCTCGGTGTAGAAGCCGCCGAAGGCCTGGGCGCCCGCCTTCGTCAGCTCGGCGGTGACGTCGTCCAGGGTGAGGACGTCGTCCTTGGCCTTCAGGTCGGAGGTGGCCGCGGTGAGGTGCGCGAGGACGACGTCGTCGGTCGTCTTGCCGAGGCTCTCGACGTCGGCGGTCAGTTCGCCGCTGCCGCCGTCGAGTTCGACCGCGAGTCCGCTGAGGGTGAGGTCGAGCCCGTACGTGCCGTTCGCCTCGTGGCCCTTGAAGTTCACCGCGCCCTTGAAGGCCGCCTTGAGTGTGTCGGCGTCGGTGTCGTAACTGCCGTCGGCCTCGGTGAAGGTGAAGACACCGTTGCCGGTGGCCTGCGTCGCGCCGCCGGACGCGGTGATCCTGCCCTTCGCCGGGCCGTCCACCACGTACGTGCGGAAGGACTGCTTGACGCCCCAGCCGAGGGTGCCGTCGGCGATGTCGCCCTTGGCGGCTGAACCGGTCTCGGAGGCCGAGGCACTCGGGCTCGCGGTCTGCGAGGCAGAGGGCGACGCCGTGGACGAGGCGGAACCCGTCGGCTTCGGGGAGGTCGACGTGGTCGGTTCGGGGGACGTGGAGGTGGAGGGACTGGCGCTCGGCGACGGCGACTGCGTCGGGGGCGTCTTCTGCACCACCGTGAGGGGGTCGCCCGCGGCGCCCTCGTAGCTCGCGCTGCCGAGGACGGTCGCCGCCTCCTTGGTCAGCTTGGTCTCCATGTCCGTCATGGTGCGGGTCACGGTGACGTCGGCGAGCGGGACGTCGTCCCGGGTGGTGCCGCCGCTCGTCACGTCGGCGGTGATCTCGGCGGCGCCGCTGTCGAACTTGACGTCGGAAAGGGTGAGTTCGAAGCCGTGCAGCTTCGAGGCCACCTTCAGGCCGCCCGCGAAGCCGAGCCGTACGGCGTGGGTGTCGGAGTCGTAGGTGCCGCTGCCTCCGACGAAGGTGAACGCTCCGTTGTCGGCGGCCTGGGTCGCTCCGTCGGAGGGCGTGAAGGAACCGGCCGCCATGCCGGTCACGTACGAGCGGTAGGACTGCTTGATGCCCCAGGTCAACTCGTAGTCCTTGAGCGGGGCTTCGGCGGCCGACGCGCTGGTCACGGCGAGGGCACCGGCCCCCAGGGCGACCGCGACGGCGGCGGCGAGTGCGAGGGGGCGGCGGCTGCGGCTGATGGCGGCCATGATCGTGGGTCTCCTCAGGGGTGGGCACCCTCCGCCGGGGGCGGAGGGATTCGACGGGGTGGGCTCAGTCCTTGTCCGCGGCCGGGGGCGCGGTCGCCGGTCCGGCCGCGGGCGGGGATGCCTGCGAAGCGTCCGACGCATCCGTCGTCTCCGCTGCGGCTGCGGCCTCCGGGGCCTTCGTGGACGCGGGACTGGCGCCGGCGCTGTTGCCGGTGTCGGGCGTGGTGGTGGTCCGGGGTGACGCAGCCGGTCCGGACTCCGCCTCGTCGGCGGCTCCTTCCGTGCCCGGCGTCGCGTCGGGTGCGGGACGCCGACGGCGCCTGCGCACGATGACGAGGGCGAGGGCCGCGGCGGCGACGAGCAGGACGGCGGCGGCGATGCCGAGCGACAGGGCGGACCCGCCGTCCGAGGTGTCGCTCGCGGTGTTCTCCGTCCCGGGCGCGGCGACGGCCTTCTTGTCGCCGGCCGCCTTCGAGGCCCCCGGCGTGGGGGACGGGGAGGTGCCGAGGTCGGGCAGGGCGGGCAGTCGCGCGTCGTCGGTGAGGGCGACGGAGAGGGTCAGGGGGTCCATCGCGGTGCCACCCCGGTACACCCCGCCGAAGGCCTTCGCGCCGCGGGAGGTCAACTCGGTCGGCACTTCGGCCAGTTGGAGCAGCCCGCCCTTGGGAGTCAGGTTCTTGGCGGCGAAGGTCACGAGGGGGACCTTCTTGCCGGTGAGCTCGGCGCTCGCGACATCGGCGGAGAGCGTGCCCCTGCCGTCGGCGACGGAGACGCGCAGTCCGCTCAGCCGCAGGTCGAGTCCCTGGTGTCCGGTGAAGCGCACGGCACCGTCGAAGGCGGCCGTCAGGGTGTGCTTCTTCTTGTCGTACGTGCCCTCGCCCCGGGGGAAGCGGAAGAGCGCGCCGCCGTCCTGGGCGCCGTCGGTCAGCGTCCACTTCCCGTCGGCGACGGACCCGGTGACGTACTCGCGGAAGGTGCGGCGCACGCCCCAGTCGACGGCGCCGTCCTCGATCGCGCCCGACGCCGGCCTCGTGGCCGGACGCGTCGACGTCGGCTTGGGCGGGGCGGTGTTCGGCGGCTCGGGCGAGGGCGCGGCCCGTACGTCCGCCTCCAGGCTCACCGGGTCGAGGGCGGTGCCCGCGGTGTAGTACCCGGCGAACGACCGGGCCCCTTGCGAAGTGAGCGTGGCGGGAAGGTTGTTGAGCCGGACGGCGGTGCCGCCGCCCTTCATGTCGATGCCGCCGAGGGAGAGGGCGGCGAAGGGCACCTGTGTGGACGTCGTGACCGCCCCGGTGCCCTTCGCCTTGCTGGTGATGTCGACGTAGAGCGTGCCGCGGCCGCCGGAGAGGCGGACGGTGGGGCGGCTGATCGTCATGTCGAGCTCGTGGCCGCCGCTGCTCCTCCGGTGTCCGACGAAGTGGACTCCGCCGGAGTACGAAGCGGTGAAGGCACCGGTGGCGCCGTCGTACGAGCCGGTGGCCGAGTGGAAACGGAACTGGCTCGCGCCGACCGTGGCCGCGCCGCCGGTGAGCGAGAAACTCCCCTTCGCTATGGGACCGGTGACGTAACTCTGGAAGGACGACTTGATGCCCCAGTCGAGCCGGCCGCCCTGCACGGTGCGGCTCGCGGCGTGGGCGGCCGTGGCGGTGAGCAGAGCGCCCAGCACGGCCGCGCAGACCACGGCGGCCAGAGCCCTCGATCGCGCGGGCATGGATGTCCTCCGGATTCCGGTGCCTGAAGAGGCGTAGCGGCTTAGGTAAGGCTAACCTAAACTATCGCTCGGATGGGTCGGAAGAGTACCGAGAGGAATGACGGGACAGTGCAACGCTTGCGCAGACGACTGGCGGGGGCACTGCTGTCCACGCTCGCCCTCACCCTGACCGCGTGCGGCGGCTCGGCCGGTCCCGCACCGGCGGCCGCCACCGGGGCGGCCGGGGGTGACGGAGCGGCGGGAGCCAACCGCGTCGAGCCTCTGGCGTCGCCGGAGAAGCCCCGCCTCCCGGTCACCGTGCGCTCGTCCGGCGGCAGGAAGGTCACCGTCGAGAAGGCCGACCGGATCGTGCCGCTGTCCGGCAGCCTCAGCGAGATCGTCTTCACGCTCGGTCTCGGCGACCACGTCGTCGCCCGCGACATCACCGCCACCTTCGACCAGGCGAAGAAGCTGCCGGTCGTCACCCGCAACCACGACGTCTCGGCCGAGAGCGTCCTCTCGCTGCGCCCCGACCTCGTCCTCGCCGAGAGGACGACCGGGCCCGACGAGGCCATGGAACAGATCCGCGACGCCGGGGTCCCGGTCCTCGTCGTGGACCCGGCGCAGGGCCTCCAGGACGTCGGCCCGCGCATCCGGGCGGTGGCCGACGCCCTCGGCGTACCCGGCGCCGGGAAGCGGCTGACGCAGCGGTCAGAGGACCGGATCGCCGCCGTGCGCACGGCGATTCCGGCCCACGCGGATCATCCGCGCGTCGCCTTCCTCTACCTCCGCGGCTCCGCCTCCGTCTATCTGATCGGCGGCCGGGGCTCGGGTGCGACCTCGCTGCTCGAAGCGGCCGGAGCGGTCGACGCGGGCGCCGAGTCGGGCCTGAGCAAGGACTTCACCGCCATCACCACCGAGGCGCTGGCGCAGGCCGCGCCCGACGCGATCCTCGTGATGTCCAAGGGCCTCGCGTCGGTCGGCGGCGTCGACGGGCTCGTCACGATCCCGGGAGTCGCGCAGACCCCGGCCGGGATGGAGCGCCGGATCGTGTCCATCGAGGACGGCGTCCTGCTCAACTACGGCCCGCGCACCGACCAGGTGCTGAAGTCGATGGTGCGTCAGCTGTACGGGAACGCCGCGTGACCGCCGCCCGGCCGGCCCCGGAGACGGCCGTCGCACCCGCCGCCGACACCGTCCGCCCCGTGGACACGGGTCCTGTCGCCGTCGCGCCCTTCCCCACCGCTCCCGCGCGGAAGCGGCCTCGGGGTGTGCCCTGGTTCCTGACCGGCGGGCTGGTCGCCGCCCTGCTCGTCCTGATACCCGTGGCGGCCGGCATCGGCGCGTACCCGATCCCCGTCGGCGACGTGCTCGGCTCGGTGGCGCACCGGATCGGACTCGGCGGCGGCACGCTGGACCGGGTCCCGGAGTCGGTCCTGTGGGACGTACGGTTCCCGCGGATCGTGCTCGCGCTGCTCATCGGCGCCTCGCTGGGCTGCGCCGGCGCCCTGATGCAGGGCGTGTTCGGCAACCCGCTGGCCGAACCCGGCGTCATCGGCGTCTCGTCGGGCGCGGCGGTCGGCGCGGTCGCGGCCATCGCGCTCGGTCTGGACTTCATCGGCAGCTGGACGATCCCCGCCGTCGCCTTCGTGACGGGCCTCGCGACCGTGCTGATCGTCTACGCGATGTCCCGCTCGGGCGGCCGCACCGAGGTCGTCACGCTGATCCTCACCGGCATCGCCCTGAACGCCTTCACGGGCGCGCTGATCGGACTCTTCCTGTTCTTCGCGGACTCCGCGGCGGTCAACCAGATCACCTTCTGGCAGCTCGGATCGCTGGCGCAGGCGACGTGGCCGAAGGTCCTCGCGGTGCTGCCCTGCGCCGTGGCCGGCCTGGCGCTGGCACCGCTGTACGCCCGCCGACTCGACCTGCTGGCCCTCGGCGAACGCCCGGCCCGGCACCTGGGCGTGGACGTCGAGCGGCTGCGGATCGTCCTGGTCCTGGTCATCGCGCTGCTCACCGCGGCGGCCGTCAGCGTCTCGGGGATCATCGGCTTCGTCGGTCTCGTCGTCCCGCACCTGCTGCGGATGGCGGCCGGTCCCGGGCACCGGTTCCTGATCCCGGGCAGCGCGCTCGGCGGCGCCGCCGTGCTGCTCGCCGCCGACCTCGCCGCCCGCACGATCGCCCAGCCCGCGGAACTCCCCCTCGGGGTCCTCACCGCCCTGCTGGGCAGCCCGTTCTTCCTGTGGCTGCTGCGCAGGACCCGCCGCAAGCAAGGAGGTTGGGCGTGAGAACCGCTCGTACGAGGTCCGGGCCGACACCCCCGCGGTTCCCGCGCACGGCCCTGCGTCTGCTGCTGCCGGGGACGGCGCGCCCCGTGCCGCCTCCCCGGCCCGCCCCGGGCGACGTCCTGGCCGAGGCCGAGGACCTGCACGTCCGGCTGGGCGCCCAGGAGGTGCTGCGCGGCGTCGACGTCACCGCCCGTGCCGGAGAGGTGCTCGCCCTGGTCGGACCCAACGGGGCAGGAAAGTCCACCCTGTTGTCCGCGCTGGCGGCCGATCTGCCGCCCGCCGAGGGGGTCGTACGGCTGCACGGGCGTCCGGCGACGGAGTGGACGGCACCCGAACTCGCCCTGCGCCGGGCCGTGCTGCCCCAGGCGGCGGCCCTGTCCTTCCCGTTCACGGTGGAGGAGGTCGTCCGGATGGGCCGGGCGCCCTGGGCCCACACCCCGCACGACGACGACGCGGCGGTCGCCTCCGCCATGGCGGCCACCGAGGTCGCCGGGTTCGCGCCCCGCTCGTTCGCCGCGCTCAGCGGCGGCGAACGGGCGCGAGTGGCGCTCGCCCGGGTGCTCGCGCAGCGCGCACCGCTGCTCCTCCTCGACGAACCGACGGCCGCACTCGACCTGCGGCACCAGGAGTTGGTGCTGCGGGTGTGCCGGGAACGGGCGGCCGCCGGGGACGCCGTGGTCGTGGTGCTGCACGACCTGGGCCTCGCGGCGGCCTACGCGGACCGGACGGCGGTGCTGTGCGCCGGCCGGGTCGCGGCCCACGGTCCGCCCGCGGAGGTGTTCACCGACGGACTGCTGACCGACGTCTACCGGCAGCCGGTCGAGGTGCTCCAGCATCCGCGCACCGGCGCCGCGCTCATCACCCCGAGACGTGACGCTTGACTCTCCCTTTACCCTCCCGTGGGGCCTGTTTTGAGTCACCGTGATCTCGCCGTTTCTGTACGGCGACTGTGAGAGCTGAATCACCGGACGACCGGGTATCACCAAGGCAAGCCTCAGATAAGTTAGGCCAGCCTCACCATGCCGATGCGGGGATCACCGTGCGGTTTGTCCGACTTCTCTTGGAGCCTGAATGCGAGCCGTCCGACTCTCTGTTGTCACCGCTGCCGCCAC
This sequence comes from Streptomyces sp. NPDC048643, assembly GCF_040650615.1. Lineage (NCBI taxonomy): Bacteria > Bacillati > Actinomycetota > Actinomycetes > Kitasatosporales > Streptomycetaceae > Streptomyces > Streptomyces sp. NPDC048643. The sequence goes on from NZ_JBEZHO010000010.1 coordinate 134,277, forward strand.
CGCGGCAGCTCTGGCCGCCGTCACGGGTTGCACCGAGAAGAGCGACGCCAAGAACGGCGACGCGATCCAGGTGACCGCCGCCGACGCGAAGTGCGACACCTCGGTGAAGTCGGTGCCGGCCGGCCAGGTCACGCTGAAGATCGAGAACAAGGGGTCGAAGGCGACCGAGGTCGAGATCCTCTTCCCCGACGACCGGATCGTCTCCGAGAAGGAGAACATCGGTCCGGGCACCAAGTACACGCTGACCGCCGAGGTGAAGGCCGGCTCGTACCAGATCGCCTGCCGCCCGGGCATGAAGGGTCTCGGCGTCCGCCAGAAGCTCACCGTGACCGGCGGCAAGGTCGCCCAGCGCGACCCGCGCCTCGACAAGGCCGTCGCCGCCTACCGCGAGTACGCGCAGGAGCAGGCCGACGCCACGATTCCCAAGGTGCAGACGTTCGCCGACGCCATCAAGGCCGGCGACCTCGAAGCCGCCAAGAAGGCCTTCGCCCCGTCCCGCGTCGGCTGGGAGCGCACCGAGCCGATCGCCGAGTCCTTCGGTGACATCGACCCGAAGACGGACACCCGCGCGGACGGCCTGGAGAAGGGCCAGAAGTGGACCGGCTGGCACGCGCTGGAGAAGTCCCTCTGGAAGGACAAGAAGATCGGCGCCGAGCAGAAGACGCTCGCCGACCAGCTGGTCACGGACCTGAAGGACTGGCAGAAGCGGGTCGGCAAGGCCGAGATCACGCCGACCTCCATGGCCAACGGCGCCAAGGAGCTGCTGGACGAGGTCGCCACCGGCAAGGTCACCGGCGAGGAGGACCGCTACTCGCACACCGACCTCAGCGACTTCAAGGCCAACGTCGACGGCGCCCGGGAGGCGTACGAGCTGCTCAAGCCGGTCGCCGAGCAGAACGACAAGGCGCTGACCACCAACCTGGACAAGCAGTTCGCGGCCCTGAACACGCTGCTCGACAAGTACCGCACCGACAAGACCTCGGACGGCTTCGTGTCGTACGACACGCTCACCAAGGCGCAGACCAAGGAGCTGTCGGACGCGGTCAACGCGCTCGCCGAGCCCCTGTCGAAGCTCGCCGCCGCCGTCGTCAAGTAGTCACGGACGGAGGAACACCATCATGACGAACGCCCCGGACAGCACAGAGGGCACCGGACCTGCCGCAGGCGGCTCCGCGCCGTCCCGGCGTTCGCTGATCGGCTGGGGCGGTGCCGGGCTCGCGCTCGGTGCCGCCGCGGCCGGCGGTGCCGTCGCGATGACCCGCACCGGCAACGACGTCGACCCGGCCGGATCGGACGCCTCGGGCCCGGTCGCCTTCCACGGCCCCCACCAGGCCGGCATCGCCACGGCCGTCCAGGACCGGCTGCACTTCGCCGCGTTCGACGTGAAGACCGACGACCGCGCCTCGTTCGTCCAGCTCCTGAAGGTCTGGACCCGTGCGGCCGCCCGCATGACCGCCGGACACACCGTCGGCGAGGGCGCGTACGGCGGTCTCGCCGAGGCACCGCCGGACGACACCGGCGAGGCCCTCGGGCTCAGCCCCTCCCGGCTGACCCTGACGATCGGCTTCGGCCCGTCCCTGTTCGAGAAGTTCGACCTCGCGGACCGGCGGCCCGACGCCCTCGTCGACCTGCCGCAGTTCCCCGGCGACAACCTCGACAAGAACCGCAGCAACGGCGACCTGTGCATCCAGGCCTGCGCCGACGACCCCCAGGTCGCCGTGCACGCCATCCGCAACCTCGCCCGCATCGGCTTCGGCACCGTCGCCATCCGCTGGTCCCAGCTCGGATTCGGCAAGACCTCCTCGACCACCCCGGACGCGCAGACCCCGCGCAACCTGATGGGCTTCAAGGACGGCACCCGCAACATCGCCGGCACCGAGACCGACCGCCTCAAGAAGTTCGTGTGGGTCGGCGACGGCGACGGCAGCGACTGGATGACCGGCGGCTCCTACCTCGTCGCCCGGCGCATCCGCATGAACATCGAGACCTGGGACCGCACCTCGCTCCAGGAGCAGGAGGACGTCTTCGGCCGCGACAAGGGCGAGGGCGCTCCCGTCGGCAAGGCCAAGGAGCACGACGCGCCGTTCCTGAAGGCGATGAAGCCCGACGCGCACGTCCGGCTCGCGCACCCCGACGCCAACCACGGGGCGACGATCCTGCGCCGCGGCTACTCCTTCACCGACGGCACCGACGGTCTCGGCCGGCTCGAAGCGGGCCTGTTCTTCCTGGCGTACCAGCGTGACGTGCGCAAGGGGTTCATCCCCGTGCAGCGCAGCCTGTCGCGTGCCGACGCCCTCAACGAGTACATCCAGCACGTGAGTTCGGCGGTCTTCGCGGTTCCGCCCGGCGTCCGCGACAAGGACGACTGGTGGGGCCGCACGCTGTTCTCCAAGGAGGCCTGACCGTGTTCTCCAACTACCTGATCGGCCTGCGCGAGGGCCTCGAAGCCAGCCTCGTCGTCTGCATCCTCATCGCCTACCTGGTCAAGACCGACCGCAGGGACGCCCTGAAGCCGATCTGGATCGGCATCGCCGTCGCGATCGTCGTCGCCCTCGGCTTCGGCTGCGCCCTCGAATTCGGCTCCCAGGAGATGACGTTCCAGGCCCAGGAAGCCCTCGGCGGCTCCCTGTCGGTCGTCGCCGTCGGTCTCGTCACCTGGATGGTCTTCTGGATGCGGCGCACCGCCCGCCACCTCAAGGCCGAACTGCACGGCAAGCTGGACGCCGCGCTCGCCATGGGCACCGGCGCCCTCGTCGCCACCGCCTTCCTCGCGGTGGGCCGCGAAGGCCTGGAGACCGCCCTGTTCGTGTGGGCCTCCGTCCACGCCGCCAGCGACGGCACACCCCGCCCGCTCGTCGGTGTCGCCCTCGGCCTCGCCACCGCCGTCCTCCTCGGCTGGCTCTTCTACCGCGGCGCCCTGAAGATCAACCTCGCCAAGTTCTTCACCTGGACCGGCGGCATGCTCGTCGTCGTCGCCGCCGGCGTCCTCGCCTACGGCGTCCACGACCTCCAGGAAGCCGACTTCATCCCCGGCCTCACCAGCCTGGCCTTCGACATCAGCGGCACCATCGACCCCACCAGCTGGTACGGCACCCTCCTCAAGGGCGTCTTCAACTTCCAGCCCGACCCCACCGTCCTCCAGGTCACGGTGTGGGCGCTCTACCTGGTCCCGACCCTCGCGATCTTCCTCGCCCCGGTAGGGTTCGCCTCCGGGAAGGGGAAGGTGAAGGCACCTGATGAGCAGGGATCACACGGGTCGCAGCCCACGAAGGCCTCGTAGTTCCGGCAGCCTCCGCCGTTTCGTCCTGGCGACGGGAGCGGTGACCGCTCTGTCCGTCGCCGCGAGCGGCTGCGTGGTGGTGCACGGCGAGCGGGAGGTCGTCCCGGCGGCGACCCGCGCCGAAGCAGCCCGTGCGCTCGAGGACTTCACCACCGCCTACAACAAGGCGGACAAGACGTACGACCGTTCGCAGGACGCGGACCGGGTGACCGGTCCGCTCGCGGACATCGACGCCGCCAAGCTGAAGGCCGGGCACAAGAACAACCCCGGTGGGAATCCCGCGCATTCGGCGCTGGAGTTCCGGGACGCGAAGTTCTCCATACCCGCGAAGGCGGCGTGGCCGCGCTGGTTCGTGGCGAACACGGCGGCCAACAAGGGCGCGCCGGGCAGCCGTTGGCTGATGGTCTTCACCCGGGGCAGCGCCACCGAGGTGTGGCAGGCCGCGTACCTGACGGTTCTCACCGCCGACGAGGTACCGAAGTTCACCCGGGACAAGGACGGCTGGGCGCAGCCCGTCACGGCCGACGACGCGGCGCTCGCCGTCGAGCCGGAGAAGCTCGGCAGCACCTACGCGACCTATCTGCGGGCGGGCGGCGACACGTTCGCGGCGGGTACGCACACCTCGCTGTGGCGCGCCCAGCGCAAGAAGTTCGCCAACAGGCCGGGCCTCGCACGGCAGTACATCGACGAGCCGCTGACCGCGGGCGACTACGCCCCGGTGGGTCTGCGCACCGCGGACGGCGGGGCGCTGGTGTTCTTCACGACGCACCGCTTCGAGAAGCAGACCGCCGCGGAGGGCACCGCGATCCCCACGCCCGGCGCGGACGTCCGGGCGCTGACGACCGGTGAGATCAAGCAGTCACTGACCCTGGAGTTCGTCTCCAACCAGGTGGCCCTGGACCCGGCGAAGAGCGCGGACGACCAGCGGGTGTCCGTCCTCGGACGGGTCGAGGGGCTGACCGGCGCGAAGGGCGAGTAGCGGCGCGGTCCGGCCCGGGCGGGCCGGACCGGGTCCGCGCTCAGCCCCGGTGCGGCCAGGCGGCGAGCTGTTCCGCTCCGCCGTTCTCCCCGGCGTAGCGGGCACACGCGTCCGTGAGGTGTTCCAGGAGCGTGAGCGGGTCGGGCAGCGGGTGTTCGGGACCGCGCACCCAGTCCACGCCCAGACCGCCCGGCAGCTGGGCCGGCGGCACGAGGACGTACGAGCCGCGGCAGTGCCAGCGGAACCCGGGGTGCTCGTCCATGGTCTCGGGGTGGCAGTCCAGCTCACAGGGCCACCACTCGTCCTCGTCCTCGGGCGTACCGCGGGTGAGGGTGAAGAACAGCATGCGGCCGTCGCCGGTCTCGGCGACCGGGCCGACGTCGACGCCGGCCGCCAGTATCCGCTCCAGCGCCTCGTGGCCGGCCTCCAGCGGCACGTCGAGCACGTCGTGCGTCATGCCGGTCGCCGTGATGAAGTTCGCCTTCGGCTGGTGCCGGGCCCAGCGCTCGATCTGGGCGCGGTCGGTGGTGGACTGGGTCTGCCAGGCGAAGGAGACGGGGTGACGCGCGGGTGTGGGACAGCCGACGCGGTCGCAGGAGCAGCGGTGGCCGGCGGGGTACGCGGCCTGCGCGAGCGGCAGTCCCGCGTCGGCGGCGGCGAGCAGCAGGGCCTCACGCCGGGCGTCGGACGTCTCCGCGGGAGGCTTCGGCCGGCGTCCGCGCAGCCACCGGGAGATCCTGCCCTGCGCGCCGGGGCGGCTTCCGAACTCTGCGCTCATCTATCCCCTCGCCAAGCCGTAGTGCACTCGTCGTCCTTTGCCCATGGTCCCACCATCCTGCGCCCCGGGTTGCCGGAGCCGACAACCGGGGTAGGTGGGGCGATGCGTTCGCCGGGCCCTGATCAGGCGTTATTGCATGATGTGTGACGATTTAAGGACCGCTCGGCGGGTGACGGAGTCGTTCAGCGCGGGGCGAGGCCGTGCAGTGCGTAGTCGACGAGGGTGTCCGTGTAGTCGTACGTGATCGGGGCGGTGCGCTGGAGCCAGCGCTGGGCGAGCGGGGAGACGAACAGTTCCAGGGCGATCCGGGGGTCGACGTCCGGGCGGACGTCGCCCTGGTCCTGTGCGGAGCGCAGGCGCCGGACGTACAGCTGGAGCTGGGGTTCGAGCAGCTTGGCGACGAACTCGGCGCCGAGCCGGTCGTTCACCAGGCCCTCGGCGGCCAGGGCGCGGGAGGGCACCTCGAAGGCGGGGTCGAGCAGCTCGTCGACGGTGGCGCGCAGCACCAGCTTGAGGTCGGCGGCCAGGTCACCGGTGTCCGGGAGGGTGTACGGCTCCTGTCCGGCGGCCCGCGCGGCCTGTTCGCCGAGGTCCATGAAGGCGTCCAGCAGCACCTCCGCCTTGGACGACCACCAGCGGTAGATCGTCTGCTTGCCGACCCCGGCCCGGGCCGCGATGCCCTCGATCGTGGTCTTCGGATAGCCGCTCTCGCCGACCAGGGCCAGGGCCGCGGCGAAGATCGCGCGGCGGGACTTCTCGCTCCGCCGGGTCGCGTCGGGTGCGGGCCGCCCGGCGGGGCCGGGGTCCGGGGCGGAATCGGGGCTGGAGCTGGGCTTCTCGGCCATGGGGCGAACCTACCAGGACCGCGATACGGCGCGTCTCGCGTCCGGCGGGCACCCGTGGGCGGGCGTCCCGGCGGGGGTTCCGGCGGGCATCCCGGTCGAGGTTCCGGTCGGCGTTCCGGCGGGCCGCACGGTCGGGGTTCCGACGTAGGCGACGTACCCACCGGTCGGGATTCCCCCGGGCGTCCCGGCCGGGGTCCCGTGGCGGTTCCCGCGGGCGTTCCGTCGGCCGGGCGGGGCGCCTGTGACGCGGACGGCGGACACCACCCGTCCGCCTGCGGGCGGCGGAGGGGCGCACGGCGCACCATGAGCATCAACTGCCCCTGCGGTTGCGTAAGGAGCCTTCCTTGCACCCTCTCCGTCGTGCCACGCCCCGGCGATACCTCATGTGCCCCCCGGCGCACTTCGACGTCACGTACGCGATCAACCCGTGGATGGACCCCGCCAAGCCGGTCGACGTGCCGCTCGCCCTCGCCCAGTGGGAGGACCTCCGCGACCGCTACCGCTCCCTCGGCCACACCGTCGAGGAACTCGCCCCCCGCCCCGGCCTGCCGGACATGGTCTTCGCGGCGAACGGCGCGACGGTCGTGGACGGTCGGGTGCTCGGCGCCCGGTTCGCCTTCCGGGAGCGTGAGCCGGAGGCGGCGGCGCACCTGGAGTGGTTCCGCGAGAGGGGGTTCGCGGAGGTCCTGGAGCCCGTGCACGTGAACGAGGGCGAGGGAGACTTCGCGGTCACGGCCTCGTACCTCCTCGCGGGCCGCGGCTTCCGGGCGAGCCCGCTCTCGCACGGTGAGGCGCAGGAGTTCTTCGGCCGTCCGGTGATCGGCCTGGACCTCGTCGACCCGCTCTTCTACCACCTGGACACGGCCCTCGCCGTCCTCGACGACACGACGGACGAGGTCATGTACTACCCGGGGGCGTTCTCCCCCGGCAGCCGCGAGGTGCTGCGCCGGCTGTTCCCGGACGCGCTGACCGCCACGGACGAGGACGCCGCCGCGATGGGTCTGAACGCGGTCTCGGACGGCCTGAACGTCCTGCTCCCCCAGGAGGCGGCAGGCCTCTTCGGCCCCCTCCGCGACCGCGGCTTCACTCCGATCGGCATCGACCTCGGCGAACTCCTGAAGGGCGGCGGCAGCGTGAAGTGCTGCACGCAGGAACTCCGGGGGTGAGCCGGGTTACCCAGAACCCGCCCGGGCCCCCGATCCGCCCTGCCCGCGACCTGAGCCGTCCGGGCCGTTCCTAGACCTCCTCGGGCGGCGGCCAGGCGTCGCCCCAGGTCGTGTCCCGGGCCGCCTTGTAGAGCGGGCCGTGGCGTTTGGTCACCGTCTCGCGGTGCAGGGACTCGTCCGGCTCGCACAGGTCGAGCAGGACCTGGCCCTTGCGGATCTGCGGCCTGCGCACGACGCGGGCGGGCGCCGGCTCGGGCGGGAAGCGGGTCGCGGCGACGTAGCTGAACTTCTCGTCCTCGTAGGGCAGGGAGCCGCCCTTGACCTGACGGTGCAGGGAGGAACGGGAGACCCGGGCGGAGAAGTGGCACCAGTCCTCGCCGGGGACGATCGGGCAGGCCGCGCTGTGCGGGCAGGGGGCGGCGACGTGGAAGCCGGCGCCGATCAGCCGGTCGCGGGCGGCGAGGACCCGGGTGTAGCCGTCGGGCGTGCCCGGCTCGATGATCACGACGGCCTGCGCGGCGCCCGCGGCGGCGTCCACGACCGAGGCCCGGTCGTCCTCGGTCAGTTCGCCGAGCACGTAGGAGACCGTGACGAGATCGGTGCTCTCGATGGTGAGCGCCGCTCCGATCCGGGCTCGCTGCCACGCGGCGCCGCTCAGTTCGGGATGGGCGGCGGCGATCTCCCGGCCGAGCGCGAGCGCGGGCTCGGCCCAGTCGAGCACGGTCACCGGGCGGGCGCCCTCCCAGGTGGCGTTCACCGCCCAGGTCGCCGCGCCCGTGCCGCCGCCGACGTCCACATGGCTTCCCGGCGCCCAGCCGGGCACCGCGTCCGCGAACGCGTCCAGCGCCGCGCGGACCGCCTCGAACGTCGCCGGCATCCGGTACGCGGCGTACGCCGCCACGTCCGAGCGGTCCCGCAGGATCGGCGCGTGGGTCGGGGTGGTCCCCCGGTAGTTCACGATCAGCCGCTCGACCGCCTGCGCGGCGGCCTTCGGCGGCAGACCGTCGAGCAGCCCGGCGAGGGCGCTGCGCAGGGTGTCGGCGGTGGGTACGGGGGCGTTCACGGGGCCGATTCTCTCAGGTACGGCGGGTCGCCCGTGGCACGGGCGGTCTTCCCCGACCCGGGGCGGGCGCGCATCCCCCGGCCTCCGGCCGGGGCGTCTCCCCGGCCGCGCACCACCCGTGACCGTCGTCCGACAACCTCGGCTCGCCCGTAGGGACTCCCCGCCGTCGGCGGCACGCGGTAGCGACGCGTACGCGGCACCCGGAGGCTCAGGTGCCGCGGACCGCCCGGCGCAGTCGGGTGGCCGCTGCCGCGCGGGGTGCGTTGTTCGGTGGGCGGCGGCGGGGGTGGACGGTGTTGGCGAGCAGGACCAGGAAGGTGCCGGTCACCGGGTCGAGGACCAGGGACGTACCCGTGAAGCCGGTGTGGCCGGCCGCGCCGCCGCCCGCGAGGGCGCCCATGAACCAGGGTTGGTCGAGGGCGAACCCGAGGCCGGGCGGGGTGAGGAGGAGTTCGACGAAGTCGGGGCCGAGGATGCGCGCGGGTCCGTAACTGCCGCCGGCGAGCAGCGCGCGGCAGAAGACGGCCAGGTCGCGGGCGGTGGAGAAGAGGCCCGCGTGACCGGCCACGCCACCGAGCGCCCAGGCGTTCTCGTCGTGCACGACCCCGCGCAGCATGCCCCGGTCCGCCTTGCCCCAGGGCCGGCGCTGGTCCTCGGTGGCGGCGGCGCCGGGGCAGGGGCCGAAGGCGGTGGCGTTCATGCCGAGCGGGCGGGTGATGCCGTCCCGGACGAGGACGTCGAGCGACCGTCCGCTGACCCGCTCCAGCACGAACTGCAGGAGAAGCAGGTTGAGGTCGGAGTACACGTACAGCCCGGGCTCGGACGAGGGGGCCTCGGCCCGCAGCATCGCCAGCCGGGTCGCGTCGTCCGGGCAGTCGTACAGCGGGAGTTCGGGGCGCAGCCCGGAGGTGTGGGTGAGCAGCTGCCGTACGGTCACGCCGTGCTCGCGGGCACCGCGGAACTCGGGCAGGTAGGCGCCGACCCGCGCGTCGATGCCGAGGGTGCCGCGCTCCAGCTGCTGCACCGCGGCGACCGCCGTGAACAGCTTGGTGAGCGAGGCCAGGTCGAAGGGCGTGTGCACGGTCACCGGCACACGGGCCCCGGCCGCCAGCTCGGTCCCGGCGTCGGTCTTCTCGTCGTAGGCCGCGTAGCGGACCGCCCACCCCGCCGCCTCCTCGACGGCGATGACGGGGCCGCGCCCGGCGACCAGCACGACGCCCGCCGCCCACGGGTCGGGCCCGGTGGTGAGGGCGCGGACCTCGCCGGCGAGCTGTCGCAGCTCTCCGGCGTCGAGTCCGGCGCGTTCCGGTGTGTCGATCCGCAGTCTCGGAGCGCTCAGCTGTCCGCCGCCTTTCCGTCCGGTGTGGGCCCCGTGCGCCGGGGACGGCACAGTCCCACGAAGCAGGCGACGGCCACCAGTACGGCCGCCAGTTGGACGACGGCCATCGGGACGGCGGTGTGCTCGCCCGCGATGCCGACGAGCGGTGAGGCGACCGCGCCGATGAGGAAGGAGGTGGTGCCGAGGAGCGCGGAGGCGGAACCGGCCGCGTGCCGTACCCGCAGGAGGGCGAGCGTCTGGGTGTTGGGCAGGGCGAGCCCCATCGCGGACATCAGGACGAACAGCGCGGCGGACACGGGGACGAGTCCGACGTTCCCGAGGACGCCGGTGGACATGAGGAGCAGCGCGGTCGCGGCGAGGACGACGAGGCCGAGGCCGGTGGCGAGGACCTTCTCCAGCGGGACCCGGCCGACCAGTACCTTGCCGTTGATCTGGCCCGTGATCACGAGGCCGACGGAGTTCACGCCGAAGAGCAGGCTGAAGGTCTGCGGGGAGGCGCCGTAGATGTCCTGGATCACGAACGGTGAGGCGGAGATGTAGGCGAACAGGGCCGCGAAGGTGAAGCCGCCGGTGAGCATGTAGCCCGCGAAGACCCGGTCGGCGAGCAGTCCGCGCATGGCGTGCAGCGCCTCGCCGACGCCGCCCACGTGCCGGTCCTCGGGCCGCAGCGTCTCGGGCAGCTTCGCCCAGACGACCGCGGTCAGCGCGATGCCGACGGCGGTGAGGACCACGAAGACGCCCCGCCAGTCGGTGACGCGCAGGATCTGGCCGCCGATGAGCGGCGCGACGACCGGGGCGACCCCGGAGATCAGCATGAGGGTGGAGAAGAAGCGGGCCATGGCGTCGCCGTCGTACAGGTCGCGCACGACGGCCCGGGCGATGACGATGCCGGCCGCGCCCGCGAGCCCCTGGGCGAGGCGGAAGGCGACGAGGAGTTCGACGGTGGGGGCGAGCGCGCACAGCACGGTGGCGAGGACGTACACGGCGAGTCCGGAGAGCAGCGGGCGCCGGCGGCCCCAGCGGTCGCTCATCGGCCCGACGACGAGCTGGCCGAGTGCCATGCCCGCGAGGCAGGCGGTGAGCGTGAGCTGCACCGTCGCCGCGGGTGCGTGCAGGGCTCCGGTGACCTCCGGCAGCGACGGGAGGTACATGTCCATCGCGAGCGGGGGTGTGGCGGTGAGTCCGCCGAGGACGAGGGTGACGAGGAGTCCGGTGCGGCCCGCGGAGCCTGGCCCGGTGGCCGGTCGTGCCACCCGACCCCGGGCCGGCCGGGGTTCGGCGGCGGACACCGGTGCGGTGTCCGTGGCGGTCGCGTCCGGTATGTGCCCGTGCGGGCTTTCCTGTTCCCGCGTGGTGCGGCCACGCTCGGGCATGTGCCCCTCCCTCTCCGAGTGATGCGCCCCCTATGCTCTCAGTTCGAACAGCGTGTTCGGGGTCACAGATCGAGGTGCGGGCATGACGGGCGAGCGCGAACGCGTGCGGTGGGGGATTCTGGCGACCGGCGGGATCGCCGCGGCGTTCACGGCGGACCTGGTGGACATGCCGGACGCCGAGGTCGTGGCGGTCGCGTCCCGGACGGACGCCTCGGCGAAGGCGTTCGCCGAACGGTTCGGGATTCCCCGGGCGTACGGGGACTGGGCGTCGCTCGCGGCGGACGAGGACGTCGACGTCGTGTACGTCGCCACCCCGCACGCGGCACACCGGCAGGCCGCCGGGATGTGTCTGGAGGCGGGGCGCCATGTGCTGTGCGAGAAGGCGTTCACGCTGAACGCACCGGAGGCGGAGGAGCTCGTCGCCCTCGCCCGGCGGCACGACCGCTTCCTGATGGAGGCCATGTGGATGTACTGCAATCCACTGGTCCGGCAGCTGAAGGCGCTGGTCGACGACGGGGTGATCGGTGAGGTCCGCACCGTGCAGGCCGACTTCGGTCTCGCGGGGCCCTTCCCGCCGTCGCACCGGCTGCGGGACCCCGCGCAGGGCGGCGGCGCGCTCCTCGATCTCGGTGTCTATCCGGTGTCGTTCGCGCAGTTGCTGCTCGGGGAGCCCTCGGACGTCGTCGCGCGAGCGGTGCTCTCCGACGAGGGCGTCGATCTCCAGACGGGTGCACTGCTCTCCTGGGAGAGCGGCGCTCTCGCCTCGGTGCACTGCTCCATCAACGGCGGTACTCCGGTGGCCGCGTCCGTGACCGGTTCCGAGGGCCGCATCGACGTCCCCGACGGCTTCTTCTTCCCGGACCACTTCGTGGTGCACCGCGACGGCCGCGAGCCCGAGACGTTCCGCGCGGAGCCGTCGGCGGGGCCCCGCAACAGCCTGCGGCACGAGGCCGCCGAGGTGATGCGCGCGCTGCGGGCCGGCGAGAAGGAGTCCCCGCTCGTCCCGCTGGACGGCACGCTCGCCGTGATGCGGACGCTCGACACGATCCGGGACCGCGTCGGCGTCCGCTACCCCGGCGAGGCCGGCGGACCGGACGTCAGGCCTGCTTGAGCCCCTGGTCGCCGACCTCCGTCACGAAGGACGCGGCCGTGGTGACCGGCGCCCCGGGGGTGGTCACCGCGGACACGGTCCTGAAGTCGGCCCGCGCCACCTCCCTGCCCAGTTCGACGGTCACGTAGCCGCGCCGGCCGTTGTAGAACTTCAGGTGCGGGTTGGCCTGCGTGTAGGTGGCCCAGTTGGCGGGCCGGTCGGCGCCGTCCCTGCCGCTGGTGATCGAGGTGGCGACGATCTCGGTGCCGAGGACCGCCGACGCGGGGTCGTCGAAGTCGTCGAGGATGTCGAAGGCGTACCCGACGTGCACGTCCCCGGTGAGCACCATCAGGTTGTCGGTCCCGGTGGCCCGGGCGCCCGCGAGGATCCGCTGCCGCGAGGCCCGGTAGCCGTCCCAGGCGTCCATGGACACCTTGGCGACCGGGTTCAGGTCCAGCTTGCGCTGGGCGAAGGTGACCTGCTGCGGTACGACGTTCCACAGGGCGCGCGAGTCCCGCCAGCCGTCGATCAGCCAGCGTTCCTGCGTCGCGCCCGTGATGGTGCGCGCCGGGTCGTCCGACTCGGGGCCGGGCACGTGCGAGCCGTCGCCGTAGGCCTGGTTGGAGCGGTACTGGCGGGTGTCGAGGATGTCGAACTGCGCGAGCCGGCCCCAGCGGAGCCTGCGGTAGAGCTGGGCGTCCGGGCCGACCGGGAGCTGTGCGCGGCGCAGTGGCTGGTTCTCCCAGTACGCGCGGTAGGCGGCGGCACGGCGCAGCAGGAACTCCTCCGGCGGGTCGTCGTTCTCGTCGATGTCGTCGGCGTAGTTGTTCTCCGTCTCGTGGTCGTCCCAGGTGACGGCGAAGGGGTGCGCGGCGTGCGCGGCCCGCAGGTCGGGGTCGGACTTGTAGAGGGCGTACCGCAGGCGGTAGTCCTCCAGCGTCACGGTCTCGTGGTTGAACAGGTCGGGGAGTGTCCGGTCCGTGTAGTTCCGGGCGCCACCGACGGAGCTGACGGCGTACTCGTAGAGGTAGTCGCCGAGGTGGAAGACGACGTCGACGTCCTCCTCGGCGAGGTGGCGGTACGCGGTGAAGTAGCCGTCGTGGTAGGCCTGGCAGGAGACGGCGGCCAGGGTGAGCGCGGAGACACGGGCGCCGGGGGCGGGCGCCGTGCGGGTGCGGCCCGTCTCGCTGATCCAGCCGCCCACCTTGAAGCGGTAGAAGAAGACCCGGTCGGGGGCGAGCCCGCCGACCTCGGCGTGCACGGCGTGGTGGTACTCGGGGTGTGCGGTGACGGTGCCGCGCCGGACGACACGGCGGAAGCGGTCGTCGTGCGCCAGTTCCCAGTGCACGGTGACGCGTTCGGCGGGCAGACCGCTGTCGGGCTGGTAGGGAGCGGGCGCGAGCCGGGTCCACAGGAGCACCGAGCCGGGCAGCGGGTCGCCGGAGGCGACACCGAGCGTGAAGGGGTTCTCGGTGATTCTCGCCGCGTCGAGTTCGGCGGCGCTCGCCGTGCCGGCGGCCGGGAGGTCGACGGCGAAGGCGAGCGCGGCGGCCGCGCCGGTGACGGTGAGGAAGCGGCGGCGCCCGATGTGACGCGCCACGGCGCGGAGTTCGGGGGCGTGCTGCGACGGATGCTGCTGGCCTGCGGGTGTCATCTGGCCCTCCCCTGACGGTGGTGGTACACGGCATTGGAGTGGTCAGGATCGACGGCTGCTTGGCGCGTACACAACAGGAACATGGCGGGGGGATGAGTTCCGGACGTCGGCCCCGTCAAAAGCCCCTCCCGTACGCTGCGGGCCCATGAACGCCATGAATCCCCTGCATCCCCTGGAGACGAAGACCGCGGTGGTGACCGGAGCGGGCTCCGGCATCGGCCGCGCGGTGGCCGCCGAACTGCTGCGCGCCGGCTGGTCGGTGGCGCTGGCCGGGCGCCGGACCGAGACCCTGGAGGAGACGGCGGCCCTCGTGCCCGAGGCGCCCTCGATCGCCGTCCGCACGGACGTCTCGCGCCCCGACGAGGTGGCCGCCCTGTTCACGGCCGTACGCGACCGGTTCGGGCGGCTGGACCTGCTCTTCAACAACGCCGGGACGTTCGGCCCCGGCGGGGTGCCGGTCGAGGAACTGCCCTACGACGCCTGGCGGCACGTCGTGGACACGAATCTGAACGGCGCGTTCCTGTGCGCGCAGGCGGCGTACCGGCAGATGAAGGAGCAGGACCCGCAGGGCGGCCGGATCATCAACAACGGCTCGATCTCGGCGCACACGCCCCGGCCGCAGTCGATCGCGTACACCGCGACGAAGCACGCGCTGACGGGCCTGACCAAGTCGCTGTCCCTGGACGGCCGTCCGTACCGGATCGCCTGCGGCCAGATCGACATCGGCAACGCGGCCACCGACATGACGGAGCGGATGCGGACCGGGACGCTCCAGGCGAACGGGGAACTCGCGGTCGAGCCGGTGATGGACGTGGCCGACGTGGCCCGCACGGTACGGCACATGGCCGAGCTGCCGCTGGAGGCGAACGTGCAGTTCGCGACCGTCCTGGCGTCCGCGATGCCCTACGTCGGACGCGGCTGACCCGCGCCCGGCCCCACCGTCACCGTCGGGGGTGGCCCGTCCTTCGTGTACGCAGGGAGCGGGCCGAGCGTTCACCGCATCTGGTCAAGCCCTCAACCTACACAAACGGAAGCTGACTCTCCGGACCATACGAGCCGGTGATGGGCTTATGCTCAACACCTCCTCCACGAGAGCTTCACACTCGGAGGAAGAGACTTCGGTAGGACCGATGGTCCGCACCGAGGGGGGAGGCGACCGTCGTTCCGCGGTCCGGGTGGGGGCGGGCCTCGCGCGAAAGCGCGAGGAAAGCACCGGACCACGGAGCGGCTGTCGCCGTCATTGCCGGCACCGCACAGCTGTCAGGGCTGTGCGGTGCCGTGCTGTGTGGGCCGCGCACGCGGCCCCTCGGTCAGCTCTCGCGGCGACGCCCGCGTCCCTCCGCGGACACCTCGGCCGGGTCCTCCGCCGGGCGGCGACGGCGGTTGCGCAGCGCCAGCGCACCACCCGCGAGCAGCACGACCGCTCCCCCGGCCCCGCCGACCAGTCCCCAGGGCGGCCCGTCGCCCTTCGCGGCGGCGGCCGGAGCGCCCGCCGCCGGCTTCGCCGTCGCCCTGTGCGAGGGGGCCGCGCTCGCGCCGCCCTCGCTGATCGGGGTGACGAGCGTCCCCACCGGGTCGACCGTGGCGTTCCGGAAGCCCCAGTCGAGCAGGTGGGCCGTTTCCTCGTAGACACCGTTGCCGCCGCTCTTCGGATGCATCACCGTGACGAGGAGGGTGCGTCCGTCGCGCGTCGCGGCACCGGTGAAGGTGTTGCCGGCATGGCTGGTGTATCCGTTCTTCACGCCGATCAGGCCGTCGTACGTCTTCAGACCCCACGCGCCGGTCAGCAGGCGGTCGGTGTTCTGGATCTGGAAGGTCTTCTTGCCGCCGGCCGGGAAGTCGGCCGTCCTGGTCGCGCAGTAGCCGCGGAAGTCGGCGCTCGCGAGGCCGTGCCGGGCGAACAGCGTCAGGTCGTACGCGGACGACAGCTGGCCCGGGTGGTCGAATCCGTCCGGGCTGACCACGTGCGTGTCCAGGGCCTGCAGGTCCTTCGCCTTGGCCTGCATCTCGGCGACCGTCGCCGGGACGCCGCCGTTCATGTGGCTGAGCACGTGCACCGCGTCGTTGCCGGAGCGCAGGAAGACGCCCTGCCACAACTGCTCGACGGTGTAGGTGATGCCGGGCTTGATGCCGACCAGGCTGGACCCCGCGGGGACGTCCGCGATCTCGACGTCGGTCACCCGGTGCGTCTCGGTCCGGTCGAACTTCGCCAGCACGGTGTCCGCGAACAGCATCTTCAGGGTGGAGGCCGGCGCGAGGCGCTGGTGCGCGCGGTACGAGGCGAGCACCTGGCCGGTCGTGTGGTCCGCGATCAGCCAGGAGCGGGCCGTGAGGTGCTTGGGCAGCGCCGTGCCGCCGCTCGCCTGGACCCCGGTACGGCCCAGCCGCGCACCGCCGATCGTGGTGGCGGCGGACGCGGTGGTGGCCGTCGCGGCGGCGAGCGGCACGGCGGCCGCGAGGCCCAGGGCGGCACGGCGGGAGAGCCCGGAAGAATCACGCATCCCGGGACCGTACAAAGCCGCTCCGCGGGCCCCGACAGCGGGGTGACAAAGGGAAGGGAAGCCGATTCCAAAGGGGCGGCAAAGACACCCCGGAACGTCGGGGCGAACGCCTCGCACGGGGGAAATGCGCGGGCCCGCCCGCCCACCGTCCGCCGTCCCACCGGGAGAAGTGCGCGGCGGACGGGCCCGCCGACCGTGACCGTCCGCCATCCAACACGCCTTTCCTGTCAACAGCCCCTTTCCCTCTCAGGAATGGGCTGTCTGACCCAAAAATGATGCAAGGCCCGGATTTCTCAGTTCGCGCACATCCGGCACTCAGCCCGGATCAAAGGTTCCTCCCTAGCGTGTGGCCGCGCCCACAGCGGGCGCCAAGAACCTTTGAGGAACGGGATGTTTGGCATCTATCTCAAGCGTGAGCTGAGCCGGCGCAAGAAGGCGGCGCTGGTGATCGCCCTGGGTCTGGCGCTCGGAATCGCGCTGGTCATCACCGTCAACTCGGTGTCGGCCGGAATGCAGCAGGCGCAGGACAAGGTCCTGAAGTCGCTGTACGGACTCGGCACCGACATGACCGTCACCAAGGCCCAGGCGGCACCGACGGGCAATTCCTCCGGCCGGCCGACATTCGACTTCGACGCCAAGGCGGACAGCGGCAAGAGCCAGAGCTCGGACCGGGTGATGACCCAGGGCGGGCAGTCCCTGAAGTCGTCACTCGTCACCCGGGTCGCCGCGCAGAAGGGCGTCGCGAGCGCGGTCGGCGCGCTGAGCCTGAACGTCACCAAGGTCGACGGCTCCTTCACCCAGGGCAAGGCGAAGTCCTCCACCTCGGGCTCGGGGCAGCAGGGCGGACCCGGCGGCGGCCAGAACGGCGGCACGGGCGCCCCGCAGGTACAGGGCGGCGGAGCCTCCTTCGACGTGAACTCGTACTCCGTCGCGGGCGTCGACGTCACCGACCAGGATCTCGGCCCGCTCGCCACCTCGAAGATCACCACGGGCACGACGTTCACCTCCGCGCAGAGCGACGCGAAGGTCGCGGTGCTCGCCACGTCGTACGCCAAGGAGAACAAGTACACGGTCGGCAAGACCTTCAAGATCTCCGGCACCACGTACAAGATCATCGGGATCGCGACACCCGACAGCAGTGAGTCGACCACCGACGTCTACCTGCCGCTGAAGCAGGCCCAGACGCTCGGGGACGCCAAGAACAAGGTCACCACGATCTACGTCAAGGCCACCGACTCGAAGCAGATCGACACGGTCAAGGCGGCCATCCGGAAGAACATCTCGGGCACGACGGTCACCACCTCCGCTGACCTCGCGGACACCGTCTCCGGCTCGCTGTCGACGGCCTCGAACCTCGCGACCAGCGTCGGCAAGTGGCTGTCGATCGCCGTCCTCGTCGCCGCGTTCCTGGTGGCGGCGCTGCTCACCTCGTCCGCCGTCTCCCGCCGGGTGCGCGAGTTCGGCACCCTGAAGGCGCTCGGCTGGCCCTCCCGCAGGGTGACCCGGCAGGTCGTCGGCGAGTCCATGGTGAACGGACTGCTCGGCGGTGCCCTCGGTATCGCCCTCGGCCTCGGCGCGGCCGCCGTCGTCACCGCGATCAGCCCGACACTGACGGCGCAGCTCGGCTCCACCGGCGGAGCGGGCGGCATGGGCGGCGGCCCCGGTGGCGGTGGTCCCGGCCGGCAGGCCGCCTCCGCGGCCACGAACACCGTCGACATCGCGCTCTCGGCGCCGGTCTCGGTCACCACCATCGCGCTCGCCGCGGGCCTCGCCATCGCGGGCGGTCTGATCGCCGGCGCCATGGGCGGCTGGCGCGCCTCCCGGATGCGCCCGGCCGACGCGCTGCGCAGCGTCTCGTAACCCGCCCCCGGGCCACACCCCAAGAGCCGGGGCGCCGCGTCCACTCCCCCGGGCCGCGGCGCCCCACCCCCTTCATCCTCGGAGAACCTCATGTACAAGCTCACCGGCGTCACGAAGCGCTACACGCGGGGCAAGGAGACCGTCGAGGCGCTGCGCGGCGTCGACCTCGCCATCGAGGACGGCGACCAGCTCGTCATCCAGGGCCCCACCGGCGGCGGCAAGTCGACACTGCTGCAGATGATCGGCGGCCTCGACCGGCCGACCTCCGGCAGTGTCGAACTGGACGGCGTGGACCTCGCCTCCATCAGCGAGGCGAAGCTGACCCGGCTGCGGGCCGAGAAGATCGGCATCATCTTCCAGTCGTTCAACCTCATCCCGACGCTGACCGCTCAGGAGAACGTCGAGACCGCCCTCGTGCCGCTCGGCGTGAAGCCCGCCGACCGACGCGAGCGGGCCGCCGAGGCGCTCCGCTCGGTCGGACTCGGCGAGCGGCTGGCGCACGTGCCGACCGAGCTGTCCGGCGGCCAGCAGCAGCGCGTCGCCATCGCCCGCGCGCTGGTCAAGAAGCCGAAGGTGCTCCTCGCCGACGAGCCCACCGGCAACCTCGACGAGGGCACCCGCGACGACATCATGGGCCTGCTGGAAGGGCTGTGGCACGAGTACGGGCTGACGTTCGTCATGGTCACCCACGACTCGTCCATCGCCCGTCGCGCGCCGCGTCTCGCCACCATCCGGGCCGGTCGGATCACCCTGACCGAGCAGGGCGGCGCGCGTCGCGCGGCCCCGCGGCAGTCCGCCCGACAGGAGCACGCCGCACCGCAGTCGGCGGAGCGGCCGTACGACTCCCGGCCCGCCGTCCCGTAGTCAGTACGGCGCCCAGGGCCCGCCTCGGCGCCGTACACACCGGACGACGCCGCCCAGGAGCCCTGTACGACCCGGCGGTTCGGGGTCGGTCGGGGGACCTGGGCGTCGGGCGCCCGCCCACTCCCGTGGTCGCCCGAGGGGCCGTTCACCGCCCGAGCACCTGGTCGACCTCGGCCATCTGCGCCGCGGTGAGCGGCCCTCGGGCGATCGCACCCGCGTTCTCCTCGGCCTGGGCGACCGAGCGGAAGCCCGGGATCGGCACGGTCCGGGGACTGCGGGCCCACAGCCAGCCGAGGGCGCCCTGGGCGAGGGTGCGCCCGCCACCGGTCAGGATCTCCTTGAGGGCGTCCACGCGGGTGAGCCATGCCGGGTCGGCGCCGCCCTCGCCGGTGAAGCCGGGCAGCCAGGCGGGCGGCGCGCTGCGGATGTCGCCCGCGGCGAGGGCCCGGCCCGAAGCGTGCCGGCCGGTCAGCAACCCCATCGCCAGCGGACTCCGGTTGATGCTCGCGAGCCCCGACTCCTCGCAGAACGCGACGAGTTCGGGGGCGTCCTGGAGGACGTTCAGCCGGTGCTGCACGGCCGCGCAGTGCTCGCCCTCGGCGAAGACGGCCGCACGGTGGGGATCGTCGGTGCTCCACGCGTAGGCCCGGACGAGTCCCTCCCTCACGAACTCCTCGCAGGTGTCGCGGAGTTCGACGGCCCGCTCGGGTTCCGCGTCGGAGAGGTGCAGTTGGTAGAGGTCGATCCAGTCGGTGTCCAGGCGGCGGAGCGAGGCGATGAGGGCGCGTCGCGCGTACGCCGGGGAGTCGTCGGCGCCGGTGAGGAGCCGGTGGTCCTCGTCGATGACGTTGCCCCACTTGGTGGCGAGGACCACGTCGGCCCGCCGTTTGCCGACGGCACGCGCCAGCACCCGTTCGCTGTGCCCCGCGCCGTACGCGTCCGCGGTGTCGAAGAAGGTCACGCCGAGGTCGAGGGCCCGGCGGACGGCCCGTACGGACTCCTCGTCGTCGACCGCGCCCCAGCCGAGCGGCTGCCCGTCCGGCGTCGCCCACTCACCGCCGATGGCCCAGCAGCCGAAGCCGAGGGCGCTCACCTCGATGCCGCTGCTTCCCAGTGTCCTGTTCCCGAAGCTCTCCATGTCCCGGGACGCTAGGAGTTGGAGCGCACGCGAACACAAGCCCTCGGGTCGGGATTCCCGGGCAACGGCCGGACTTCGCCACGTCCGACCGGCGCGCCCGGCCGGCCTTGGTCAGGCCTGGCCGGTCTCGAAGCGGCTGATCCGGCCGCCGTCGTCCACGGTGAACGTCCACCTGGTCTTCATCTCGCCCCAGGCGTCGTTGCGGTACCGCACGACGAGGGAGCGGCCGCCGTCGGACTCGTTGTCGACGTCCATGTGGCCCCGGGAGGAGAAGATCTCCCGGTCGGTCCAGTCGGCGACGTCCCGGTCGGAGCCGTCGTCGGACATGGTGGCGCCGGGCGCGAGGGCCGACTGGAACGCGTCACGGTCGTGCGCGTTCACGGCGGTGACGAAGGCCCGGACGGCCGGATCGCTGAGTTTCGCTACCTGAATCGTCATGGCAAGCAGACTCACACCGGTCCCCGGGGCCCGCCACCCGAACGGCCGCGCGGGAACACCGGACACGTGTGATCGGTGCGACGGTGGAGACCCGGGAGGGAACCGTTGCCGTTGTCTGCACTGGGAGTCACCGTGACCTGTTTCGACCGGCGTGATCTGGGACTGCTGCTGCTCCGTCTGAGCACGGGCGGCGCACTGGCCGCGCACGGAGCGCAGAAGCTGTTCGGCTGGTTCGGCGGCGGCGGCCTCGAAGGAACCGGAGCGGCCATGGAGGCCATGGGCTACTCCCCCGGAAAGGCCAGCGCCACGGCGGCGGGCCTCGCCGAGGCGGGCGGCGGCACCCTCCTCGCCCTCGGTCTCGCCACCCCCGCGGCCGGTGCCGCGGCGGCCGGGGCGATGGCCGGCGCGGCGGCGGTGCACGCGCCGAACGGCTTCTTCGCGCAGAGCGGCGGCTACGAGTACGCGGCGTCGCTCGGACTGGCCGCGGCGGGCCTCGCGGTGACGGGCCCCGGGCGGCTGTCCCTCGACCACGCGCTGGGCCACGCCGTGAACCGCGGCTGGATGGTGCCGACCGCGCTCGGCGTCACGGCCGCGGTCACCGCGGTCGTCATCAGCACCCGCAACTCACGGCTCCGCACGGCGCAGCAGGGCGAGCAGGAAGCCCTGTTCGAGGAGTAGGAGTCGGCCGGCCCGCCTCGGGGGAGGCTGCTCCCATGGCTGACCAGGACCTTGACGACCCGATGGACCTCGATGACCCGACCGGCCCGGCGGACACCGCCGGCACCACGCCCGGCTCATCGGACCCGGCCCACCGGGCGGGCCCCTCCGCCGGGGCGGACCCGTGGCAGGCGATCGACCGGCTGCACGGCTGGCTGGACGCCAACCGGGCGCACGGCGGCCGGGAGGGCCTGCTCCTGCGGGTGCTGAAGCTGTCGGAGGAGGTCGGCGAGGTCGCCCAGGCGGTGATCGGAGCGACGGGCCAGAATCCCCGCAAGGGCGTGAGCCACACCTGGGACGACGTCCGGTCGGAGCTGTGCGACGTCGTGATCACGGCGATGGTGGCGCTGCGGGAGCTCACGCCCGACGCGCGCGAGGTGTTCACCGCCCACCTCGCGTCGGTCACCGACCGCTCGCTGCGCCCGGACTCTTCCCCTGGTGCCGAACCGGCTGCGGGGCCGCCCCTGTCCGACGTGGGCCCCTGACCCTGCCCCCCCCAACCTGCGCGCCCACTCGCCCCGCTCCCCTCACCTCCCCCGCCGTCCGGCGCGCTGCGCCGACCCCTCCCGCTCCGCCTCCATCCCTGCGACGAGGCAGGGGAGTTGGCGGCCGGCGTCGAGGCGTTCTTCGACCGCGCACACGGTGACCGCATCTGTTCACCTCCCGGACAGGGGTACGCCGCCGGGAGTTGGCGGACGCGGCACAGCCTTCTCGTCGACATCGCGTCGACGAAAGGGCCCCCGTGCAGGACAACGTTTTCCCCAGAGGCCGCCGGACCACCGCCGTGATCGGCGGCGTGCTGACGCTCACGGCCATGGGGCTGGGAAGCCAGGCACGCGCGGCGAGTTACGGCACGCCGAGCCTCTCCCTGTCGGCCACGTATCTGTCGGGCGCGGTGGGCGCGACCGGCGATCCGACCGTGAACGTGACCGTCGCGCAGAGCGGGGCCGACGCCGGCGCGCTCGCCGTCACGGTCACCAAGAGCAGCAAGACCGCGGTGGCGACCACCACCGACGTCACGGTCACCGGGACGGGCGCCACCCGCAAGGTCGCGGTCGCCGCACGCGGCCGGGGCTACACGGACCTCACCGTGCAGGTCACCGGGGTCGACGGCAAGAAGGTCACCAAGACGCTGCACTACGCCGCCTCGGCCTCCGTGCAGCTCCCCACGGAAACGCGGTACTTCACCGGCTCCAGTGACGCCTCGGCGGCCGTCGACGTCGGCGGCGGCTACGCGGTCGTCGCGGACGACGAGTCCAACACACTGCGCCTGTACGACCGTTCGGCGTCGGGCGCACCCGTCAAGACCTGGGACTTCGGCTCCAAGGCGGGCGTGTCCAAGGAGATCGACATCGAGGGCGCCACGCGCGTCGGCGACACGATCTACTGGACGGGATCGCTCGGCAACAACAAGGACGGCGAGTACAAGGCCGACCGCAACACCGTCTTCACCACGACGGTGACCGGCTCCGGCGCCTCCACCGGCCTCACCTACGGCCGTTCGTACAAGAAGCTGCGGGACGACCTCGTCGCCTGGGACGAGGCGAACGGCGACCGCTACGGCTTCGCGGACGGCACCGAGGACGGTCAGATACCGAAGCAGATCGACGGGTTCAACGTGGAGGGCCTGGAGTTCGCGCCGGGCTCGACGACCACCGCCTACCTCGGCTTCCGTGCGCCGCTCGCTCCCGCGGTGCCCGGCGGCAAGGCGCTCATCGTGCCGGTCACCAACTTCGACAAGGTGCTGAGCAGCGGTTCGAAGGCGGTCTTCGGCACGCCGATCGAGCTGGACCTCGGCGGCCTGGCGATCCGTGACATCCGTAAGAACGCGTCGAACCAGTACCTGATCGTCGCCGGTTCCTGGGCCGCGGACGACAACTCCGATCCGTACGCGCTCTACTCCTGGGACGGCAACGCGGCGCACGCGCCGGTCAAGCGCCTCGACCTGCCGACCTCGGACCCCGGCGGCTGGGAGGCGGTCGTGGACGTCCCCGACCTCAGCGTGCCCGGCGCCCGCGCCCAGCTGATCACCGACGACGGCTCGGCCGACCTGTACGGCGACGGCACCGAGGCCAAGGACCTCGACCACCCGGAGTGGCAGAAGTCCCGGGCGACCTGGTTCACGGTCACCAACTGACACCGAAACCGGCAGCGAAGGGTCGCGGTCACCGTCAACGGCCCGTACGGGCAACGGCGTTGTGCTCGCATGGCCCGTGACGTGGTCCGCCGTGGACCACGAGACCCACCCGAACGGCCCTGTGCCCCCGTACCGCGGGGCACAGGGCCGTTCCTCGTGGGCCACGCGAAGCATGGGGGCCAGGGACGCCGAGGGCACGTGGAACTCCTGGGACCCTTGAGACCCCTGGGACACAGGATGCGCACAGCGGTCCGTGGGGCGTAAATCGGCCGTTCTCCGAGGTGGGACGGGGGTCGGGGTCACGCCATCCCGTCGCCGGCGGCCGAGGGAGCCGGCGCCCGGTCCGAGCCTCCGGTGGCTCCGGTGAGGGGACTCCGCGTGCCCGATCGGCCGCCCGGGAGGGGTTCCGCCGCCCGAACGGGCAGCCCCGCGTGCCCCGCCGGTCAGATGTAGCCCTCCCGCAGGGCATGGGCCACGGCGTGGGCCCGATTGCGCAGGTGCAAACGGGTGGTGAGCCCGTGCATGACGTTCTTGACGGTGCGTTCCGAGTAGGAGAGCTTGCTCGCGATCTCGGCGGTGTCGAGCCCCTCGGCCACCAGCCGCAGCACGTCGACCTCCCTCGGGGTGAGCCCCGACACGGGCGCGCCGGAGTTGCCCGCCGCGGAGCGCTGCAACGTGCCCACCTGGCTGAGCAGCCGTCCGAGCAGGTCGGCGGGCAGGTCCCCGTCACCGCGTGCGGCGGCGAGAACGGCCTGCGACAACCGCTGCGCGGTGGCCTCGTGGCGCCAGACGACCGCACCGGCACCACAGGCGATGACGTCGAGGAGTTCGGCCTCCCGGACGGCACTCACCACCAGCACGGCACGGGCGCCCTCACTGCGGACCAGCCGGCGCAGCCGCGCGAGGGTTCTGGCGTCGGGCGTCTCGCTGATGAGCACCGCCACGGTGTCGGGCCCGGCCTCGCGCTCGTCGCGAAGGTCGATCAACGGGTTGCCGCGCAACTGGCTCAGCGCCCCCGCCCGGGAGATGGGGTCCGACGTGTGGACCACGACCGGGATGCGGTGGGGCGGGCCCGCGGAGTCGATTTCCGTGCCCGGTTCGTGTGGGGATTCCGGGTACGGGTCGATGTCTGTCGTCCGGGCTGAACTGTGCAACCGAGGCTCCCGAGTCAACGTGCCCTCCGTCGATGTGGGGTCGGTGACAAAGGGCTGAAATCACACTCCTGTGCCAACAGAGGTCCGCACAATCGTGGAGCACCACGAGAGACACCACGAGATCGGCGTCAGCGGATCCACGACGGCGGGAGGCAGGGATGTCCGTACGCGGACCTCTTCGCGAACGCGGGGACGCGCTGGAGCTGGTGGCCGCCGAGGCAGCACGGGCCCGGAGCGGCACCGGCCGGCTGCTCCTGCTGTCGGGCGCCACCGGCACCGGACGCACCGCCCTCCTCGAAGCCGCCGCCGGTCACGGGGAGACGCACGGGATGCGGGTCCTGCGGGCCCGCTGCTCCCCGGACCCGAACGCGCCCTTCGCCGCCGTGCTCCAACTGCTGTCCCTGGACCAGGACGCACTGTGGCAGCAGAGCGGGCGCGGGTCGAGGGCCGGGGCGGAGGCCGGGGTCGGGGCAGGGGTCGGAGGGACCGTCGGGGCCGGTGCGACAGCGCCCGCTCACGCCCTCGCCCCCGCACGTGCTCGATCCCATCCCCACACGCACACGCACACGCACACGCACGACGATGGCCGTGCCCATGACTACGGCCGGGCGGGCGCCCGGCTGTGGCGTCTGCTGCTCGCGCACGCGGGTGACGCGCCGCTGCTGGTGGCCGTGGACGACGTCCACCGCGCCGACGAGCAGTCCCGGCAGTGGCTCACCGCCGCCGCCCGGCAGATCGACCGCCTGCCGGTGCTGCTGGTGGTGACCGAGCGCACACAGTACGACGTCGACCCGGCCGGCCCCGGCCTCGCCCACACGCTCTCGCCCGACCTCGTCCGTACCCACACCCTGGCCCCGCTGAGCGCCGACTCGGCGGCGGGGCTGGTGCGTTCGGCCTTCGCCGACGCTCCTCCGGACTCCTGGGTGGACGACTGCGTACGGGCCTGCGCGGGCAGCCCGCTGCTGCTGCACGCCCTCCTGGACGACCTGCGTGCGGTACCCGGTGCGCGGACCCCCGCTCCCGTCCCGACGACCTGTGCGGCCCTCTACCCCGGCGCGTACCCGGCGGCCGTGTCGTGGTGGCTGGACTGCGCGGGCCGGGCGACCGCCGACGTGGCCCGTTCACTCGCGCTCGCGACGGCGGACTCCGCCGGCCACGGGCCGTACGTCGACGCGGAGTTGCTGGCGGGGATGGCCGGCGCGGACGCCGCCCGGGTTCCCGGCTGGCTGACGTCGATGACCCGCCTCGGAGTGCTGCGCACCTCCCCCGACGGCGGCCACCCCGACTACGTCCATCCCCTCCTCCGGGACGCCGTGTCGAGCGGCTGGCCGGGAGCCCGGCGCCAGGCGGCCCACCGGGCGGCGGCGGAGACGATGCTGCGGCGGGGCGATCCGGCGGAGGCGGTGGCGGGGCACGTCCTGCGGGCGCCCGTGATCGGTGCCGCGTGGGCGGTCGGCGCGCTGCTGGACGCCGCGTCCGCGGCGGTCCGGTCGGGCAGGGCCGGCGACGCACCGGCCTTCCTGCGCCGCGCCCTGGAGGAACCCCTGACGCCCGAACGCCGCTCCGCGGTCCTCACCGAGCTGGGCTCGCTGGAGTTCGTGACCGTGCGGCCGGCCGCGGGGATGTCCCGGCTCGCCGAGGCCGTACGGCTGCCGGGTGCGCCTCGTGACCGGGTGCGGGCGGCGGTGGCGCTCGGCACGGCGCTCACCGGGCAGGGCGAGACGCGGGCCGCGATCGGCGTACTGCGGTCCCTGGACGAGCAGTTGCGCGACCACCCGGACCTGGTCCGTACCGTCCAGACGGCCTCGACCCTGCTCTCGGACCAGGACCCGGACGTACGGCGGGAGATGTACCGCTGGCTGCGCGAGACCGCCGACCGCTCCCCCCACCTGGTCGGCGCGGCGGGCCGGGCACTGCTGGTGCGGTACGAGGCGACGGCGGGCCTGACGTCGGCACGGACCGCCGTGCGACGCGTCCGCGCCCTCCTGGAGGAGCCGTCCGACCCGCTCGGCGAGCCGTTCCTCCTGGGCACGGCCGCCGCCGTCACCCAGTGGGCCGACGAACTGGACGAGGCGGAACGCCTGGTGGAACGGGGTCTGGCGGGACAGAGTGCCTCGCTCCTGCATCCGATGCACGCGGCCCTGCTGAACGTCCGGGCGGACATAGCGGCGGCCCGCGGCGCCCACGAGGGCGTCGCCCCGGCCGCCCGTCCGGCCGGACCCGTCGGTCGCGCCCCGGGCAACCAGGACGCGCTCGCGGTCCTCGCCCTGGTGGGGCAGGGCCGCACGGAGACGGCCACCGCCCTCGCGGGCGACTTCGAGCTGCGGGACGCCCCCGACTCCTGGGAGGCGAACCGCTTCCTCTACGCACGCGGGGTCCTGCGCGCGGCCGACGGTGATCCGGGAGCGGCACTGGACGACTTCCTGGAGTGCGGACGGCGGCAGTCGGCCCGGGAGGTGCTGAGTCCCGTGGTGACGCCCTGGCGGACGGCGGCGGCGGAGTGCAGGGTGGCCCTGGGCCGGCCGGAGGAGGCCCTCGCGCTGGCGCGGGAGGAGCTGCGTCTGGCCACCGTCTG
The DNA here is from genome assembly GCF_040650615.1 of Streptomyces sp. NPDC048643. Lineage (NCBI taxonomy): Bacteria > Bacillati > Actinomycetota > Actinomycetes > Kitasatosporales > Streptomycetaceae > Streptomyces > Streptomyces sp. NPDC048643. The sequence goes on from NZ_JBEZHO010000010.1 coordinate 161,228, forward strand.
GAACACGCCCCGGCTGGTGGGGCGTTCACTGAGCACGCTCGGCACCGCGACCGGCGGCAGGCAGGGCCTGGACCTGGCGGACCGCGCCGTACGCCTGCTGCGCGAGGCACCCGCCGGTACGGAACTGCCGGCCGCGCTGATCGCCCAGGGACGCCAGTTGGCCGCGGCCGGGGAACGGACACGCGCGCGCGAGCCCCTGCGCGAGGCGGCCGAACGCGCGGAGCGCCTCGGCGCGGTCCGCCTGCACACCCAGGCCCAACAGGCCCTGCGCGAGGCCGGCGCCCGCCGCGCGGCGGCCCCCCGCACCGGCACGGACGCCCTCACCCCGAGCGAACGCCGCATAGCCACCCTGGCGGCCAACGGCCGCACCAACCCGGAAATCTCCACCCTCCTCCACCTGGCCCGCCGCACGGTGGAAACCCACCTGACGAGCACCTTCCGCAAGCTGGGGATCCGGGGGCGGGGGGAGCTGGCGGGGGCGTTGGGGCAGGGGCCGCACGCGGGCAAGGCATCCCAGCTGGACGGTGCCGGCCGCCACGACCACGAGGCAGCGGGGCATCTGGTGCATCACACGCAGGGGGCCGGATGACCGACAGGAGTCGCCCCGCGCCCGTCAACTGCCGGGGGGTGGACGCTCGGTGGCGATGGCCTCTCGGTGCGGCCGAGGGCAGGGATCGCCTGCGCCCGGCCGGTCGAGGAGAGCGGCAGACGAGTCGGGCTGTACGCCGGGTTTTGTGCCCCGGGTCCTCGCGGACGTCGGGGTGACGGCCATCCATCTAGGGCCGGCGTTGCCGCCGGCCTCGTGCGGTCTACCCGCGGACTCGGGCGAGCAGCCCTCGAACGTCCGCGCAGGAGCACCGAGGTGCTCCCTCTTGACCTTGCTCCGGGTGGGGTTTACCTAGCCGCCTGAGTCACCTCAGGCGCTGGTGGTCTCTTACACCACCGTTTCACCCTTACCGGGAACCGGAGTTCTCGGCGGTCTGTTTTCTGTGGCACTGTCCCGCGGGTCACCCCGGGTGGCCGTTAGCCACCACCCTGCCCTGTGGAGCCCGGACGTTCCTCGGGAAGGTCCACAAGGACCTCCACGCGGCCGCCCGCCCGGCTCGTCTGCCGTGTCGACCATGGTACCGGCCGGACGGGGCGGCGCGGACCGGCGGCCGCCGTGGCGAGGACCGAGCCGGCCAGGATGAGGGTGAAGGAGACCACCACGGCCGTGGTCAGCGACTCGTGCAGGAACAGCGCGCCCGCCGCCACGGCCACCGCCGGGTTGACGTACGTGATCACCGTCGCCCGCGTCGGGCCCGCCTCCCTGATCAGCTCCAGGAAGGCCACGAAGGCGATCGCCGTGCAGATGACGCCGAGGCCCGCGAGGGCGGCCAGGGCATGGGCGGAGGGGACCTCGTCGGGGCGGGTGAGCAGCGCCGCGGGGGCGTAGACCAGGGCCGCCAGCGCCAGGCACGGCGCCGTCAGGTGGAGCGAGGGCACGTCCTTGAGGCGGCGGGCCGCGATCACCGGCGCCGTCGCGTAGCCGACGACCGTCAGCAGCACCTCCGCGAGCGAGCGGGTGTCGCCGCCGGTGAGGTGCGGGGCCGTGAGGACCGCGACGCCGGACAGGCCGAGGGCGAGGCCGATCACGCGCCGGGCGCCGAGGCGCTCCGTGTCTCCGAGGAGGCGGGCCGCGGCGACGCCGACGATCGGCACCCCGGCGATCAGCAGACCGGCGGTGGAGCTGGACAGGTGGCGTTCGGCGTCCGTGAGGGTCCACCAGGGGACGATGATCTCGATGCACGCGAAGGCCAGCATCGGGCGCCAGTGGGTCCGTACCGTCCGGGTCAGGCCGCCCTGGCGGATCGCGAAGGGCAGCAGCAGCGCGGCGCCGATCGCGCAGCGCGTGAACACCACCACCGACGGGGACACCTCGTCCACCGCCACTTTGATCATCAGGTAGGGGATGCCCCAGACCACTCCCATCAGGGAGAACAGGAACCAGCCACGTGCAGTCATACGCGCAGTCTCGGGCTGTCGGGGGTCGACTGTCTTGAACGTTGTTGCGCCGCCGTCACCGGCCGACGCCCCCTGTCATCGCGCGAACACGCTCGCGCGGTACGCCGCCGGGGTCACCCCGAGCACCCGGCGGAACCAGCGCGTCAGGTGCGCCTGGTCCGCGAAGCCGACGAGGCCGGCCACCTCGGCGGGGCGCAGCCCGGACTCCAGGAGCCGGCGGGCCCGCTGGACGCGGTGCTGGGCCAGCCAGGCGTACGGGGGTATGCCCACGGTCGTACGGAAGGCGCGCAGGAGCTGGTAGCGGGACAGGCCGAGGTCGGTCGCGAGGACGGCGAGGGACGGCGGGGCCTGGAGCTCGTCGGCCAGGCGGTCCCGTACGACGGCGGCGACGCCGGCGGCGCCCGGGATCTCGTCGCGGTCCGGGCGGGCCGTGGAGTGGCGTCGGACGAGCGCGGCGAGCAGCCACGGGAAGCGCGACTCGGCCTCCAACGGGTCGGGGCAGGCGCTCAGTTCGGTGTGCGCGGTGCGCAGCGCGGCGGCGAGTTCGGGGTCGTCGAGGAGGGGTTCGCGGAAGTGCGGCGGCGGGCCGACGGTGGCCTCGGTGAGGAGCGACGGCTGCGCGTACAGGGCGCGGTAGGCGTAGCCGTCGCAGGCGGCCGGCCCGCCGGTGTGCATCTCGCCGGGCGCGAGGACGACGATGGATCCGGGGACGGCGCGGATGTGGCCGCCACGGTAGTCGATGATCTCGGAGCCGCCGACGCACACCCCGATGGTGAACTCCTCGTGGGCGTGCGGTGCGTAGCGGTGCCGGTCGAAGCGGGCGGTCAGCAGGTCGAGCGGCTGTCCGTCCCGCCCGAGGGTGGCCCGGGTCCAGCGCGCCTCCTCCCGGCGGGTCGGGGGCGGCACCGTGCCGGCGTTGTCCGTCACCGTCCCGCACTCCCCCGTGTCAGCCCGGTGCCGTGGGTCGGTACCGCTGGGGGGACAACGCGGACGGGAGCCGTTTCCATGCCCGGCAGTGCCCGGCGGTGGCCGTCGGTACGCCGACGGGCGCCGGCGAGCGGAGCCCTTCTCTCTCCGGAACGGTCAGGCCGGGGCGAACTGGACCTTCGTCGTGCCCGGGTCGGCCTGCGTGAGGCGGACCCGGAGGCGTTCGCCCAGGGGCAGCCGGGCGGTGCCGCCGGCGATCCGGGCGAAGACCGCCGGGGACTCCAACTGGACGGTTCCGACAGTGGGTTCGTGTTCCTGTACGTCGACCACACAGCCCTCGAAGAGTTCACCGACCCGGTCCTTGAGCAGGGCGGCCTCCACGATGTCGACGCACTCGCGCTCGACGGTCCCCGCGCGTCGGCCGCCGTCCGCCATCTCCTTGGGGAGGGCGTCCAGAGCCGCGAGGGCCCACTCGGGCGGCGCCTGCCCGGCGACGGCCGCGAGGCAGATCTCGCCCGCGTAGCGGTCGACGAGCCGGCGCAGTGGGGCCGTGCAGTGCGTGTAGGGCGCGGCGACGGCGGCGTGCGCGGTGGCCTCGGGCAGGGCGCCGTCCCGGAAGACCGTGTAGCCGGCGCCGCGCAGCAGGGTCGTGCACTCCTGGAGGAAGGCCGCGTGGTGCGGCCGGTGGGGGTCGAGGGAGCGGATGAGCTGCGCGTACGAGACGTGGTGCGGCCAGTCGATGCGCAGGGCCCTGGCGGTGCGGCGCAGCCGTCCGACCGCGCCGTCGGGCGCGGCGGGCAGGGTGCGCAGCACTCCCGTGCCGTACGCGAGCATCAGGTCCGCCGCGGCCATGCCGGTGAGCAGGGAGATCTGGGCGTTCCAGCCGTCGGCGGGCAGCGGGGCGCGGTAGGCGAGTTCGTAGGTCCCGTCCTTCTCGACGATCTCCTGTTCGGGCACGTTCAGCGAGATGCCCCCGCGCTCCACCTCCAGGGCCTCACGGAGCGTGCCGACGTTCTTGAGGAGCGCGAGGGGTTCCTCCGCCGTCCCCGCGTCGATCTGCCGCTGCACGTGCGCGTAGTCGAGCTTGGCGCGGCTGCGGACGAGGGCGCGGCGGACGTCGGTGGCCTCGGTGCGGCCGTCGGCGTCGAGGTCGATCGTCCACAGGACGGCCGGGCAGGTCTGGTCCGGGAGGAGGCTGGCCCTGCCCTCGGAGAGTCCGGGCGGGTGGACGGGGATCTTCTCGTCGGGGAAGTAGAGGGTCATGACGCGGCGGTGGGCCTCGGCGTCCAGTGCTCCGCCGGGGGTGACGAAGGCGGCCACGTCGGCGATGGCGTAACGGACGCGGTAACCGCCCTTGTCGCGGCGCGACAGGTGCATCGCCTGGTCGAGGTCCTCGGACGTCGGCGGGTCGATGGTGAACAGCGGGATGTCCGTCGCGTCGTACGCGGGCAGCCGGGGCGGCTGTGCGGCCTCCGCGAGCGCCTCGGCCGGGAAGGTCTCGGGCACGCCGAGTTCCGTCCGCAACGCGCTGAGGGCGGCTCGCAGCGGAGCCTCCGGTGCACCGGTGACACGGACGCGACGGCGAGGCATGCGTCGAGCCTAGGCCGGGGGTCCTCGATGGGCACCCCGAGGGGGCGCCGGCCGGGCACGCTCGGGCCGTCCGGACGGCCCCGGCACACCCCTTAGGCTGGCGACGGGCCGTTTCCACCGTGAGGAGATCCAACCGTGCTCGTGCTGCTGCCCCCCTCCGAAGGCAAGGCCTCCTCCGGCCGGGGAACCCCGCTCAAGCTGGAGTCGCTGTCCCTGCCCGGCCTCACGGAGGCGCGTCAGGCGGTTCTCGACGAGCTGGTCGAGCTGTGCGTGGCCGACGAGGAGAAGGCGCGTGAGGTGCTCGGGCTGAGCGAGGGGCTGCGCGGGGAGATCGCGAAGAACACCGAGCTGCGGACCGCGGGCGCGCGTCCGGCCGGGGAGATCTACACCGGAGTCCTGTACGACTCCTTGGACCTGGCGTCGCTGGACACCGCGGCCAAGCGGCGCGCGGGCCGTTCGCTGCTGGTGTTCTCCGGGCTGTGGGGCGCGGTGCGGGTGACGGACCGGATCCCCTCGTACCGCTGCTCGATGGGTGTGAAGCTGCCCGGCCTCGGAGCACTGGGCGCGCACTGGCGTACGCCGATGGCGACCGCGCTCCCCGAGGCGGCGGGCGACGGGCTCGTGCTGGACCTGCGCTCCTCGGCGTACACGGCGGCCTGGAAGCCGAAGGGCGAGGTCGCGGGGCGGACGGCGACGGTAAGGGTGCTGCACGCCCACATGGTGGACGGGGTCGAGAAGCGGTCCGTCGTGAGCCACTTCAACAAGGCGACCAAGGGAAAGATCGTCCGGAGCCTGCTCAGTACGGGTGCGGCGCCGAAGAATCCCGCCGCGCTGGTCGAGGCGCTGCGGGACCTCGGGTACACGGTCGAGGCGGAGGCCCCCGGGCGGGCGGGCCGGCCCTGGGCTCTCGACGTGGTGGTGACGGAGATCCACTGAGGGCCCCTCGCTCTCGGATCCACTGAGGGCCATCCACTCTCGTTGCAGCATGCGCAACGACCTTTGCGCATGCTGCACACCCCGGGCAGGATGTGGGCATGACTTCGCCGCTGCCCCCGTCTCCGCATGCCTCCGTCCTGGATCTCGCGCCCGTCGTCCCCGTCGTCGTGGTCGCGGACGTCGCCGACGCCGTTCCCCTGGCGCGGGCGCTGGTCGCCGGCGGGCTGCCCGCGATCGAGGTGACGCTGCGGACCCCGGCCGCGCTCGACGCGATCCGGGCCATCGCGGCGGAGGTGCCGGACGCGGTGGTCGGCGCGGGCACCGTGCTGACGCCGGAGCACGTGGCGGAGTCGGTCGCGGCGGGCGCCCGCTTCCTGGTCAGCCCGGGCTGGACGGACGCGCTGCTCGACGCGATGAAGTCGTCCGGAGTGCCGTTCCTGCCGGGGGTGTCGACCACGTCGGAGGTCGTGGCGCTGCTGGAACGCGGGGTGCGCGAGATGAAGTTCTTCCCCGCGCAGGCCGCGGGCGGTACGCCGTATCTCAGGTCGCTGGCGGGGCCGCTTCCGCAGGCCCGGTTCTGCCCGACCGGCGGCATCGGCCTCGACACCGCGCCGGACTATCTCGCCCTCCCGAACGTGGGCTGCGTGGGCGGCAGTTGGATGCTCCCGGCGGACGCGATCGCCGCGCGGGACTGGCAGCGGGTGGAGGAACTGGCCCGGGAGGCCTCGGCCCTGCGCCGCTAGAACGAGCCGGGGCGCACGGCTCACCGCGCCCGGACCCGCCTCAGCCCACCCGGACGACCACCTTGCCGAAGGCCGCGCCGCTCTCGTAGTAGCGGTACGCCTCCCGCACCTCGTCGAAGCCGAAGACGCGGTCCACGACCGGCCGCGCGCCGTGCAGCCGCAGCGCCCTGTTCATCGACTCGAAGTGGGCGCGGCTGCCGACGAACACCCGGCGGATCGTGGCCAGGCTCCCCGCGTACGCGGCGTTGGAGATCTCGATGCCCGGCCTGCGCGGGCTGCCGGTGATGAGAAGGACGATCTGGGCGTACAGGGCGGCGGCCCGCACCGACTGCTCGATGGTCTCGGGTCCGTTGGTCTCGACGACGAGGTCGGCGCCACGACCACCGGTCAACTCCTTCACCTCCAGGCCCCATTCGGGGTTCTCGGCATAGTTCACGACGTGGTCCGCGCCCAGCGCCCTCAACCGGTCGGCCCTCGCCGCGCTCGACGTCGTCGCGACGACCTCGGCGCCCAGCATCTTGGCGAACCGCACGACGAACAGGGACAGCGCTCCGGTGCCCAGGGTGAGGACGGTGTGGCCGGGAGCGAGCGGCTCGCCGCCCGTCAGGGAGTGCCAGGCGGTCACCCCCGCGCAGGGCAGGCAGGCCGCCTCCTCCCAGGTCAGATGGTCCGGGACGCGCACCGCGGCTTCCTGGTGGAGGCGGGCGTACTCGGTGAGCATGCCGTCCAGGGTGGCGCCGGGCTGGTCGAACCGGTCCGGGGTGATCCGGCCGTCCAGCCAGTTCGGGAAGTACGTGCCCGCCACCCGGTCCCCCACGGCGAACCGGGTCACCTCCGCGCCCACCGCGACGACCTCCCCCGCTCCGTCGCTCACCGGGATCACGTCCGGTACGGCCTTCAGGGGGTAGGTCCCCTTCAGGATCAGCAGGTCGCGCTTGTTGAGGGAGGCGGCGTGGATCCGGACGAGGATGTCCCGGGGCCCCGGTTCGGGCCGGGCCTGCTCCCGCGGGACGATGCCGTCGACGGTGCCGGGGGTTTCGAGGTGGTACGCGCGCATGTCCCGCTCCCTGTATGGGCTCCGGTGTGGTCGCGTCCATGCTGGTCGGGGCGGGAGTGCCGCTCAATTCCCGGCTGGGTATGACGGGTCGGGGTCACCGCCGGGTCAGCCCGGGAGGCGGGTCCCGGCGCCGGTTCCCGGTCCCCTGCCGTACAACTGACCCCATGACGACCGGCACCTCGCTCTCCGGCGAACCTTCCCCCTTCGCACGGGAGTTGCTGCGCTGGCGGACCGCGCGCCGGGTGAGTCAGCTGGAGCTGGCCTCGCGGGCCGGGACGACGCAGCGGTACGTCAGTTTCATCGAGCGGGGGCGGTCGGTGCCCGGCCGGGAGATCGTGATCAGGCTCGCCGCATCACTGGACCTGACCCTGCGGGAGCGCAACGCGCTGCTGCTGGCGGCCGGTTACGCGCCGGCGTTCGCCGAGTCGCCGCTCGACGCGGAGGTCCTGAAGCCCGTACGGGAGGCGCTGGACGGCATCCTCGAAGGGCATCTGCCGTATCCGGCGGTGGTGGCGGGTCCGCGCGGTGAACTGGTCGCGGCGAACGCGGCGTTCGACGTACTGACCGAGGGGGTCGCGCCCGACCTGCTGGCACCGCCGGTGAACGTCCTTCGGCTGGCCCTGCATCCACGCGGCATGGCGTCCCGGGTGGGCAACCTGGACGCGTGGGGGCGGCACATCCTCGAGAACCTGCGGGGCCGGTCCGCACGCAGTCCCGATCCCCGGCTCGACGCGCTGGCCGAGGAGTTGGCCCGGTACGTGCCGGAGGGTGAGCCCGGCGCCGATCACCTCGGATTCGCGGTGCCGTTGCGACTGCGGTGCGAGGAGGGCGAGTTGAGGCTGCTCACCACGCTGACGTCGTTCGCGACGGCGGTGGACGTGACGCTCGCCGAACTCCACCTGGAGGCGTTCCTACCGGCGGACCGGGAGAGCGCCGAGATCCTCCGGAGGCGGGCCGCCCGGCGGGGTTGAACCCTCCGGGCCCGTTCTCGCGACGCCGGTGCGGTCGTCGTCGGCGAGGCTCAGCGCAGGTGCGAGGTGTCGTTGAACAACCGGACGCTCGCGTTGCCGTCCGCGTAGTAGGCGACCGCGGAGAGGGACGCCGCCGACAGCTCCATCCGGAACAGGGACTCCGGCGGGGCGCCCAGGGCCAGTCGTACCAGGGTCTTGATCGGGGTGACGTGCGTGACGAGCAGGACCGTACGGCCCGCGTAGGCGGCGGTCAGCCTGTCGCGGGTCTCCGCCATGCGGTGGGCCGTCGCGGCGAAGCTCTCGCCGCCGCCGGTCGGTTCGACGTCCGGCGCGCCGAGCCAGGCGTTCAGGTCGTCCGGGTACCGTTCGCGGACCTCGCCGAAGGTCAGCCCCTCCCAGGCGCCGAAGTCCGTCTCGCGCAGGCCGTCCTCGACGACCACGTCGAGGCCGAGACGGGCCGCGACGACCGCCGCGGTCTCGCGGGTACGGGCCAGCGGGGAGGCCACGACGGCCTGCACCGTGCCGCGGGCGGCCAGCGCCGTGGCGGCTCGCTCGGCCTGCTGCCGGCCCACGTCGGAGAGCGACGGGTCGCTGCCGCCGCTGCCCGAGAACCGCTTCTGCGGGGTCAGGGGGGTCTCGCCGTGCCGGAGGAGGACGAAGGTTGCGGGGGCGCCCATGTCGGGGGCTGCGCCCCAGCCGACCGAGGGGGTGGGGGTCGCCACGTTCTGCGCGGCGCGTCTGTCGTCCGTGACCTTCGCGGCTTCGCCGCCGGATGACGGGGTGGGGGCCTCGGTCGTCGTCCCGGTGCCGGGGCGCTGTGGCTGGTCGCGCAGTTCCCCGCGCCCCTCAACCGGCGCCCCTGCACTCGCGGCTTCGCCGCCGGATGACGGGGTGGGGGCCTCGGTCGTCGTCCCGGTGCCGGGGCGCTGTGGCTGGTCGCGCAGTTCCCCGCGCCCCTCGACGGGCGCCCCCGGACTCGCGGGTTCGCCGCCGGATGACCGGGTGCGGCCTGGGGCCGTCGTCCCGGTGCCGGGCCGCTGTGGCTGGTCGCGCAGTTCCCCGCGCCCCTCGACCGGCGCCCCTGCACTCGCGGCTTCGGTGGGGGTCCCGCGTCCCTGGACGGGCGCGCCGGTGCTCGCGGCTTCGTCGCCCGGTGGGGTCCAGGGTTCGCCGCGCTTGCCCGCGTCCATCGCCTCGTTGGCCAGGCGGTCCGCGTGCTTGTTCTCCGCGCGGGGGATCCACTCGTAGGTCACCTGCGAGCGGGGAAGGACCCGGGCCGCCTCCGCGGCCAGGGGCTTCATGTCGGGGTGCTTGATCTGCCAGCGGCCGGACATCTGCTCGACGACCAGCTTGGAGTCCATGCGGACCCGGACCCGCGCGGCGGGGTCGAGGTCGCGGGCGGCCCGCAGCCCGGCGACCAGACCGCGGTACTCCGCGACGTTGTTGGTGGCGACCCCGATGTACTCGGCGCGCTCCACCAGCGTCTCCCCCGTGACCGCGTCGATCACCACGGACCCGTAGCCCGCGGGCCCCGGGTTGCCCCGGGAACCTCCGTCGGCCTCGACGATGAACTCCCGCACGCGACGGACTCCCTGACTGCTACGGGCCGAAACTGCTACAGGCCGGACTCGGACGTACGCACCAGGATGCGACGGCAGTTCTCGCAGCGCAGCACGGTGCTGGGGGACGCCGCCTTCACCTCGTTGACCTCGGTGATGTTGAGCTCCAGGCGGCAGCCCTCGCAGCGGCGCTGGTACAGCCGGGCGGCACCCACGCCACCCTGCTGCTCGCGCAGCTTGTCGTACAGCTTGAGAAGATCGGCGGGCACGCTGGCGGCGATGACCGCGCGCTCCTTGGTGACCGTGGCGGCCTCGGTGTCGAACTGCTCGAACGCGGCGTCGCGGCGCCCGGTGGCGTCGTCGATCTTCGACTGGACGGACCCGTCGCGCTCGGTCAGCTCGGCGACCCGCTCCTGCGCGGACTCACGGCGCTCCATGACCTCCAGGACCACGTCCTCCAGGTCGCCCTGGCGCTTGGCGAGCGAGGTGATCTCGCGCTGGAGGTTCTCCAGGTCCTTGGGGGAGGTGACGGCACCCGAGTCGAGGCGCTGCTGGTCGCGGACGGCACGCTGGCGCACCTGGTCCACGTCCTGCTCGGCCTTGGTCTGCTCGCGGGCGCAGTCGCTCTCCTCGGTCTGCGCGGCGACGAGCAGGTCACGCAGCTGGGTGAGGTCCTTGTTCAGCGACTCGATCTCGGCGTGCTCGGGAAGCGACCTCCGCCGGTGCGCGAGCTGCTGCAGGCGGGCGTCGAATGCCTGGACGTCGAGAAGTCGGATCTGGTCGGCGGGCTCGGCGTTCAGTTGGGGGCTCCTGATGTGTCGTTGTGAGAGGCCGCGTGAGCGGTCCAGGGGTCGGTGACCGTCCGGGAGACGTGGACGCGCAGTCCCCATCCCTTCCGGTCGGAGATCTCGTCGAGCTGGGCGGCGGCCAGCTCGCACCAGGGCCACTCGGTGGCCCAGTGCGCCGCGTCGAGCAGCGCGAGAGGACTGTGGGCGCGCGCCTCGGAGACGGGGTGGTGGCGCAGGTCCGCGGTGAGGAAGGCGTCCACGCCCGCGGCGCGCACGTCGTCGAAGAGGCTGTCGCCCGAGCCGCCGCTGACGGCGACGGTGCGCACCAGCGCCTCGGGGTCGCCCGCGACGCGGATGCCCTGCGCGGTGGCGGGCAGCCGCTCGGCGGCCCGTGCAGCCAGCTCGCGCACGGTCAGCGGGTGGTCCAGTTCACACACGCGGCCGAGGCCCCGGCGCCCCTCGGGGTCCGTGGGGTCGGGCACGAGCGGCCGTACGACCCGCAGGTCCAGCGCTCCGGCGAGGGCGTCGCTGACGCCGGGGTCGGCGCGGTCGGCGTTGGTGTGGGCGACATGCAGCGCGATGTCGTTCTTGATCAGGGTGTGCACGACGCGGCCCTTGAAGGTGCCCGCCGCCACGGTCGTCGTACCGCGCAGATAGAGCGGGTGGTGCGTGACCAGCAGGTCGGCGCCCAGCTTCACCGCCTCGTCGACGATGTCCTGGACCGGGTCGACGGCGAACAGCACGCGCGTGACGTCCTGGTCCGGATCGCCGCAGACGGTGCCGACCGCGTCCCAGCTCTCGGCCTGCTGAGGAGGCCAGAGGGATTCGAGCGCGGTGATGACTTCAGACAGACGGGGCACGGGGAAAGGCTACCTGGCCCGGGTGCCTCTCCGACCGGCCGCGGACCACCGGGCCCGTGCCCGGGCCCCCGGCCGGCCCCGGCCGCCGCCGCACCGGCTCCGCCCACCCCCGTCGCCGGGCGCGTTCACCCCTCCCCTCCCGGCACCGTTCAGCACATCCGCCCCCGTTCCCTCAGGCGAATCCCGACATGGCCACCCTTATGTGTGAAGCCGCCGCCCGTCGGTCCCCCGTCTGTGCGTGCGAAAACTAGCTTCGTCGCCGGAGGTGACCGAACGATGACGGCCGGTGCGACGGAGCCCGTGGTGGCGAACGAGGGCGGGATGGGCGAAGGGGACGACGACGTCGCGAGCGGGTGGGCCGCTCCGCCCGCCTGTGTCATCACCGCGGACGGGACCTACGGGGCGCGGCTGACCAGCGACGGCGAGTCCTGGTACCCGGAGCGCTGGACGCTGGACGGGCCGGAGCCGTACGCCGTGCCGCTGCCCTCCCACCAGCCCGAGGAGCCCGGCACCGAGGTGCTGCCGCTGACGGACGGGAGGGTGCTGATCCATCGGGTCGCCGACGGACGCCACACGTTCTCGCTCCTGTACCCCACCGGGCCGGGCACCGGTGAGCTGCCCCTGGGAGCGGTCGAGTGCCCCGACCCGGGCACCCGGCTGCGGCTGCTGCCGCCCGCGCCGGACGGGGAGCGGGCGTACGCGCTCGCCGTGGGACGGGGGTCCACGGCGGTGTGGCTGGTGGCGGGCGGCGCGTTCGGCCCCGAGCATCTCGCCGAGGTCCCGGGCCACTGCTCGGGCGGGGTGTGGCTGGACGGCACGGGCCGACTGCTGGCGCTGGACCGCGTCCACGGCGGCCGCACCAAGGCCGTGGTCGTCGACCTCGAGCGCGGCGGAGAGGTCTCGCCGCTCCTCCAGATCGCCGAGCGCAGCAACGACCGGCTGCTCCTCGCGGACGCGGACAGCGGACTTCTGCTGATCCGCTCCGACGCCCCCTCGCCCGGCCGGGAGCGGCTCGGCTGGGGTGTGCTCGGCAGCACGCTGCCGGTCCGCTTCCCGGAGTGCCTGACGGCGACGGGCTGCTCGATCACGCCGTTCGCCATCCAGCCGGGCCAGGTGCTGACCCCGGAGGCCTGCGCGGTCGCCCTGCGCATCGACGGTCCCGGTGGCACCTGGGTGGGGATGTGGCGCCCGTCCGAGCGCCGGATCGACCACCGGCCCGCACCCGAGGGCTGGTTGGCGGGCACCGGGCTGTGGACCAGGGAGGGCGCGCTCCACCTGCCGTACGCGAACGGGGGCGTGCCGTGCGGTGTCGCCCGGCTGCAGGTGTCCACCGAGGCGAGGGAACCGGACCGGGGGGACCCGACTCCCCCGGAGCGCCCCGCACCTCGGCCGGTCCCTCTCCAACAGGCCTCTCTGAACGGCCGGTTGACCACCTCCAGAAACCCGGCGGTGAACGCGGGCCCGGTGGTCCGCACGTCCTCGGCCCACCCGGCCCGGCACACGGACGCCACCCGGCAGCCCCCTCACATCGGCACCGACCACGCGACCCCGGCCGTCGGGGTACGCCAGAACGCCGCCGCCCCGGAACCCCGGCGCGCGGAAACACCCGGTACGGAGGCACCCGGCGCGGAGGCACGGGGGGCGGTGACGTCGGGTGCGGGGACGTCGGCTGTCGGAGTGCCCGCAGCGGGGGTGCCGAGTCCCGGGCCGCGTCTCCTCGCCGTACCGGTCGAGGCCCAGCGCGCGTCGGCCCCGCACGCCCATGCCGACCTCGGCGCCGACGCCGGGTCGGTCGAGCCGGAGCGGCCCGTCCCGCCGGTCGCCCCCGAGCCGGCGGGACCCCGTCGGCCGAGGCCGGGCCTCTGGACCAAGGTCGCCGCGACACCCCCGCCCGGCAGAAGCCTCGGCGCCGGGTTCGTCGCGGCGCTGCCCCTGGAGGTCGAGGTGCGCCCCGCGGTCCCGGGCGGCGGAGCCGAACCACCCCGGGAGCAGACCGAGTTCGCAGAGACCGAAACACCGCTGGAGCAGCCGGGGCTCGGCGGGGTCGAACTTCCCCTGGAGCAGCCCGAATTCAGCGGACCGCCGCAACTTCCCGACCAGCAGCAGCTTCCGGATCACCAGCAGCTTCCCGACCACCGGCCGCTCCCCGTTTCGGCCCCCCTTCCCGACCACCAGCCGTTCCCCGGTTCCGCCCAGCTCGCGGGCGCACCGGAGTTCACGGGCACGCCGGAGTTCACGGGCACGCCGGAGTTCACGGGCGCACCGGAGTTGACAGGCGCGCCGGAGTTCACAGGCTTCACGAAGATCGCGGACTCCCCCGGCTCCGGGAGCTTCAGGGACTTCACCGTGTTCCGGGGCGAGACGCCGTTGCGGAGCTTCACCTCCGAGACCCTCCCGCCCGAACAGCCGTGGGGCGCCGCGCCCCCGGCCCACCCTCAGGCACCCGCGCACCACGCGGTGCAGAACCCGGAGAGCCCCACGAGCCCGGACCGTACGGAGTCACCGGGGCGCCCGGAACACCAGGAGGTCCCCGCCCGTAGAACGCCTGCGACCCACCGCCGCCCGCTGCACGCCGGCCCGCCCGTGCCCGTCGAGCCGGTTCCCGGGGGAGAGATCGCGCCGCCCGTCGCCGTGACCCCGGACGCGGCCGTTCCCGGGGATCCGGCGGCGGTCGCTCCCGGAGGCGGGGAGGAAACGGGCGGAGAGGATGAAGAAACGTCACCCTCCGCCACCCGGGCGATGACGGCACGTTAGACTCCCCCGGCTGAAAAGAAGGATCTTGCATACGGGGTGAACACTTCAATGAACGACATCAACACCACGGAAACGCGGGGCTCGGACGTCCACGAGACGTCGACGGGCCGGTCGGATGGCCACGGCAAGCACCGTGGACCGGTCTCCGGCCACGACGACGAGGCGAGCCCCCAGGGGCGTCATCGCAGGCCGTCCGGCCCGTCCGGCACGGCGATCTGACGGCTCCGACGGCTCTCGTCACGTCCACGATCCGACGGCACACGGCCCCGCTCGCACCATGACGAGCGGGGCCGTTCCGTGTCCGTGTCCGTGTCCGTGTCCGTGTCGGCATTCGTGTCCGTGCGTCCGTGTCCGGGTGGCGACTCCCGAGCCGAACGCTCCGCCGACCAGCGGCCGCACCGCTCAGTGAGCGGCGCCGCCCCTGTCCCTCTTGAGCCCCAGCACCTCGGCCGCCGCGAACGTCTCACCGCGCGGCCGGTCCGCGTAGTACGGGGTGAGCAGCGCGTCGAGTTCGTCGTGGCTGAAGGTGTCCTGCTTGCTGTCGAACTGGGCGGCCACCCGCGGCCGTTCGACGACGGCGACCATGCCGCCGTGCACCACGAGGAGCTGTCCGTTGACGTCCGCGGCGGCGGGCGAGGCCAGATAGCCGACGAGCGGGGCGACGTGCTCGGGGGCGAGCGGGTCGAGTCCCTCGTCCGGCCTGCCGAATCCGGCGAAGACGTCCTCGGTCATGCGGGTACGGGCGCGCGGGCAGATGACGTTGGCCGTGACGCCGTACTTGGCGAGCGCCAGGGCCGTCGAGGTCGTCAGCCCGACGATCCCCCCTTTCGCCGCCGCGTAGTTGGGCTGTCCGGCGGATCCGGCGAGGAAGGCCTCCGAGGAGGTGTTCACGATCCGCCCGTAGACCGGTGCGCCGGTGGCCTTGGAGCGGGCCCGCCAGTGTGCGGAGGCGAAGTGGGTGGTGTTGAAGTGTCCTTTGAGATGGACGCGGATGACGGAGTCCCACTCGTCCTCGGTCATCGAGAAGACCATGCGGTCGCGCAGGATGCCCGCGTTGTTGACGAGGATGTCGAGTTTCCCGAACTCGGCGACGGCCGACTCGACGAGTTCGCGGGCCTGTTCGTGGTCGGCGACGTCTCCGGTGTGGGCGAGGGCCCGGCCGCCCGCGGCGCGGATCTCCGCGGCGACCTGCTCCGCCGGGGTGGCCGAGGCCTCGCCCGAACCGTCCCGTCCGGGCTGTCCGAAGTCGTTGACGACGACGGCCGCGCCGAGCCGTCCGAGCTCCAGTGCCTCGGCCCGGCCGAGGCCGCGGCCCGCGCCGGTGACGATCGCGGTCAGCCCGTCAAGTGGCAGTGACATCAGGGTCCTTAGCGGTTGTCGTGGAGGGCCTCCGGGAGGGGCGGTGTCCCGCGGGACACCCGGCTCCCCGCGCACTCGGCGGGCCCTCGGCGGTCTCGGAGCGGGTCAGATCTCGATGCACGTCCGCAGTGCGGTGCCCGAACGCATCTGGTCGAGAGCCTCGTTGATTCCGGCGAGCGGTACCCGGTGGGTGATCAGGCTCTCCAGGTCGATGCGTCCCGCGCGCCACAGGGCGATGGTGCGTTCGTAGGAGCGCAGGACGTCGCCGCCGCCGTACATGGAGGGCAGGATGCGCTTCTCGTCGAAGAACAGCTCGAACATGTTGAGCTGGAGGAAGTCGTCCATGGCGCCGGCTCCGACGACGACGAGCGTGCCGCCGCGGCGGGTGTGGTCGTAGGCGGTGCGGGCGGTGGCGGACCTGCCGACGACCTCGAAGACGTAGTCGAAGCCCTCGCCCGCGGTCACCGACTGTTTGGCGTCGCCGAGTTCCTCGGGCGACACGGCCCGGGTGGCGCCGAAGCGGAGGGCGGCCTCGCGGCGTGAGGCGACCGGGTCGACGGCGACGATCTCGGCGGCCCCCTTGAGCCGGGCACCCTGGATCGCGGAGATGCCGACGCCTCCGCAGCCGATGACGGCGACCGACGAACCGGCCTCCACGTCGGCGGTGTTGAGGGCGGCGCCGAGTCCGGTGGTAACGCCGCAGCCGATCAGAGCGGCGATGTCGAAGGGCACGTCGTCGGGGATGGGGACGGCGCAGCCCGCGTCGACGACGACCTCCTCGGTGAAGGTGCCGGTGCCGGCGAAGCCGAAGACGTCGCCGCCGGGGCGCCGGAAGTTGGGGGTGCCCGCGTTCATGAAGCCGGCCAGGCACAGTTCGGTCTGGCCGCGTTTGCAGGCCGGACAGACGCCGCAGGCCGGCAGCCAGCAGACGACGACCCGGTCGCCGGCCTTCAGGTGCCCCACTCCGTCGCCGACGTCGATGATCTCGCCGGCGCCCTCGTGGCCGGGGACGAACGGCGCGGGCTGCGGCAGCACGCCGTTCATCGCGGACAGGTCCGAGTGGCACAGCCCGGTGGCGCGGACCCGGATGCGCACCTTTCCGGGCCCGAAGCCCACCGCCTCGACGTCGTCGAGGACTTCGAGCTTGTCCTGGCCTATCTCGTGCAGTACGGCTGCGCGCATGGTGCGGCTCCCCTCGGGATGGTTCGTACGACGGGTCACGTGGGTTCGGCGGTCAGGTGTGATCGACGGTGGTGTCGGCGAGGACCGGCGCGTCGTCCCGTCCGGCCACGCTCACCGCCACCCGGACCGCGCCGTCGTGGCGCCACATCCGGATGCGCAGGGTCTCGCCGGGGAAGACGACGCCGGCGAAACGGGTGGTGTACGAGCGGACGCGGGTCACGTCGCCGCCGAGGAGGGTGTCGACGACGGCCTTGAGCGTCATGCCGTACGTGCACAGCCCGTGCAGGATCGGCCGGTCGAACCCGGCGAGCTTGGCGAACTCGGGGTCGGCGTGCAGCGGGTTCCAGTCGCCGGAGAGCCGGTAGAGGAGCGCCTGGTCCTCACGGACCGGGCGTTCGACGGTCCGGTCGGGTTCACCGGCCGGCGCCGCGAGACGGGTGGAGGGGCCTCGGTCGCCGCCCCAGCCGCCCTCGCCCCGTACGAAGATCTGCGCGTCGTTCGTCCACAAGGGGCCTTCGGTGTCGGCGACTTCGGTGCGCATGACGAGGACGGCCGCCTTGCCCTTGTCGTAGACCGCGGCGATCCGGCCGGTGGCGGTCGCCGTGCCCTCGGCGGGGATCGGGCGGTGCAGCCGGACGGTCTGGCCGCCGTGCAGCACGCGGGCGAGGTCGACGTCGACGCCGGGCATGGAGAGGCCGCTGATCACGCCCGGTGAGCCGGCGCCCGCGACGGTGGCGAAGCTCGGCAGGACGTGCAGCCTGGATTCGAGGGTGTAGCGCAGCTCGTCGGGGTCGGTCGCGGGAACGCCCGCGCCGAGGCCGAGGTGGTAGAGCTGGACGTCCTTGCGGTTCCAGGCGATCTCGCCGGTCCGCGGTTCGGCGGCGACGGCCTTGGCGGCGTCAATGGGCATGGGGCTCCTGACTCGACTGCGCGAAAGACCTCGGTGCGGCCGTCCGCACCGTCGGCCGCACCGAGGTCGACACCGGGGCCGGGGAACCCGCCCGTTCTAGAACGCGTTCCAGTCCGGCGAACCCCTGTATAGCCCAGCTCCCAGCACTTGTGAAGACTCCTGACGTCATGTCAGATCGCGTCGTGGCGCGGCCTGGAGGGCGCCGGGCCCCCGCCACGGCGACCGTGACATTTGTCCCGGGCGACTGCTGACAACTGCATCTGCCGGTGGCTTCGCCGGACCTCTAGCGTCGTTGCCATGACACAGACGACGGGGACACCACCGGCCGTGTCCTTCACGGGGGCGGTCAAGACGTTCGGCGCGGTGCGCGCGGTGGCCGGCATCGACCTGGACGTGGCGTGCGGTGAGACGGTGGCGCTGCTGGGACGCAACGGCGCGGGCAAGTCGACGGCGATCTCGCTGCTGCTCGGCCTGAACGAACCGGACGCGGGCGAGGTCGCGCTGTTCGGCGGCCGTCCGGAGGAGGCGGTGCGGGCCGGACGTGTGGGGGCGATGCTCCAGGACACCCGGCCGGTGTCGCGCGTCACCGTCCAGGAGCTGGTCTCCTTCGTGGCGGGCCGCTATCCGGCGCCGCTGCCGGTGGCCGAGACCCTGCGGCTCGCGGGTGTCGAGGAGCTGGCGGCGCGGCGCGTGGACCGGCTGTCCGGCGGCCAGGCGCAGCGGGTGCGGTTCGCCCTGGCGCTCGCCGGGGACCCCGCGCTGATCGTCCTCGACGAGCCGACGGCGGCGCTGGACGTGGAGGCGCGGCACGCGTTCTGGGAGTCGATGCGGGCCTACGCGCTGCGCGGCCACACCGTGCTCTTCTCCACGCACTATCTGGAGGAGGCCGACGCGCACGCCGACCGGATCGTCGTCCTCGACCGGGGGCGGCTCGTCGCGGACGGGACCGGGGAGGAGCTGAGGCGGTCGGCGGGCGGCGGCCTGGTCGCGTTCGACCTGGCGGGGCGGGGCACCGAGGGTCTGGCGCTGCTGCCCGGCGTGGTGGCCGTCGAGGTGCGCGGGGACCGGGCCCGGCTGCGCACGGACGATCCGGACGCGACCGTGATCGCACTGGCGGAGCTGGGGGCGATACGCGGCCTCGAAGTCGCCCCCGCCTCCCTGGACGACGCCTTCCTGGCCCTCACCTCGCACGCCCTGGAGACGGTGTGATGATCGACTATCTGCGGCTCGAAGTGCGCCGGACGCTGCGCGACACCGGCTTCGTGATCGGCGGCGTGGCGATGCCGGTGATGATGTATCTGCTGTTCACCAACCTGGGTGGCGGGGACGACGGCGCGTGGAAGACGGCGTCGATGGTGGGGATGGCCGCGTACGGCGCGGTGGGGTCGGCGCTCAACACCGGGGGTGGCGTCGCCGAGGACAAGGTGACCGGCTGGCTGCGGCAGCTGCGGGTCACGCCGATGACGTCGCGCCAGGTGGTGCTCGGGCGGGCACTGACCGGCTCGGTGACGGTGCTCCCGGCGATCGTGGCGGTACTGGCGGCGGGCGGTCTGGTCAACGGCGTACGGCTGGATGCCTGGCAGTGGGCGGCGACCGCCCTGCTGCTGTGGATCGGCTCGGTCCCCTTCACGCTGCTGGGCCTCGGCAACGGCTACCGCCTCACCGCGCAGACCACCGGCGTCGCGAACATGGTGTGCAACCTGGGGCTGTCGGTGGTCGGCGGGCTGTGGTTCCCGCTGGCGCTCTTCCCCGGCTGGCTGCGTTCGGTCGCGGCGTACACGCCCACGAACCGGTTCGCGCAGCTGGGTGTGGCGGTCACGGAGGGCCGTGCGCCGTCGCTCGCGGCGGTGGCGGTGCTGACGGCCTGGCTGCTGGCCTTCGGTTCGTACGCCGTCGTCTCGTACCGTCGATCCGCACGAACCGTCTGAACGGGGAGCGGGACATGTCCTGGATGAGAGGCGTCACCTGCCAGGTGCGGGCATGGCGGGCCGAGCGGGCCCTCTGGAAGGCCGACATGGAGCGGTTCAAGGCCGACCGGCGGGCGGCGCGCCGCAGCGGCGGGAAGGTGCCCGAGAACCCGGGGCCGCCGCCCACCGGCTTCGCGCTGCTGCCGTGGCTGCTGATGGGGCTGGGCTCCTTCTCGAACCTCCTCCAGGGCAAGACGGCCCAGCCGTGGATCGGCGCCGTGGGCCTGTTCGCCTTCAACTCGCTCTACATCTACGTGACCTTCCGGGCGTTCGTGAAGGACAAGCGGGAGTCCCGCTCCACTCGGGTGGCGCTCGTCGTGATGGGCCTCATCACCTGCGGACTGGCCATCGGGTACGGCGGGAGCTGGCTGTACTTCTTCCCGCTGCTCGGGCTGGCCACCGGGGCGGTGCTGCGCGGTCCGTGGCTCGGGAGGACGGGCCTCGCCCTGACGGCGCTCGCGGCGGTGGTGTCGTCCGTCCAGGCGGGCTGGGACGCGTTGAACGTCGCGTACGGCACGTTCCTGTCGACGATGGTGACGGCGGCGATCCTCTCGCTCTCCGAAGCCGTGCGTGAACTGCGTTCGGCGCGTGAGGAGTTGGCCCGGCAGGCGGTCGAGAAGGAGCGGATGCGCTTCTCCCGGGACCTGCACGACCTGCTCGGACACACGCTGTCCGTGATCGTGGTCAAGTCGGAGGCGGCCCGCCGGCTGGCTCCGCGCGACCTTGACGCGGCGCTCGTGCAGGTCACCGACATCGAGTCGGTGGGGCGACAGGCGCTCACGGAGATCCGGGAGGCGGTGACGGGATATCGGGAGGGCAGCCTCGCCACGGAGCTGGACCGCGCCCGCTCGGCACTGGCCGCGGCGCGGGTGGAGCCGGTCGTACGCCAGTCGGGGCCGCCCCTCGTCCCGCAGACCGAGGCCCTGCTCGGCTGGGTACTGCGGGAGGCCGTCACCAACATCGTGCGCCACAGCGACGCGACCGGCTGTGAGATCACCGTCGACGGCACCCCGGACCTGGTCCGCCTGACCGTCTCCGACAACGGCACCGAGGCGGCCCCGGCCGCGCCCGACGCGGGCGGCGGCACCGGCCTCAAGGGCCTCACCGAACGTCTCGCGGCGGCGGGCGGCTCCCTGGAGGCGGGCCGGACGCCTCGCGGAGGCTTCCGGGTGAGAGCGGAACTGCCGGTGGAGGCGGTGGACTTGACGGGGATCGCGGGCTAGGACCGGCGGGTCCTCGGCCCCGCGGGCGGGCAGCGCAGGGTGACGCCGGAGGCCGGCGTCACCGACCGTAGGGCGGCCGGTCGTACGGGACCCGGTTGCGCGGGGCCGGTCGCCCGGGAGGGAATCGATGCCCGGCCGGGAGTCGGGCGGTCGGTGCCCTCGGTGGGCCCGCGCGGCCGCCGTCACCACGCCTCCTCACCGCGGAAGGGCTGATGACCGGCCGGTGACGGTCGCCGCCGCCTACCCTTGGCCCGTGAACGAGATGCCGCGGGACCACCGCCCCGCCAAGTCCATCCGCGTGCTGCTCGCCGAGGACCAGGGGATGATGCGCGGGGCGCTCGCCCTGCTCCTCGGGATGGAGGCGGACATCGAGGTGGTCGCCCAGGTCTCCGCGGGCGACGAGATCGTGGACACCGCGCTCGTCAGCCGGCCCGATGTGGCCCTGCTGGACATCGAGTTGCCCGGGATGAGCGGACTGGAGGCCGCCGCCGCGCTGCGTGAGGAGGCGCCGGACTGCCGGGTGCTGATCCTCACCACCTTCGGCCGCCCCGGCTATCTGCGGCGGGCGATGGAGGCGGGCGCGGCCGGGTTCCTCGTCAAGGACGGCCCCGTGGAGGAGCTGGCGCAGGCGGTCCGCCGGGTGCTGACCGGCGAGACCGTCATCGACCCGGCGCTCGCCGCCGCCGCACTCAGCGCGGGGCCCAGTCCGCTCACCCCGCGCGAGTGCGACGTCCTGAAGGCGTCGGCCGACGGCGCGACGGTCGCGGACATCGCCGCCCGCGTCCATCTCTCGGAGTCGACGGTCCGCAACTACCTGTCCTCCGCCATCGGCAAGACGGGCACCCGCAACCGCATGGAGGCGATGCGCGAGGCACGCCAGCAGGGGTGGCTTTAGCGCGGACGGCCGGTCCCGCCGCCGACCCCGTCAGGACCCCTTCGCCACCTTCGTCACCTTCGCCACTCCCGAGCGGTAGTCCTCGCCCTTCGGCGCCACGCAGGTGAACCAGTTCGCCCGCGACCCGTCCACCGGCCGGACCAGGTCCTCGAAGTCGCCGACGAGACCCGTCCCCGGAGCGGCCGGAGCGGCCTTCACCTTCGTGCCGTCGTCCCAGGTGCAGGTGACCTCCAGCGCGGTCGGGGCGACCCGGCCGACGACGAGCCGACGCGAGTCGTCCGCTGCCTCCGGGTTCTCCGGGGCCAGCGTCGTCGCGGCGTCCTCGACCTGTCCGTCGGGCGGCATGCCTCCCTTCTCCACCGGGGCGTTCATGAACGTCGACACCAACCCGCCGTCCCGCAGCAGACGGCCGTAGTACCAGCCCTTGCCGACCAGATCCGAGGGAGCGTGGATGCCGGCGGGGATGAGGGCGTACCCCCTCATCGTCTTCAACTGGGCCCGCGCTTCCGGCACGTTGCGCGGCGCCCCCCACACCAGGGCCTCCACGGTCCAGTCCTCGCCGTGGTCGGTCCCGCGCGCCACGGCCGTGCTCCGCGGCTTGTCCACCTGCCGGGAGTCCGGGCTCGCCGGGGTGGTCGCGACCGGCGCGACCCGGCGTCCTTCGCCGTCCGTCCCGCCGGCCAGCGCCAGCGTTCCCGCGGAACCGGCGACGACGAGGGCCGCCGCCGCGACCAGGGTCCAGCGGCGTGCCCGGCGCCGGCGTCCACCGCGCACCAGCTCCCGGTACGGGACGGCGCCGATCCTCACCCCGTCGGCCGCCTCCGCGAGCAGCAGGGCGATGTCCCGGTCCGCCGCCGTGTCGTGGTTCGTCCGCCCGTTCCCGCCCATCACGCCCGCCCTCCGTAGGTCACCATGTCGGCCAGGCCCGGTACGACACGGAGTTTCGCGATTCCCTTGGCCGCGTTGCTCTTCACGGCGCCCACCGAGCAGCCCATCGCCGCGGCCGTCCGGATCTCGCTCAGGTCCTCCCAGTAGCGCAGGACGA
The DNA here is from genome assembly GCF_040650615.1 of Streptomyces sp. NPDC048643. Classification (NCBI taxonomy): domain Bacteria; kingdom Bacillati; phylum Actinomycetota; class Actinomycetes; order Kitasatosporales; family Streptomycetaceae; genus Streptomyces; species Streptomyces sp. NPDC048643. The sequence goes on from NZ_JBEZHO010000010.1 coordinate 183,998, forward strand.
CCGCCTCGCGCTGCCGCGGGGGCAGTTGGGCGAGCGCGGTGAGCAGGGCGCCGCGGTCGTCGGCCCGCCCGATCGGGTCCGCGCGGTCGGGGACCTCGTGTGTCAGGCCCGAGTCGTCCCGGGGCGCGAGGAACTCCTTGAGCTTCCTGCGGTGTCTGCGCGCGTGCGCGTTGATCATCACGCGCCGTACGTACGCCTCCGGTTCGTCCGCCGCTGCGATCCTGCGCCAGGCGACGTACACCTGCTCCAGTGTCGTCTGGACCAGGTCCTCAGCGGCGTGCTGCTCCCCGGTCAGGAGAAACGCCGTACGCATCAGCCGCGGCCAGCGGCCGAGGACGAAACGGTGGAACTCCTCGTCCCGGGACTGCTTCCGATCCCCCATGAACACCTCCTCGATGCGTGAAGGAGTCCACGAGGGCCCGATCCCGTTGCCTCATCCGCGTGGCGTTCTCCGTGGCAGCCATACGAGCATCAGGGCGGCGCCGGCCAGCAGCAGGGCGGCGCTGGTGCGGAAGGCCAGGGCGTAGCCGGCGGTGAGGGACTCGGCCAAGAGACTGTCCCCCGTGCGGCCCGCCGCGATGGTGGACATGACGGCGAGGCCCAGGGATCCGCCCATCACGCGCGAGGTGTTCACCAGCCCCGAGACCAGGCCCGCGTCCTGCGGGGTCGCGCCGGAGGTGGCGAGGGAGGCGAGGGGTGTCTGCGCGAGGCCCGCGCCCGCCATCATCAGGATGCCCGGGAGCATGATCGCCGTCAGGTAGGTGCCGTCCGCCGTCATCGTGGACTGCCAGCCGAAGCCGGCCGCGGCGAGCAGGGTGCCGAGGACGGCCACGGTGCGCGGTCCGATCACCGGCATCAGCCGGGGTGCCAGTTTCGAGCCGAGGACCACCGCGAGGGAGCTGGGCATCAGGGCGAGACCGGCGCCGAGGGGCGAGTAGCCGAGGACGTTCTGCGCGTAGAGGGTCATGAAGAACCACATGCAGAACATGGCGGAGCCGCTGACGAACATCGCCGCGTTCGCCGACGACACCGACCGGACCCGCAGCAGCGTCAGCGGCATCAGGGGTGCCTTGGTCCGCGCCTCGACGGCCAGAAAGGCTCCGATGAGGCCCAGTCCGGTGCAGAGCGGCACCAGGGTCGCCGCGGACGTCCACCCCTCGGCCTCCGTCTGCACGATCCCGTAGGCGAGGGTGGCGAGACCGGCCGTCACGAGGAGCGCGCCCGGCAGGTCGAGACGGCGCCCGTTCCCGGCCCTGCTCTCCACCAGCCAGCGGGCGGCGCCGGCCAGGACCACGGCGCCGACGGGCACGTTGATGAGCAGGACCCAGCGCCACGACAGCCCGTCGACCAGCAGGCCGCCGACGAGTCCGCCCGCGGCGCCGCCCCCGGCCCCGACGGCCGTCCAGGTGGCGATGGCCCGCGCGCGTGCGGCGCCCGCCGGGACCGCGGACGTCAGGATCGTCAGCGTCGAGGGGGCGAGCACGGCGGCCCCGAGCCCTTGGACGGCCCGCGCCACCAGGAGCTGCGGGCCCTCCTGCGCGAGGCCTCCGCCGACCGAGGCGAGGGTGAAGAGGGCGAGCCCCACCAGGAACATCCGCTTGCGGCCGTACAGGTCTCCGGCCCGGCCGCCGAGCAGCATGAACCCGGCGAAGGCGATCGAGTAGGCGTTCACCACCCACTGCAGTCCCGGCGCGCTCAGCCCGAGGTCGGCCCGCATGGACGGCAGCGCCACGTTGACGACGGACACGTCGAGGACGACGAGGAACTGTCCGGCGCAGGCGAGCGCGATCACCACCCAGGTGGGTGGCGTGACCGGTGCGGATATACGGGTGTCTTCAGCGGCTCGGAGCATGGGTGCCATGTTCTCAACCGGCGGACGCTGCCGGCATCGGGATTTCGACGCAGCCGGCGTGGCCGCCGGACCTAGGACCCCGGGGTACCGGCGGAGGGCGGCTCACGCTCCCGCGCGCAGCAGGGTGACCACGGCCGCGCCGCCCAGGCCGATGTTGTGGGCGAGTCCGACGCGCGCGCCCGGCACCTGGCGGGCCGCCGCCTCGCCCCGCACCTGCCAGACGAGTTCGGCGACCTGGGCGATGCCGGTCGCGCCCAGCGGATGTCCCTTGGAGATCAGGCCGCCCGAGGGGTTCACCACCCAGCGTCCGCCGTACGTCGTCGCGCCCGACTCGACGAGTTTGCCCGACTCGCCTTCCTCGCACATGCCGAGCGCCTCGTAGGTCAGCAACTCGTTGACGGAGAAGCAGTCGTGGAGTTCGACGACGTCCACGTCCTCGATGCCGAGTCCGGAGCGCTCGTACACCTGGCGCGCGGCCTCGCGTGACATCGGCCGGCCGACGACGTCGATGCAGGAGCCGGAGGCGAAGGACTCCTCGGTGTCGGTGGTCATCGCCTGCGCGACGATCTCGACGGCCCGCTCCCCGAGTCCGTGGCGGTCGACGAACCGCTCGGACACGACGACCGCGGCGGCGGCCCCGTCCGAGGTGGGCGAGCACTGGAGCTTGGTCAGCGGCCGGTGCACGGTCCGGGCGGCGAGGATCTCGTCGACCGAGTACACGTCCTGGAACTGGGCGTACGGGTTGTGCTGCGAATGCCGGTGGTTCTTGGCGCCCACGGCGGCGAGCTGGGCCTCGGTGGTGCCGTACCGCTCCATGTGCTCGCGGGCGGCGTCGCCGAAGATCTGCGCGGTGGGCGGGGTCATCTCGAAGCCGTGCCGGGCGGCCATGATCCCGTAGTGCCGGGCGACGGGCGAGGTCGAGAAGTCCCCGCCGTCCGCGCCCGATCCGAGCGCGCCGCGCTTCATCTTCTCGAAGCCCAGCGCGAGGACGCAGTCCGCGAGGCCCCCCTCGACGAACTGCCGCGCGAGCATCAACGCGGTCGCCCCGGTGGAGCAGTTGTTGTTCACGTTGTACACGGGTACGCCGGTCAGGCCGAGTTCGTAGGCGGCGCGCTGCCCGGCTGTGGAGGCCTGGAAGCAGTAGCCGACGGGGACCTGTTCCACGTCGGTGTAGGCGATCCCCGCGTCCGCGAGGGCGCTGGAACCGGCCTCCCGGACCATGTCCCAGTACTGCCAGTCCCGGGTCTCGGGCTTCTCGAACCGGGTCATGCCGACCCCGACGACGTACGACTTCACGGTGTTCCTGGCGGGTGTGGCGGTCATGGCAGTGGCGCTCCTAGTCTCGTGGCAGGCCGAGGATGCGTTCGGCGACGACGTTGAGCTGGACCTGCGTGGTGCCGCCGGCGATCGTCAGGCAGCGGGAGAGCAGGAAGCCGTGGACGGCCCGTTCGCCGGGGCCCTCGCTCAACGCACCCTCGGGGCCCAGGAGTTCGAGGGCGAGTTCGGCGACCCGCTGCTGGTGGGCGGTCTGCACCAGCTTCCGCACGGAGGCGCCCGCGCCCGGTTCGGTGCCGGACACCTGCTGAAGCGTGGTGCGCAGCCCGATGCAGGCCAGCGCGTGCGCCTCGGCGAGGAGGGCGCCCAGCCGGGCTCCGTCGACGTCGGCCGGGATCAGCGCCTCCAGACCGGTGTCGAAGGTCAACTGGTCCGCCATGTGCACGCGTTCGTTGCCGAGCGTGTTGCGGGCGACCCGCCAGCCGTCGTCGACCTCGCCGACGACCGCGTCCGCGGGCAGCAGCACGTCGTCGAACCAGACCTCGTTGAACAGGGAGTCCCCGGTGATCTCCTTCAGCGGTCGGACGTCGATGCCGTCCGTGGACTTCATGTCGACGAGGAAGTAGGTGAGCCCCCGGTGCTTGGGCGCGTCCGGGTTCGTCCGGGCGAGCAGGATGCCGTGGTCGGCCCACTGCGCCGCGCTCGTCCACACCTTCTGTCCGTTGATCCGCCACCGGCCGTCCGCGGTGCGCTCGGCCCGGGTGCGCAGCGAAGCGAGGTCGGAACCGGCGCCCGGCTCGGAGAAGAGCTGGCACCAGAGCAGGTCGCCGCTGAGTGTGGGCAGCAGATAGCGCTCCTGCTGGGCGGCGGTCCCGTGGGCGATGAGGGACGGCACGACCCAGGTGGCGATCCCGAGGTCGCCGATCCGTACGCCCGCCGCCGCCAGCTCCTGCTGCACGGCGAGCTGCCGGACGGGTCCCGCGCCGAGGCCGTATGGCGGGGGCAGGTGCGGGGCTGCGTAGCCGGTGGGTGCCAGCGACCGGCGTACCGCCGCGGGGTCGAGACCGCGCACCGGGTCGATCACCCGGCGGGCCTCGGAGCGGTACCGGTCGGCCTCCGGCGGGAGTTCGAGGCGCAGTTCCCGTCGTACGCCGTCCCGGGCGAGCCGGGCGGCCCGGCGCAGGTGTCCGCTCCCGGCCCCGTAGAGCTGTCGCGCCACCAGGGCGCGGCGCAGGTACAGGTGGGCGTCGTGCTCCCAGGTGAATCCGATGCCGCCGAGGATCTGGACGCAGTCCTCGGCGCAGGTGAGGGCGGCGTCGAGGGCGGTGCCGGCGGCGAGGGACGTCACCAGTTCTCTTACGGGGGACGGTTCCCGCCCGGTGCGTGCCGCGTCCCAGGTGAGGGCCCGGGCCTGTTCCAGCCGGACGAGCATGCCGGCGCACAGGTGCTTCACGCCCTGGAACCGTCCGATGGGCCGGCCGAACTGTTCGCGGACCCGGGCGTGCCCCGCCGCCGTGTCCAGCGTCCACGCGGCGGTACCGCAGGCGTCGGCGGCGAGGACGACGGCGGCGAGGTCCCGGACCGTCGACGGGCCCGCCGCGAGCACCCGGTCGGCGCCGACCCGGACGCCCTCGGCGCGTACCTCGGCGGTCCCCCGCGTCGGATCGGCGCTCTCGTGCGGCCGTACGACGAGGTCCCGGGCGTCGACGACCAGATGGACGAGCCCGCCTCCGGACGCGGCCCCTCCGTCGGCCCCCGCACGGCCCGCCGTCGCGTCGGTCGCCTTCGGAGACCCGTCGACCTCGCCGGTCACGACAGCCGCCGCGAGGACCAGGACGTCCGCGTCGGCTCCGGACAGGACCGGGGGTGCGACCCCGTCGAGCACGTATCCGCCGCCGGCCGCGGCGACGGCGGTCAGGGAACCGGCACCGAACGCGACGGCCCCGACGCGCTCCCCGGATCCGAGGTCCCGCAGGAGGTCGCCGAGCCCGTTCGCGCCCCGGTCGCCGGCCCTGCGGGGGTCCCCGGCGGCCGGAGTCGCGGACTCCGGGACGGCCGACGCGAGGACCGCCGCCGCGAGGACGCTCGCGAGGAAGGGGCCCGGGAGTGCGGCCCGCGCGGCCTCCTCCACGACCACGGTGAGGTCGAGGAGGTCGCCGCCGCCTCCGCCGTACGCCTCGGGAAGGTGCACGGCGAGCAGCCCCTGCGCGGCGAGCGCGTCCCAGAACGGCGGGCGGCCGGCGCCCGGGGCGTCGAGGAGTTTGCGGACCTCCGCGGGTGGCACGGCGCGGGCGATCCAGCCGCGGACGGCCTCTGCCAGCTCCCGCTGTTCCGGCGTGATCGCGATGCCCATGCGTGCCTCCCCGAAGGCCCAAGGTGCGTGGATCGGGCGCCAGACTAGAACACGTTCCATTCTGACGGTAGGTCAGATCCTCATGGAACGGTCAAGAATTCGTTAGTACGCCGAAGCATCGGAATAGTTGCCCGGGCACACCGGGTTCTTCTTGCACGTATCCCGCACGGATCAGCCGACCGACGTCCCCGCATCCGCATGGATCAGCCCGACCGACCGTCCCTCGAATCCGCACGGATCACCCCTTTCCGCTCCACCACTCTTCGGAGTGCTCGCTTTCTTACGGCCTGGAGGCCCCACGCAATGACGCACACGACGACCGACCAGCCCGCGCGGAGGCCGAGCGGCGCGACCGTGCCGGTGCTCGCGTTCGCGGGCATCGTTGTCGCGGTGATGCAGACCCTGCTCGTCCCGGTCATCAAGGATCTGCCGGCACTGCTGGGAACCGCGCCCAGCAACGCCACCTGGGTCCTGACCTCGACCCTGCTCGCGGGCGCCGTTGCCACCCCGATCATGGGCCGCCTCGGCGACCTCTTCGGCAAGCGGCGCATGCTGCTGACCAGCCTGTCCATCATGGTGGTCGGCGCCCTCATCAGCGCGCTGACCAGCACCCTGCTGCCGATGATCGTGGGCCGTTCGCTCCAGGGCTTCGCGATGGGTGCGATCCCGCTGGGCATCGGCCTGATGCGCGACATGCTCCCCCGCGAGAAGCTCGGCTCCGCGATGGCGCTGATGAGCTCCTCGATCGGCGTCGGCGGCGGTCTCGCGCTGCCCGCCGCGGCCCTCGTCGCCCAGCACGCGAACTGGCACGCCCTCTTCTACGGCGCCGCCGGCCTCGGCGTCATCTCCATCGTCCTCACCCTGCTCGTCGTCCCGGAGTCCCCGATGCGGGCCAAGGGCACCTTCGACGTGCTCGGCGCGATAGGCCTGTCCATCGGCCTCGTGCTCTTCCTGCTGCCGATCACCAAGGGCAGCGACTGGGGCTGGACCGCGCCCACCACGCTCGGCCTGTTCGGCGCGTCCGTCGCCGTGCTGCTGCTGTGGGGCGTGATGGAGCTGCGCCTGAAGGCCCCGCTGGTCGACCTGCGCACCACGGCCCGCCCGGCGGTCCTCTTCACCAACCTCGCCTCGATCATGGTCGGCGTCTCCTTCTACGTCGTCTCCCTGGTGCTGCCGCAGCTCCTCCAGCTCCCGAAGTCCACCGGCTACGGCCTCGGCCAGTCGATGGTCAGCGCGGGTCTGCTCGTGATGCCGCTCGGCCTGACGATGATGGTCACGGCCCCCGTGTACGCGCGGCTGTCGGCGAAGTACGGCCCCAAGGTCACCCTCATCCTCGGCATGGTGATCATCGGGATCGGCTACGGCGCGGGCCTCGGCCTGATGAGCGCCGCCTGGCAGTCCCTGGTCATCGCCGTGGTGCTCGGCGCGGGCATCGGCCTCGCCTACTCCTCGCTGCCCGCCCTGATCATCGGATCCGTCCCGGCCTCGGAGACGGGTGCGGCGAACGGGCTGAACACCCTGATGCGCTCCATCGGCACCTCCGTGTCGAGCGCCGTCATCGGCATGGTGCTCGCCAACACGGCGAACCACGTCGGCGGCGCCGCGATCCCGACCATGCACGGCTTCCGGGTGTCGTTCATGATCGCCACCGGCGCCGTCGCGGTCGGCCTGGTCCTGGCCCTCTTCCTGCCCCGCCAGCGCCAGGCCTCCGCGCCGCAGCTGCGCGCGAGCAGCGAGGAGGACGCCGCGCTGGAGCGGGCGCACGAGGTGCTCGGCGGCTTCCGCGGCCGGGTCCTGAACGCGGCCGGCGACCCGGTCGCCCGCGCCAAGGTCACCCTGATCGACCGGCGCGGCCGCCAGGCGGGCGCCACGCTCTCCGACGAGGACGGCGGCTACGCGCTCGCCGTCCCGGCGCAGGGCGCGTACGTGCTCGCCGCCCGGGCCACGGGCCACGGCCCGCTCGCCTCGTCGGCGACGCACGCGGGCGACGACCGGCCGGTCGACCTCGACCTGGCGCTGCCCGGCGAGAACGCGGGCGTCACCGCCTGACCCCGCTCCTCCGTACGTGATCACGCACACCCCCGTCGCCCACGCGGCGGGGGTGTGGTGCACGATGGGTCGGCCTTTCGCGTGCACCGCTCGCGAGTCCGCGCCGTTGACGCCGTTGACGCTGTTCGCACCGATGGAGGACCCCCATGCCCGCGGCCCCCGAGCCCGAGATCCTCGCCGCCTTCGAGTCCGCGAAGGGGTTCATGCCGACGGCCGAGGGGCTCGCGCTGTACGAGGCCGCCGTCGCGGCAGGCCGGCTCGGGCTGCCTCTCCTGGAGGTCGGCACCTACTGCGGCCGTTCGACGATCCTGCTCGCCGACGCGGCACGCGAGGCGGGCGTGACCGCCATCACGGTGGACCACCACCGGGGCAGCGAGGAGCAGCAGCCGGGCTGGGAGTACCACGACCCGTCGACGGTCGACCCGGAGATCGGGCGCATGGACACGCTGCCCACCTTCCGCCGGACCCTGCACCGGGCGGGCCTGGAGGACCACGTGGTCGCGCTGGTCGGCCGCTCGCCGCAGATCGCCGCGTTCTGGCGCACTCCCCTCGGTCTCGTCTTCGTCGACGGCGGCCACACCGACGAGCACGCGAGCGGGGACTACGAGGGCTGGGCACCCCACGTCGCCGAGGGCGGCCTCCTCGTCATCCACGACGTCTTCCCGGACCCCGCCGACGAGTTCACCGGCCAGGCCCCGTACCGGGTCTACCTCCGGGCCCTGGAATCGGGCGCGTTCACCGAGATCGGAGTCACGGACTCGCTGAGGGTGCTGCGGCGGACGGGGGCCGGGATCTGAACGGCGCGGTGGGGAAAGGGGCCCCGCGCCTGGCGGGGCCTCCGCGCGACCCGTCCCGGCATCGGTGCGGACCCCGTGGACACGGTGGGCGCCCGCTAGGGTGGCTGACGTGTCGTACGTAGGTCCTGACTTCGATCCGCCCCAGCCGCGCCGTTTCCGGCGCGGACCCCTCACCGTCGCGGTCGCCGCGCTCGTCCCGGGCGCACTGGCCGGCTGGCTGGTGTGGCTGGCCGTGGGGAACGACTCGGGAGGCGGGTCCGACCGGGCCGCCCCCGCCGCGTCGTCCTCGGCGCCCGGCTCCGGAGCCCCCTCCGCGGCGGGTTCCGCCTCCGCGACCGCGCGGGACGACGGCAAACCGGGGAAGTCCCCGAAGCCCTCCCCGTCGGCCTCCGCCTCCGGCGCGAAGCCCGCCGGTTCCGGCCCTCTCAAGGGCAAGGTCGTCGTGATCGACCCGGGGCACAACCCGGGCAACTTCCAGCACACGTCCGAGATCAACCGCACGGTGGACATCGGCACGAACCGCAAGGAGTGCGACACGACCGGCACGTCGACCAACGCGGGTTACGCCGAAGCCATCTTCACCCTCGATGTGGCCAACCGCATGCGGACGATCCTCGAACACGAGGGCGCCACCGTGAAGTTGACCCAGGACGGCGATCGCTCCTGGGGCCCCTGCGTCGACGAGCGGGCCCGGATCGGCAACAAGGCGCACGCCGACGCGGTCGTCTCCGTCCACGCCGACGGCTCGGCGTCCGGCAACCGCGGTTTCCACGTGATCCTGCCGGGGTCCGTGCACGCGGGCGGCGCCGACACCCGCCCGATCGTCGCGTCCTCGCGCGAACTGGGCGAGCGCATCGCGGGTCTCTTCGTCCGCGAGACGGGCAGCGCCCCCTCCAACTACATCGGCGACGGCACGGGCCTTGACGTGCGGACGGACCTCGGTGGTCTCAATCTGTCAACGGTTCCGAAGGTGTTCATCGAGTGCGGCAACATGCGCGATAGCAAGGATGCCGCGCTGCTCACCAGTGGCGCCTGGCGACAGAAGGCGGCACGGGGGATCTCTGAGGGAATCGTGAGCTTCCTGCACGGGTAGTGATCGACGCGTCCAACCCGGCGGACACCCCCATAGGACGGGCGATAGTGTCGTCCGTACGATGAGGGGCCGCCCCCGCGCTGCACACCGGGACCCGACGGCGACACCATGACGGCGACACGGTGGAAAGCGATGCCTCCACCCGATGACGAGACGACTGACGAAGGACCTGAAGTGAATATCCGCTCCCTCACTCGAGGCGACGGCGTGGTGATCGGAGCAGCGGTGTTGCTGTTCATCGCGTCGTTCCTGAAGCTCTACTCCGTTTCCGGGTTCACCGTGGACACGACGGGATGGACCAACCTCGGCGTCGGCCTCGGCATCTACCTCGGCGGGGTCATCGGTGCCGCCCTGATCGTCGTCGGCCGCTGCCTGCCGCAGCCGCGCCAGGTCGTCGGGCTCGACCTGGGCACGGTCGGCGTGGCGTTCACCGTTCTCACCGCGTGGATCACGTTCTGGTCACTGGTGGACGTCCCCGAGGGCGCCAGCGCGGGCGCCGGGACCATCCTCGGGTTCATCGCCGCCCTCATCCTGGCCGGTGCCGCCATCGCCACCCCCCTCGTCCCCGCCCTCAAGGCCGCCCTCGTCGGCGCCCCCAAGCCCCCCACCCCCCAGCCCTACGGCGGTCAGCCGCAGGGTGGTTACGGGTACCCGGGCGCCGGCCAGCCGGGGCAGCCCGGGCAGCCGTACGGTGCTCAGCCGGCGCAGCAGGGGCAGCCGTTCGGCGGACAGCCGAGCCAGCAGCAGCCGCAGTCGTCGACCCCGCCGCCGCAGCAGCCCTCCCAGGACTTCTCTCCGTTCTGGTTCGCCGTGCCGGTCGCGCGTCCGCTGTTCTCGGAGGACGGCGCGCAGTCGCCGATCGCCGAACTGGCGCCGGGCACCTGGTACCTGGCCGTCGAGCAGCGCGGCGCGGCCCTGGTGGCACAGACGCAGGACGGCCGTCGTGGCGTCCTCCAGGACACGTCGGGGATCCAGCGCGGCTGATCGTCGCTTCGCCCTCGCACCGGCCCCTCGCCCTTTCCGGCGGGGGGCCGTTGTCGTACAGTCGCAGCACCCCGTGAACTGACGATCCATCAGAACGCTTGCTCTGGAGGCGACATGCGGCTCGGTCTCGCGCTCGGCTACTGGGGGCGCGGCCCCTCGGCGGACCATGTGCCGCTCGCCCAGGAGGCGGAGCGGCTCGGCTACCACTCGGTGTGGACCGCGGAGTCGTGGGGCTCGGACGCGTTCACGCCGCTCACCTGGATCGCGGCGCGGACCTCACGCATCCGGCTGGGCACCGCCGTCGCGCAGATGGCCGCCCGCTCCCCCACGACCACCGCGATGCACGCGCTCACCCTCGACCATCTGTCCGGCGGGCGCATGATGCTCGGACTCGGTCTGTCGGGTCCGCAGGTCGTCGAGGGCTGGTACGGGCGGCCGTTCCCGAAGTCGCCGCTGACCGCGACCCGGGAGTACGTCGACGTCGTACGCCAGGTCCTGCGACGGGAGGGACCGGTGGAGTTGGACGGGCGCTTCCACTCGCACCCGTACCGGGGAGCGGACGGCACGGGGCTGGGCAGGGCGCTGAAACCGATCACGCATCCGCTCCGGGCCGACCTGCCCGTCCTGCTCGGTGCCGAGGGCCCGAAGAACGTCGCGCAGACGACCCGGATCGCCGACGGGTGGCTGCCGCTGTACTGGGCTCCGAACCGGCCGCAGGCGTACGGGGCGGCGCTCGACGACCTGCCCGAGGACTTCCTGGTGGCGCCGATGGCCCGCGCGCAGGTCTGCGACGACGTGGCCGAGGGGCTGCTGCCGGTCAAGGCGATGCTCGGCTTCTACATCGGCGGAATGGGGCACGCGGCCCGCAACTTCCACGCCGACCTGATGGCCCGGATGGGGTTCGAGGAGGAGGCCCGCAGGATTCAGCGGCTGTTCCTCGAAGGTCGCCGCGAGGAGGCCGTGCTGGCCGTGCCGGACGCCTTCGCGGACGAGATCTCGCTCGTCGGACCACGTGAACGCATCGCCGAGCGGCTGGAGTCGTGGCGCAAGGGCCCGGTGACCGACCTGCTGGTCCTGTCCCCGGACCCCCGCACCCTGCACGTCCTCGCGGAGCTGAACTCCTAGGCAAGAGAGGCAGTTCGGGCCCGCGACGGTCAGCCGCCGCTGAGCTGCGAGGCCGACGGCACCTTGTCCTTGACCTCGGCGCCCGCGCTCTTGCCTGCTTCCTTCACCTTGTTGATGACGTCGTCGAAGGAGTTCGCGACGGAGTCGGTGGAGTCGCCCTTGCGGAGCTTGGCCGGCAGGCCCTTCAGGGCGTCGATGCCCGCGGTGAGCGGGGCGACGGCCTTGGCGAGCGTCGGGTCGCCCTTGGCGTTGTTCGAGGCGGCCTTGAGGCGGTTGTACGCGAAGGCGCCCGCGAGTCCGGCCTTGACCAGGGCGAGCTTGCGTCCCTTGGCGCCCTTCTTGAACGTGCCCGCCTTGTACGGCTTGACGATCCACTGGTAGGTCGCGCCGGCCGCGAGCCCCGCGTTCGCCACGAAGCGGGTCTTGGCGAACTTCTGCTTCTCGGCGGAGGTCGTCGGCGTGGGCGTGCCCTTCGCGGGGACGACGGCGGCGGTGTCCTGCTGCGAGGAACTGGAACTGTCGCTGCCGCAGGCGGTGGCACCGCCGATCAGGGCACAGCAGAGGGTCAGCGCCACGAACAGGCGCCGTAGGGGTACGGGCACGGGATCCTCCGGGTGGGGAACGGTTCTCCCTGGTCCGCCGGTTCTCACCGGTCCCAGGGCGACACGGCTCTCCACGGCAGCCTCACCCGGTTCGCACACCTGCGCCACTTGACCGAAGCCGTTCGGGTTTCATCCGGCAAGGCCGGGCAACACGCTGGTCATGTCCCCTCGATATCGCAACGGCTCGAATTCTGCGGGGACGGTCATCGCGATCGTCGCGGATGTTATGGCCGTCATCCTCGGTCTCTGGATTCTGATGTATCTGCTCGACGCCAATCGTGGCAACGACCTCGTGCAGTTCATCCACAACGTGGCAAGCTGGCTCGCCGGCTGGTCCCGTGACCTGTTCACCTTCGACGAGCAGTGGGCGCGTGTCGTCGCAGGCTACGGCCTCGCCGCCGTCGTCTACCTGTTCATCGGGCACGCCATAGCGAACCGCATGCACCGGCACTGACGACCGGGGACATCCGGAGGGTCCGGATGTCCAGCGGGTCCCTGGCCTGATCCGCCGGTCAGGCCAGGGCGCAGCAGTCGGGGTCCAGTCCCGTCGGCAGGCGTTCACCGCTGAAGACGGCGCAGGTGGGCTCGTCGCCGCCCAGTGCGGCGACGGCGAGCAGCACGGAGCCCGCCGTCCAGGTGGTGAGTTCCTCGGGCCAGACGGCCCGGTCCTCGTACACGTACCCCGTCCAGTACAGGCCGGACTTCGGATCGCGCAGGTGCTGGATGGACTGAAGGATCTCCAAGGCACGGTCGGACTCGCCCACCGCCCACAGGGCGAGGGCGAGTTCGGCCGATTCGCCGCCGGTCACCCACGGGTTGGGGACCACGCAGCGCACCCCGAAGCCGGGTACCACGAAGCGGTCCCAGCCCTCCTCGATACGTGACGTGGCCTCGGCGCCGGTCATCGCGCCGCCGAGCACCGGGTAGTACCAGTCCATGGAGTAGCGGTTCTTGTCGAGAAACCGCTCCGGGTGGCACCGGATCGCGTGGCGCAGGGCGCCGGCCGCCAACTCCCAGTCGGGTTGCGGCTCTTCGCGCTGCTCGGCGATGGCCAGTGCGCAGCGCAGGGCGTGGTGGATCGACGAACTCCCGGTCAGCAGCGCGTCGTCGACGGCCGTCCCGTCGTCCTCGCGCTTCCAGCCGATCTGTCCGCCGGGCTGCTGGAGCCGCAGCACGAACTCGACGGCCGCGTAGACGGCGGGCCACATCCGGTCCAGGAACACGTCGTCGCCGGTGGCGAGGTAGTGGTGCCAGACGCCGACCGCGATGTACGCGCAGAAGTTGGTCTCCCGGCCGCGGTCGGTGACGTCGTCGAACTGCCCGTCGGCGTAGGCCGCGTACCAGGATCCGTCGGCGTTCTGGTGCCGGGCCAGCCACTCGTAGGCGCGTTCGGCGGCCTCGTGCTCCCCGGCCGCGTCGAGCGCCATGGCCGCCTCGGTGTGGTCCCACGGGTCGAGGTGGTGGCCGCGGAACCACGGGATGGCTCCGTCGGGGCGCTGCACCGCGAGGATGCCGCGCACGGTGACGGCGGCCTCCTCCGCGGTCAGGACCCCGGGCAGGACGAGGTGTTCTGTCCGGGGAGTGGTCACGTGGCGTCCGCCTCGGGGGTGGTCGCGCCGGAGTCCGCCGCGCCGGCGAGGCGCGGTAGGTGGGGCTTGGTCGCGTACGCCACGAAGCTCTTGCCGATCAGCGGGTTCAGCGCCTGTTCGGCGACCCGGGTGGCCAGCGGTTTCTTCATGATGTCCCAGACCAGGAGCTTGTGGTACGCCCGCACGGGCAGCGCCTTGTCGTTGTCGACGCCGAACGCGCACTTGAGCCACCAGTAGGGCGAGTGCAGGGCGTGCGCGTGGTGGGAGCCGTAGGGCCGCAGTCCCGCCTCGCGGATCTTGGCGAGCAGTTCGTCCGCCTTGTAGATGCGGATGTGGCCGCCCTCGACCTCGTGGTAGGCGTCGGACAGGGACCAGCAGACCTTCTCCGGCCCGTAGCGCGGGACGGTGATGGCGATCCGGCCGCCCGGCCTGAGCACGCGGACCATCTCGGCGAGGACGCCCTTGTCGTCCGGGATGTGCTCCATGACCTCGGAGATGATGACGACGTCGAAGGACTCGTCGGGGAAGGGCAGATGGAGCGCGTCGCCCTCCATCGCGGTGGCGGTCGCCCCGGCGGGCGCCTCGCCGGCCTCCTTCATCGCCGCGAACCACTTCGCGACCTCGCGGATCTCCTCGCCGTTCTGATCCAGCGCCACGACCTGGGCGCCGCGCCGGTAGCACTCGAACGCGTGCCGGCCGGCCCCGCATCCGAGGTCCAGGACACGGTCGCCCGGGGCGAGCGGGAACCGGGAGAAGTCGACGGTCAGCACGTGGCCCTGCTTTCGCGATTGGCTGCAACGGGTTCGGTGGCGGGAGTCTGTGCCGCGGCGTCGGCGGGCCCGGCGTCCGGGGCGGCCGCCCGGTCGGTGTCCGGGGCGGCGGCCGCGGCCCGCGTCACCGCGGGGGTCGCCCGACGGGCCGGGCGCCGGGGAGCGGCGAGGGCGATGGCCGCGCGGTAGTGGGCCACCGTGCCCTCGGCCGCCCGGGCCCAGGTGAAGCGCTCCAGGACCCGCGCGCGCCCGGCGGCACCGAGCCGCGTGCGCAGCGGGGCGTCGCCGAGGAGTCGGCTCAGGGCGGCCGCCAGGGCGCCCGAGTCGCCGGGCGGGACCGCGAGGCACGTCTCGCCGTCGGCGCCCGCGACCTCCGGGATCGCGCCGCCGGTGGTGGCCACCAGGGGCGTGCCGGTGGCCATCGCCTCGGCGGCGGGCAGCGAGAAGCCCTCGTACAGGGAGGGCACGCAGGCGACTTCGGCCGAGCGGACGAGGTCGACGAGTTCGGCGTCGGAGATGCCCTTGACGAACTCGACGGCGCCGTCGAGGCCGTAGCGCTCGATGGCCTGGGCCACCGGTCCGTCCTCGGCTCGGCGGCCGACGACGACGAGGTGGGCGGCCGGGTGTTCGGCGCGTACCTTCGCGAGCGCCTCGACGAGGAAGACCAGACCCTTGAGCGGCACGTCCGCGCTGGAGGTGGTGACGATGCGGCCGGGCACCTGGGGCACGGACGGATCCGGCGAGAAAAGGTCGGTGTCCGCGCCGATGTGGACGACGTGGATACGGTCCCGCTCGACGCGCAGGTGCTCGACGATCTCCTGGCGGGAGGTGCCGGAGACGGTGAGCACCGACGGGAGGCGGCGCGCGACGCGCTTCTGCATCCGGGTGAAGGCGTACCAGCGGCGGACGGACGCGCGGCGCTTCCAGCCCTCGGCGGCGTCGAGTTCCAACTGCCGGTCGACGGTGATGGGGTGGTGGATCGTCGTCACCAGCGGGGCGCCGACGTCGCCCAACAGGCCGTACCCGAGGGTCTGATTGTCGTGGATGACGTCGAACTCGCCCTGGCGGGACCGCAGATGGCGGCGGGCACGCAGCGAGAAGGTCAGCGGCTCGGGGAAGCCGCCGGTCCACATGGTGCCGACCTCCAGGGCGTCGACCCAGTCCCGGTACTCGTCGCGCGCCGGGGTGCGGAAGGGGTCGGGCTGGCGGTAGAGGTCGAGGCTGGGCAGTTCGGTGAGGCTCAGGTCGGGCAGGCCCTCGTCGAGGACGGGGTAGGGCTGCGAGCCGATGACCTCGACCCGGTGCCCGAGACGGGCGAGTTCGCGCGAGAGGTGCCGTACGTACACACCCTGGCCGCCGCAGAACGGGTTTCCCTTGTACGTGAGGAGCGCGATGCTCAGGGGTCGTTCCCCGTCGGCTGCCGCACCCTCCCCGGGGCCCGCCTCCATGGCCTCAGCGGTCACTTCCGGCCCCCTTCTCCCTGCACTTTCCCGCGAGATTACGCCGGGACGCTAATCTAGAACAAGTTTCAGACTTGATCGTTCAAGGAGCATTGAATCTACCGGCAGGTAGCGCCACTGTGAGCGGTGGATCAGGTGATTCACGCCACGACCGCGCGGCGGGGTCGGCTGGTCCGCGGCGCGGCGGACGGCCCTGCCGTGCCGACTCCTCGCTCCCTAGCTGATGTCACGGAACGGACCCATGTCTGCGGAAGCCAAGGCGGACTCGAAGAACGCGCGACCGGCGCCGGGGGCCGGCACGCCTGCCACGCCCTCCGGCGCGGGGCACTCGCCCGCGCGCTCCACCCCGCACGTCACCTCCCGCCCCGCGTCTCCGCCGCTCACCGAGCGGCAGGAGGCGCGCCGCCGCCGGATCCTGCACGCGAGCGCGCAGCTGGCCAGCCGGGGCGGCTTCGACGCCGTGCAGATGCGCGAGGTCGCGGAGTCCTCGCAGGTCGCCCTCGGCACGCTGTACCGGTACTTCCCCTCGAAGGTGCATCTGCTGGTCGCCACGATGCAGGACCAGCTGGAGCACATGCACGGAACGCTGCGCAAGCGGCCGCCGGCCGGGGAGAGCGCCGCGGAGCGGGTGGCGGAGACCCTGATGCGCGCGTTCCGCGCCCTCCAGCGCGAGCCGCACCTCGCCGACGCCATGGTCCGCGCGCTCACCTTCGCCGACCGCAGCGTCAGCCCCGAGGTGGACCAGGTGTCCCGGCAGACGACCGTGATCATCCTGGACGCGATGGGCCTCGACGACCCGACCCCGGCACAGCTGTCCGCGGTCCGCGTCATCGAGCACACCTGGCACTCGGCCCTGATCACCTGGCTCTCCGGCCGCGCCTCGATCGCCCAGGTCAAGATAGACATCGAAACGGTCTGCCGCCTGATCGACCTGACGGCCCCCGAAGAACCATAGGGACCGGCCGTTCGCACACGGGACCGTGCGGCTCACGGGCCGCCCGGCGAGCCCGGGCGGGCTTAGCCCAGCCGCGCCAGCCCGCTCCAACTGCGACCGATCGCCTTCTCCCCGGCCCAGAGGTCCAGGAGGCGGCGCGCCTCCTGTTCGGGAGCCGCCAGCGACACCGCCTGAGCTCCCGCCCGCACCGCACGGTCCACTTGATGGGTGCCCTCGCTGCAACAGGCGCAGAGCATCCGCACCGCGCTCGCGGGTTCGGCGCCGAGACCGTGCTCGGCGAACAGGGCCAACAGCGTCTCCAGGTCTGCCTGGTCGCCCGCGCCGACCGTCACCTCCCACGTCGGCAGCTCGGACGGCTCGAAGAGATCGAGCTCGTCGAAGACGGGACAGGTCGTGCCGCGGAAGACACGCTCGCCCGTGGGCTCGCCGTCGTGCACGACGATCTCGCCGTACCGCCGGCCGCCCGTCACGGGCACGTTCACCACGCGCCCCCGGGTCGGGCACAACCGCTCGATCCACACGACCTCCCGTTGTCCGTCCGTGTCCAGCCGTACACAGGCGACCCCGAAACGGCCGTCGATCTCGCCCTCGCCTTCCGGGAGTTCGATGCCGAAGCCGGTCCAGGCCTCGCGTGCCGTGGTCCAGTCGCGCAGGATCGTGGCGGCGATGCCGAGATTCCAGTAGGCGGGATCGCCTTCCCCGCGCGGGGCGCGGGCAGCCGCCTCCCGGCCGAGGTCGAGGGCCTTGCCCCAGTTCCGGAGGAACTTGTGGGCGAGCGCGGCGTCGTACCACCACACCGCACTCGGCCGCTCGTCGGGGAAGTGCTCCAGGACCCGCTCGTAGAGGTCGGCGGCCCGCAGCCACTCCTCGGCCTCCCAGGCCGCCCTCGCCTGCTCCAGCAGCACCTTGGCCTCGGACTTGTGCACGCTTGCCCACCCCGGTCGATCGGTCGAAACCGGTGGAGCGTAACCGAGGGCCGGGCAGCCCCGCCTGGCGCCCTGTCCCCTACTCCTCCGGCGGAAACACCGGCTCCCCGCTGCCCAGCAGGGTGATCATGACGGCTTCGACCGGGCAGCCCTCGGCTGCTTCCAGGATCTGTTCGGTGGCGTCGGTCTCCGGGGTGGTGGGGTGGGACTGGCGGGCGGTGTCGAGGTGGAAGGCGTCCGGGGCGTGGTGGACGCACTGGGCGGAGCCGATGCAGACGGAGCGGTCGACCTCGACCTGCCAGCGGTCGCCCATCCTCACGCCTCCCAGCCGGCCGGCAGGTGGATCATCTTGTGCTCCAGGAACTCGCCGAACCCCTCGGGTCCGAACTCCCGGCCCACGCCCGAGTTCTTGTAGCCGCCGAACGGGCCGAGCATGTCGAGGCTGAAGGTGTTGACCGAGTAGGTGCCGGTGCGGACCCGGCGCGCGATGTCGATGCCGTGGGCGACGTCCGCGGTCCAGACGCTGCCGCTCAGCCCGTAGTCGGAGTCGTTCGCGATCTTCACGGCTTCCGTCTCGTCGCCGTACGGGAGCAGGCAGATGACCGGGCCGAAGATCTCCTCGCGGGCGATGCGCATCGAGTTGTCGACGTCGCCGAAGAGGGTCGGCTCGACGTACCAGCCGCGGTCGAGGCCCTGCGGACGCCCGCCGCCCGCCAGGATCTTGGCGCCCTCCTCCTGACCGATGCGGATGTAGTCGAGGTTGCGGCGGCGCTGCCGTTCGGCGACGAGCGGGCCGACCTGGGTGGCCGGGTCGAGCGGGTCGCCCACGACCAGGGCGTTCGCCGCGCCGGCGAACGCCTCCGCGAACTCGTCGTAGCGCGAGCGCGGGACGAGGATGCGGGTCTGGGCCACACAGGCCTGGCCGTTGTTCATCCAGGCCGCCGAGGCGATCCCCGGCACCGCCGTGTCGAGGTCCGCGTCCGGCAGCACGACGGCCGCCGACTTGCCGCCCAACTCCAGGGTCACGCGGGTGAGATGACGCGAGGCGACCTCCATCACGCGTCGGCCGGCCGCGACCGAGCCGGTGAAGGAGACCTTGTCGACGCCGGGGTGTCCGACCAGGTACTCGCTGACCTCGCGGTCAGCCGGGAGGATCGACAGCACCCCCTGGGGCAGCCCGGCCTCCTGCGCGATCTCCCCGAGCAGGTAGGCGTCCAGGGGCGATTCGGGCGACGGCTTGAGGACGACGGTGCAGCCGGTCAGCAGCGCGGGCGCGAGCTTGGCCGCCGCCACGAACTGCGGGACGTTCCACGGCACGACGGCCGCCACCACCCCCACCGGCTCCCGCCGCACGAGCAGCTTGCCGAGGACCCCGTCGCGCGCCTCCTCGTACGTGTAACCGCGCGCGACCGTGATCGCCGCGTCCCAGACCATCATCGCGCCGAGGGCCTGCGCGAGGACGCTCCACGAGTAGGGGGAGCCGTTCTCGGAGGAGATGACGCGGGCGATCTCCTCGTGCCGTACGGCGATCGCGTCCTTGATGCGGGTGACGACCGCGATCCGCTCGTCGAGGCTCATGCGCGGCCAGGGCCCCTCGTCGAACGCCTCGCGCGCCGCGGCGACGGCCCGGTCGACGTCCGCCGTCGAGGCGTGCGGCACCCGCCCGATGACCTCCTCGGTGTGCGGCGAGATCACCTCGATGACGTCCTTGCCCAGGGGGTCGGTCAACTCCCCACCGATGAACAGCTGTCCGTGTTCCACGAGCTCGGTCATGGCCGACTGCCTCCCAGGGACACTCACTGCCAGCACTTCTGACGCTTCATCAGATACGAGAACTGATACCAGTTCCGGTGACATGAGTCCACGGCGCGGACCCGACCGGTGAACACCACGTACCGGACAGTCGACTTGGGCTCCCATTGGAACCCGTTCTAGTTATAGTGTCCGCAACTCGGCGATGGGTGGGAGCGCATGGCGCAGGTGAGCGATCACGGCGGGGGCGTACGGTCGATCCGCGTCCCCATCCCCGACAACCCCCTCGGTCACACGCTGGTCTACCTGCTCGACACCGACGCGGGGCCGGTGCTCGTCGACACGGGCTGGGACGACCCCGCCTCCTGGGACACCCTCACCGAGGGCCTGACGGACTGCGGCACGTCGGTCGAGGAGATCCACGGCGTCGTCATCACCCACCACCACCCCGACCACCACGGCCTGTCCGGGCGCGTCCGCGAGGCGTCCGGCGCCTGGATCGCGATGCACGCGGCCGACACCGCCATCGTCCGGCGCACCCGGGAGAACCGCCCCGAGCGCTGGTTCGCCTACATGGTGGCCAAGCTGGAGGCGTCCGGCGCCCCGGAGGACCACATCGCCCCCCTGCGCGGGGCGGGCACCTCCCTGCGCCGCCCCAGCACCCTGCCGGGCTTCTCCCCCGCCCTGCCCGACCGCGAGATCGTGCCCGGCGAGTTCCTCCCCCTGCCCGGCCGCCGGCTGCGCGCGGTCTGGACCCCCGGCCACACCCCGGGCCACGTCTGCCTCCACCTGGAGGAGGAACACCCCGCCCGGCTGGCGGGCAACGGACGCCTGTTCTCCGGCGACCACCTGCTCCCGAGGATCACCCCGCACATCGGCCTGTACGAGGACCCGGACACCCACGGCCGCCCCCCGTACGCGGACGGCGACGAGGGCCTCGCGGAGATCGCCGACCCGCTCGGCGACTACCTCGACTCCCTGGAGCGCGTCGGCCGGCTCGGCCCCGCCGAGGTCCTCCCGGCCCACCAGCACGTGTTCACCGACGCGCCCGCCCGCGTCGCCGAGCTGCTCACCCACCACGAGGAGCGCCTGACCGGCCTGCTCACCCTCCTCGCCACCCCGCTCACCCCCTGGCAGATCGCCGAGCGCATGGAGTGGAACCGCCCCTGGGCCGACATTCCCTACGGGTCACGGAACATCGCCGTCTCGGAGGCCGAGGCGCACGTACGGCGCCTGGTGAAACTGGGCCGGGCCGAGGCCGTGGCGGGCACCGATCCGGTGACGTACGTGACGGTCTGACACCCCGGCGCCCGCACCCGTCCGACCCCGAGTCCCCAGTCCCCGCCCCCGGCTCGCGCGCGGCCCTGTCCGCGTCCCCGGCCCTCGGACCTCGGCCGCACCGTCCTCAGCCACCGTGCGCGGCGAAGTCCAGGCCCTCCTCGTACGGCATGGCCCGCCCCCGCGCGTACGCCTGCTCGTAGGCCCGGTCGCCGATCTCGCCGCGGACGCGGAGCTCGTGCGAGCGGCGGGTGGCGATCAGGTCCGGCGAGTCCATCTGGGCGCGCCCGGTCAGTTCCCACACGCGTTCGCCGATGCCGAGAAGGCGGGCCGCGCGCCGGCCGTCGCCCGCCGCGACGACCCCGGCGGCGAGCACGTCCAAGGCCATGGCGGCACCCACCGTGTTGTGCAGCAGGGCGTGTCCGGCCAGCGCGGTGCGGGCGTTCGCGACGGCGGCGGCTACATCGCCGCGGGTCAGGTCGGCCTGGGCCACGATGCCGTCGGCGAAGGCCCCCGCCCACGTCTCCCCGCACGCCCGGCTCGCCGCGCGCACCTCCTCGGCGACCGCCCGAGCCCGCTCGTCGTCGCCGCGCAACAGGTGCGCGAAGGCGAGCGCCACCCGGACCTGGAGCTGCGCGGCTCCGAACGCGTCCCGCCGCACCGGCAGCCGGGGCGCCGCGTCCAGCACCTCGATCGCCTCGGACAGCCGTCCGCTCAGCGCGAGTTGGCCTCCCCTGACGTACACGGCGGCCACCACCGCCACCGGGTCGCCCTGTGCCTTCGCCGCGTCGGCGCAGCGCACCGCCCAGTTGGCGGCGGCCTCCAGATCGCCCTGGAGCAGCGCGACCGCTCCCCGGGTCCACGCGGCGCGGGTGCGGTCGGGCCCGGGAGGCGCGTCGGTGGCCAGCACGAGGTCGAGACAGTGCTGGGCCTCGCGCAGTGCGCCGCAGTGCCGCCACAGGAACGCGACGTCGGCCGCCATCTGGAGGGCGACCGGTCCGTCGGGTTCGGTGAGGGCGCAGTCCACGGCCGCGCGGAGATTGGCGTGCTCGGTGAGGGTGCGCTCGCACCAGGCCGCCTGGCGCCCGGTGTTCCACTCGGCGCAGCCCTCGCGGGCCAGCCTCCGGTAGTGGTCCCGGTGCCGCAGTCGTACGGTGTGCTCCTCGCCCAGCGCGCGCAGCCAGTCGGCGCCGAACTCCCGCACGGTGTCGAGGAGTCGGTAGCGGGAGGGGTCGTCGCGGTGGCGGCGCACGATGGACTGCTCGACGAGCCGGGCGAGCAGTCCGGGGATCCGCCCGGCGGGCAGCGGGCCACCCGCGCAGACGTCCTCGGCGGCCCGCGCGCAGAAGCCGCCCGCGAACACCGACAGCCGGGCCCAGAGCAGCCGTTCCAGTGGTGCGCACAGCTCGTGGCTCCAGCCGATGGCCGTGCGCAGGGTCTGGTGGCGGGGCGGTCCGTCGCCGTCGCGGGCGGCGAGCAGGTCGAGCCGGGACGGCAGCCGCTCACCGAGCAGGGCGGACAACTGGTCCAGGGTGAGGTCCGCGAGCCTGGCGGCGGCGAGTTCGAGGGCGAGCGGGATGCCGTCGAGGCGTCGGCAGACGGCTTCCACGACGGGGCGGTCGGCGGCGTCGAGGGTGAAGCCGGCGTCGGCCGAGCGGTCGGCGAACAGGGCCACCGCGTCGTCGGTGACCGGCAAGGGGTCCAGCCGCAGGACGCGTTCGCCGGGCAGGCCGAGCGGCTCCCGGCTGGTGACGAGGACGCGCAGGTTCGGCAACAGGGGCAGCAGCGTCTCGACGAGGGCCACGCAGTCCGCGAGGACGTGCTCGCACGAGTCGAGGACCAGCAACAGCCGCTTGCCCACGGCCCATTCGGCGACGACCTCGGTGACGGGCCGGGTGGACCGGTCGGAGAGACCCAGCGCCTCCACGACCGCGAGGCCGACCAGACCCGCGGTGTGCAGCGGGGACAACTCCACCAGCCAGACACCGTCCGGGTAGTGGTGTTCGGCCCGTCCCGCCGCCCGCAGGGCGAGCCCGGTCTTGCCGACCCCGCCGACACCGACCAGGCCGACCAGCCGATCGATCCCGACTCCCGGATCCAACTCCCGTGCCAGCAGTTCGAGTTCCTTGCTCCGGCCGATGAAGCTCCGCGTCTGCGGGGTCAGGTTGCCGGGCCGCCCCCCGGTCGTCTTGTCGGACACGCGCACCAGTGTGACCACAGGACACGCGCCCGGTGTCCCGCTCCGCCCACTCGGACAGAAAGGCCGCACGCGGACGCCACTTCCGGGCACCTTCGGGCGTGATGCGGTCGGCTCCCCGCCGGACGGACGCCATCACCGGAACCGGCCGCCACGAGCCGCGGCGCGGGCCGTCCGTCAGCGATCCCGTCCGTCCGCCTCCCCGGCGCGCGCCGCACCGATGATTCCCCCGCGCCGCGGGAGTCTCAGTACCGACAGAGGACGGAACCGGGGTCCGGTACGGAAGGTGCGAACCGATGAACAGCCTGCGCGACCTGCTCCAGGGATACGTCGACGACGGCACGGTGCCGGGAGCGGTGGCCCTGGTGGCCCGCGGCGACCGGGTCGACGTCGAGGCCGTCGGGTCGCTGGACGTCGAGGGCAGTGCCCCGATGGCCCGGGACTCGATCTTCCGGATCGCCTCCATCGGCAAACCGGTGGTCGCCGCCGCCGTGATGATGCTGGTCGACGACGGCGCGATCGGCCTGGACGACCCGGTCGACGCGTGGCTGCCGGAGCTGGCGAAGCCGACGGTCGTCCGGACGCCGGCTTCCCCGGTCGACGACGTGGTCCCGGCGCGGCGGCCGATCACCGTGGCCGACCTGCTCTCCTCCCGGGCCGGCTGGGGCTTCCCCTCCGACTTCACCCTGCCGCAGGTGCAGGCACTGTTCACGGTCCAGCCGGACGGCCGCAAGCCCGACGCCCTCCCCTCCCCGGACGCGTGGCTGGCCGACCTCGCACGGGTTCCGCTGCTCTACCAGCCGGGTGAGGCCTGGCTGTACAACACCTGCTCCGACCTGCAGGGCGTGCTGATCTCCCGGGTCGCCGACCGTCCGCTGCCGGAGTTCCTCGCGGAGCGCGTCCTGGAGCCGCTCGGCATGAAGGACACCGCGTTCGACGTGCCGGCGGCCGAGCGCGGCCGCTTCACCAGCTACTACCGGCCCGACGAGAAGGGCGGCCTCACCCTGGCCGACGGCCCCGACGGGGAGTGGAGCGCCGTACCGGCCTTCCCGTCCGGCGCCGGCGGGCTGGCCTCCACCGCGGACGACTGGCTGGCCTTCGCCCGGATGCTGCTCGCCGACGGCACGGTGGCCGGCCGCTCCCTGCTGTCCGCCGACTCCGTACGCCGGATGACCACCAACCACCTCACCCCGGCCCAGCGCGACGTCGGCGCGCTGTTCCTGGAGGGCCAGGGCTGGGGCTACGGCGCCCAGGTCGACATCGCCCCGACCGACCCGTGGAACGTCCCCGGCCGCTACGGCTGGACCGGCGGCACCGGCACGACCGGCCACCTCGTCCCGTCCACCGGCACGGTCGCCCTGCTGCTCACCCAGACCGGCATGACGGGCCCGACGCCCACCCCACTGATGCGCGACTTCTGGCGCACGACGGCGGGATGAAGCCCGGATTCGGCCCCTCCGGCGTTTGATGAGCGGGGTCCGGGGCGGCGCCCCGGGTTCGGGTCGGGCAGGGGCCGAGGGGGCGAAGAAGGCTCATGGTCGACCGCGAGCGGACAGCACGGCCGTACCCGTCACGGGTGCGGCAGCAGGTTGGTCGCAGCCGGGTGGGGCGAGCGCGGGCGGCCACGGCCCGGCGAGGCGGGCGTGGATGGCACGGTCCGGCGAGGCGGGCGCCGCCTCACCGCCCGCCGAGCACCGCCCGTATCAGGGCGGCCGCGTCCCCGAGCAGCTCGACCTCACGCCCACTCATCGTCGGGTTGGCCGCCCGGCGCCGCAGCGCCTCGGCCAGCGCGCTGTCCGTCACCTGGTCCTCGTTCGCGTCGAGCAGGGCGTCCAGCGTCTCGCCCGCCACGTCGCCGATCGGTCCGCCGCCCACGGCGACCTGGGCGAGGATCACCGCGGACGTGGCCCAGTCGAGGCCGGGCGGCCCCTCCTCGGCGTTGGCCCAGTCGATGACCTTCGGTCCGTCCGGGGTGAGCATCACGTTGTCGGGGTGCAGGTCCAGGTGCAGGACGCGGACGGCGGGATCGGCGGAGAACCGCGCGGGCACGGCGTGCAGCCGCCGCAGCAGCCGGGCGAGGACGAGACCCGCCTCGGGCGGGGAGAGGAGCCCCTGCCCGAACGCCTCCAGCATGGTCGGCCCCGACAGCCGCTCCATGACCAGATCGGCGCGGGTCGCGGCCCGCACACCCGGCACCGGGTAGCCGTGCTCGTGGACGTGCGGCATGACGGCGGCCTC
Organism: Streptomyces sp. NPDC048643; assembly: GCF_040650615.1. NCBI lineage: Bacteria > Bacillati > Actinomycetota > Actinomycetes > Kitasatosporales > Streptomycetaceae > Streptomyces > Streptomyces sp. NPDC048643. Next base: position 209,293 of record NZ_JBEZHO010000010.1, read on the forward strand.
GGCGGTCGCGTCGCCCCAGCCGCCACGGTCCCGCCGCAGCACCCACGCCTCGTCGATCTCGTAGACGTCCGCCGAACGCCCCGAACCGAGCAGTCTCCCCGTCCGCATGGCCCGAACCTAACCCGACCCCCGGCGGGCGCACAGGCGGCACGAAAGTTCTTTCGTACGGCCGGTAGAGTGAGCCCGTCGTCATCACACCCGTACGAGGAGAAGCCGGTGCAAATCCGGCGCTGACCCGCAACCGTGAGCCGCTTCGGCGGTGAGCCGGATCGCCTCGCCCGGGATGTGACCGGCTCGTGCCCTCGGCAGTCCGCCGACGGCCGGCACCGTCGAGGGATACGGAGCCGGAGCCGCCCGGGATGCCTCGTCGTGCCCGGTGCTGCCCGGCTCCCCACTGGGAGAGTCATGTTCGTTCGCCGCACCGCCGCGGTACTGGCCGCCACCACCGTGATCGGAGCGGTGCTCGCACCGGCCGCCCTCGCGGCGGACTCCTCCCCCTCGCCGTCGACGGCGATCCCCTCCGGCCTCTACGGCTCCACCGACCCGACGTACGACGGCGTGTGGCGGCAGTCCCTCGCCCTGCTCGCCCAGGACACCGCCGGGGTGCGTCCCGCCGCGAAGGCCGTGGACTGGCTGACCGGGCAGCAGTGCGCGAACGGCGCCTTCGCCGCGTTCCGCGCCGACGCCTCCGCCGCGTGCGACGCCAAGACGCAGGTCGACACCAACAGCACCGCCGCCGCCGTCCAGGCGCTGGCCGCGCTCGGCGGGCACGACGACGCCACCGGCCGGGCCGTGACCTGGCTGAGGTCCGCGCAGAACAAGGACGGCGGCTGGGGCTACATGGCCGGCGGGCCCAGCGACACCAACTCGACGTCCGTCGTGATCGGCGCGCTGCACGCGGTCGGCAAGAAGCCCCAGAGCGTCTCCAAGGACGGCAAGTCCCCCTATGACGCGCTGCTGAAGCTGTCGATGCCGTGCAAGGGGGACGGTGGCGGCGCCTTCGCCTACCAGCCCGACAAGAAGGGCGGGCTCGCGGCTAACGCGGACGCGACCGCCGCGGGCGTGACGGCCGGCATGGGCCAGGGCTTCGTCGCGCAGACCGGATACACGAACGCCCTCACGGGATGCGTCGCCCCCGAGACCCCCAACCGGGCGGACGCGGCGGGAAACGGCGCCAACTACCTCGCCGGGGCGCTGGCGAAGACCTCGTACCTGAAGTCCTCGCTCCCCGGTGCCGATGACCAGCCCGACTACGGCAACACGGCGGACGCGGTCGTGGCCCTGTCGTCCATCGGTGCGACGAAGGAGGCGAAGAAGCCGCTCGCCTGGCTGGAGAAGAACTCCGCCGCCTGGGCCGCCAAGTCCGGCCCCGCCGCGTACGCGCAGCTGATCTTCGCCGCGCACAGCACCGGCACCGACCCGCGTGACTTCGGCGGCCAGGACCTGGTCGCGAAGCTGAACGCGACGGGCCCGGCGCCGAGCACGGCGGGCGCCTCGGCCACGCCGAGCGAGAAGAAGGACGACCAGCAGAAGGACGACGACGGCGGCCTCGGCGTGTGGTGGATCGTCGGTGTCGGCCTGGTCGCCGGTGTCGGCATCGGCTTCCTGATCAGCGGCCGCAACAAGAACCGACAGCTGTGACCGTCCGCCGGACGACCGCGCCGGCCCTGGCGCTCGCCCTCGCCCTCCTGCTCCTCGTCCTCGGCGGCGCGGGGCAGGCCCGGGCGGTCGGCTACCGCTACTGGTCCTTCTGGGACCTGGCCGGCGGGAAGTGGACGTACGCGACCCAGGGCCCGTCGACCGCGCGGCCGTCCGACGGTGCCGTCGAGGGCTTCCGCTTCGCCGTGAGCGAGGACTCCCGGCACGCGGTGCAGCCGCGCGGGGAGCGGGAGTTCGCCGCGATCTGCGGCGGCACGGCCGCCGAGCGGGGCAAGAAGCGCGTGGCGCTGGTCATCGACTCCGGTACGGCCGCGGACGCGCCGTCCGGCGAGCGGCCGCCCGCCCCGCGCACCGCCTGCGCCCGCGTCGCCCCGGACGCCAGCACCGCGGAGGCGCTGGCCGCGGTCGCCAAGCCGCTGCGCTACGACACCAACGCCCTGCTGTGCGCGATCTCCGGCTATCCGCGCACGGGTTGCGGCGACCAGGTCTCGGCGTCCGAGCCCACCGCGTCCGCCCGTCCGGGCGCCGCCGAGCCGGCCGGTCACGGCCCTTCGGTGGGCCTGTGGGCGGGCGTGGCCGCGGTGGCGGCGCTCGGCGCGGCGGCCGTCTGGCAGGCCCGCCGCCGCAGGGGCTGAGCACCGACTATGAACACCGGCGATCGCGCACGTCCCACCGCCGCGGCCACGGACCGGAGCCGCCTCCGACGCCCCACGGGCCGTCGGGACGCCGGCCTGCCGGAACAGGGCCGGCACACCGAGGACGGACCGACCGCGCCCCCGGGTTCCCCCGCCCGGGCGCCGTGGTCGGCCCGCGCGGGCGCCCTGCATCCCGGAGCCTGGTGGATCTGGGCCCTGGGCCTCGGCACCGCGGCCTCCCGCACCACGAACCCCCTGCTGCTCGCCCTCCTCATCGGCGTCGCGGGCTATGTGGTGGCCACCCACCGCAGCGAGGCGCCCTGGGCCCGCTCCTACGCCGCCTTCGTGAAACTGGCCGCCGCGGTCCTGCTCATCCGGCTGGTCTTCGCGGTGCTCCTCGGCTCCCCCATTCCGGGCACGCACGTGATCGTCACCCTCCCCGAACTCCCCCTGCCGCACTGGGCGCAGGGCATCCGCATCGGCGGCCGGGTCACCGCCGAGGGCGTGGTCTTCGCGCTGTACGACGGCCTGAAGCTGGCCACCCTCCTCGTCTGCGTCGGCGCGGCGAACGCCCTCGCGAACCCGGCGCGGCTGCTCAAGTCGCTGCCGGGGGCGCTGTACGAGGCAGGTGTCGCGGTGGTCGTCGCGCTGACCTTCGCACCGCATCTGATCGCCGACGCCCAGCGGCTGCGCGCCGGGCGCCGGCTCCGAGGGCGTCCCGACCGGGGGCTGCGCGGCCTGCTGCACGTCGGACTGCCGGTCCTCGAAGGCGCGTTGGAGCGTTCGGTCGCGCTGGCGGCCGCGATGGACGCGCGTGGATACGGGCGGACGGCCCAGGTCCCGCCCGCCGTCCGCCGCACGACCGGCGCCCTCACCCTGGGCGGCCTGCTCGGCGTCTGCGCGGGCACCTACGGGCTGCTGACCGCCGAGGGCTGCACGTACGGGCTGCCGGTGCTGCTGGCCGGACTCGCCGCGGCGCTCGGCGGCCTGTGGCTGGGCGGCCGGCGCTCCCTGCGCACCCGCTACCGGCCCGACGCGTGGGGCGCACGGGCCTGGCTGGTCGCCGGATCGGGCGTGGCCGTGGCGGCCCTGATGATCCTGGCCGCGTCCGGCGACCCCGCCGCCCTGCGCCCCGGTGTCGTCCCCCTGGTCGCTCCCGCCCTGCCCCTCGGGCCCGCGGCGGCGGTCCTGTTGGGCCTGTTTCCCGCCTTCGTGGCCCCTACCCCCCAGCGAACCCCGGCCCCCGAGGAGCCCTCATGATCCGCTTCGAGGACGTCTCCGTGACGTACGCCGGCGCGGCCGGACCCGCCGTCCAGGGGGTGGACTTCGACGTCCCGGAGGGTGAACTCGTGCTGCTCGTCGGCCCGTCCGGGGTCGGCAAGTCGACGGTGCTCGGCGCGGTGAGCGGACTGGTCCCGCACTTCACGGGCGGAACGCTGCGCGGCCGGGTCACCGTGGCGGGGCGGGACACCCGCACCCACCGGCCGCGTGAACTCGCCGACGTGGTGGGCACGGTGGGCCAGGACCCGCTGTCCCACTTCGTGACGGACACCGTGGAGGACGAACTCGCCTACGGCATGGAGTCGCTCGGCCTCGCACCGACGGTGATGCGGCGACGCGTCGAGGAGACCCTCGACCTGCTCTCCCTCACGGACCTCCGGGACCGTCCGATCGCCACCCTGTCCGGCGGCCAGCGCCAACGCGTCGCGATCGGCTCCGTGCTGACCCCGCACCCCCGGGTGCTGGTCCTCGACGAGCCCACCTCGGCCCTGGACCCCGCCGCCGCGGAGGAGGTCCTCGCGGTCCTCCAGCGCCTCGTCCACGACCTCGGCACGACGGTCCTGATGGCCGAGCACCGCCTGGAACGCGTCGTCCAGTACGCCGACCGGCTCGCCCTCCTCCCGGCGCCCGGAGCGCCCCTGACACTGGGCACCCCGGCGGAGATCATGGCCGTCTCCCCGGTCCGCCCGCCGGTCGTGGAGCTGGGCCGCCTGGCCGGCTGGTCCCCGCTCCCCCTGACCGTCCGCGACGCCCGCCGCCTGGCGGAACCCCTGCGCGAGCGCCTGGCCGCGATCCGCGCGACCCGGGAGTCTCCCGACGCCGGAGCGCCCACGTCGGTCACGGCGGTCACGGCGGTCACGGCGGTCACGGCACCGCACGGGCCGACGGGGCACCCGCCGGTCGCCGCACCGGCGGCCCCCTCCCGCCCCCTCCTCGCCCGTCTCCTCGGCAGGCGCACCCCCGACACGAACCCCGCCCCCGTGTCCTCCGCCCCGGCCGAGGTGGCCGTCGTCCGCTCGCTGGCCGTGCGGCGCGGACGCGTGGAGGCGCTGCGCCGGGTGGACCTCACCGCGGCCCCCGGCGAGACGATCGCGCTGATGGGCCGCAACGGTGCCGGGAAGTCGACGCTGCTCGGGGCGCTGGTCGGGCTGGTCGAACCGGCGGCGGGGTCCGTTCGGGTCGGCGGCGCGGTACCGCACCGCACGGCGCCGCGCGATCTCGTACGCCGCGTCGGACTCGTACCGCAGGAGCCGAGGGACCTCCTCTACGCGGACACGGTCGCCGCCGAGTGCGCGGCGGCCGACGAGGACGCCGGGGCCACGGCCGGGACCTGCCGGGCGTTGGTGTCGGAGCTGCTGCCGGACATCGGCGACGACACGCACCCCCGTGATCTGTCGGAGGGGCAGCGGCTCGCCCTGGCGCTGGCCGTGGTCCTCACGGCCCGGCCCCCGCTGCTGCTGCTCGACGAGCCGACCCGCGGCCTGGACTACGCGGCGAAGGCCCGGCTGGTCGCCGTGCTGCGGGGGCTGGCCGCCGAGGGGCACGCCATCGTGCTGGCCACCCACGACGTGGAACTCGCGGCGGACCTGGCCCATCGCGTGGTGATCCTCGCGGACGGCGAGGTCGTCGCCGACGGGCCGACGGCCGAGGTGGTCGTCGCGTCACCGTCCTTCGCCCCGCAGGTCGCCAAGATCCTCGCCCCCGAGCCGTGGCTCACCGTCGCCCAGGTCGCAAAGGCCCTCGCATGAGCGCCCCGGAGACGGCCGGAACCACCGCGCGGCCCGTACAGCAGCCGCAGGCCAGGGCCGTCCGGCTCGGCCCGCGGTCCGTCGCCGCCCTGGTCCTGGTCAGCGCGACCGGAGTCGCCGGGTTCGGCTGGCCGCTCCTCGCGGGACCCGGCTCGCGGGTCGGCGCGCACGCCCAGGACGCCCCGTGGCTGTTCGCGGGGCTGCTGGTCCTGTTGGTCGCGGTCGTCGCGGCGACGATCTCCGAGTCGGGGCTCGGCCCCAAGGCGGTCGCCATGCTCGGCGTGCTGGCCGCGACCGGCGCCGCGCTGCGCCCGGTCGGGGCGGGGACCGCGGGCATCGAACCGATGTTCTTCCTGATGGTGCTGAGCGGGCGGGTGCTCGGGCCGGGCTTCGGGTTCGTGCTCGGCTCCGTGACGATGTTCGCCTCGGCCCTGCTCACGGGCGGGGTGGGGCCCTGGATGCCGTTCCAGATGCTGGCCATGGGGTGGTTCACGATGGGGGCGGGTCTGCTGCCGGGGCCCGACCGGCTGCGCGGCCGCGGGGAGCTGTTCATGCTCGCCGGGTACGGGTTCCTCGCCGCCTTCGCGTACGGCACCGTCATGAACCTGTCCGGCTGGCCCTTCATGGACGCGCTGGCCTCGAACGTCGCCTTCGACCCGCACGCCGCCCTGCCCGCGAACCTCGCACGGTTCCTCGCGTACTGCCTGGCCACGTCCCTCGGCTGGGACCTGGGGCGCGCGGTCGTCACCGTCGTGCTGACCCTGACGCTCGGCGCGACCCTCCTGAAAGCACTGCGCCGGGCCACCCGCCGGGCCGCCTTCGAGAGCCCCGTCACGTTCGACCCCCGCTGATCGGCGACCCACGTCACACCGGCGCACGACACCCCGTGGGGACCCGCGCACCCTCCGTCAGACCCGGAGTGAGGCGGCCCACAGGACTTAGGTCACCTACGAAGCGACCTCGTAGCCCCACCTCATGGCATGGACGCGTCGAAACCCCTTCCGACCTGGGGTTTGAGAGCCAGGTCACACAGGGGACTTTCATCGCGGATGCGACCACCACTAGTAAAAAGGGTCATTGCGGACAGCCGCTGAGCCTGTTTCTCTGGAGCAGTCGCCAGGCGCCGATGGCCCACCCGGGTCGCGGCGCCGACGTACGCCCCACCGCTTCACGTGGTCACGGCATGCGAGCGACCTCATGTCCCCGAGGAAAAAGGTTCTCCGTGTCCGTCTCTGTCATCCGCCGCGCCGTCTCCTCCCCGAAGAAGGCCCTCGCCGGTGCCGCCGTGGCCGCCGCCACCGCCGGCATGGTCCTGGCCGCGGCGCCCGCCCAGGCCGCCACGCCGACCAGCGCCTCCTCCGCGAAGACGATCGCGCACAAGATGATCCCGGACGCCGGTCAGTTCAACGCCTTCAGCAAGATCGTCGAGCACGAGAGCGGCTGGAACCCCAGCGCGACCAACTCCTCCTCCGGTGCGTACGGCCTGGTCCAGGCCCTGCCCGGCTCGAAGATGGCGTCTGCCGGCTCCGACTGGAAGACCAACCCCAAGACCCAGATCAAGTGGGGTCTCGACTACATGAAGTCCCGCTACGGCAGCCCGGCCGGCGCGTGGAACTTCTGGCAGGCCAACGGCTGGTACTGATCAGCCCCACCCAGGCAGGCGGCGACCCCCGATCCCCGGGGCCGCCGCCTTCTGCATACCCGGGGTCCGGGCACACCTCCTCGCCCCCAGCCCCGACACCGCCCTCCCGCCCGGGCCACAAGCGTTTTTCGCCCCCTCCGCCCCTACCCTTCCCACCCCCGGGGCTCCGCCCCGGACCCAGCTCCTCACACGCCGGAGGGGCTGAAACCGGCGCCTGAGCAGCAAGATATTCGCACCTGCACCCGGGATCCGGCGCGAGGGGCCGTGCCGGTACATCAGATGCCCGTCGCTCACGTCCGGAGCGAGCAGCTCACGCCTCGCGACCCACGTCCGATCCAGCGGCGACGGGCGGATGTACCGGCACGGCCCCGCCCCCCACCGGAGCCCACCCACCGGATCGCAGCCGGAGGCGGCGGCACACCAGAAGGCGCCTACAGCCGCTGGAGGATCGTCCCCGTCGCCAACCCCCCACCCGCACACATCGTCACCAACGCGAACTCCTTGTCCTGACGCTCCAGCTCATGCAGCGCCGTGGCGATCAGCCGAGCCCCCGTGGCCCCCACGGGATGCCCCAGCGCGATCCCGCCCCCGTTCACGTTCACCCTGGACAGGTCCTGCTCGAAGACCTGCGCCCAGCTCAGCACCACGGAAGCGAACGCCTCGTTGATCTCGACGAGGTCGATGTCCTTCAGCGACATCCCGGCCTTGCCCAGCACGGCCCGCGTCGCGTCGATCGGCCCGTCCAGGTGGAAGTGGGGATCGGACCCCACCAGCGCCTGCGCCACGATCCGCGCCCGGGGCCGCAGCTTCAGCGCCCGCGCCATCCGCTTGGACGCCCACAGGATCGCCGCCGCGCCGTCCGAGATCTGCGACGAGTTGCCGGCCGTGTGCACGGCGGTCGGCATCACCGGCTTCAGCCGCGCCAGCGCCTCCATCGACGTGTCCCGCAGCCCCTCGTCCCGGTCGACGAGCCGCCACATGCCCTGCCCGGCCGCCTGCTCGTCCTCGGTGGTGGGCACCTGCACGGCGAACGTCTCCCGTTTGAACCGCTCCTCCGACCACGCGATCGCGGCGCGCTCCTGCGAGATGAGCCCGAGGGAGTCGACGTTCTCCCGCGTCAGCCCGCGGTGCCGCGCGATCCGCTCGGCCGCCTCGAACTGGTTCGGCAGGTCGACGTTCCACTCGTCGGGGAACGGCTTGCCCGGCCCGTGCTTGGAGCCGGACCCGAGCGGCACCCGTGACATCGCCTCCACGCCGCAGGAGATGCCGACGTCGATGACTCCCGCCGCGATCATGTTGGCGACCATGTGCGAGGCCTGCTGCGAGGAGCCGCACTGACAGTCGACGGTCGTCGCGGCCGTCTCGTAGGGCAGCCCCATGGTCAGCCAGGCCGTGCGCGCGGGGTTCATCGACTGCTCGCCGGCGTGGGTCACCGTGCCGCCGACGATCTGCTCGACGCAGTCGGCGTGGATGCCGGTGCGGCCGAGGAGTTCACGGTAGGTCTCGCCCAGGAGATAGGCGGGATGCAGATTGGCGAGCGCGCCACCGCGCTTGCCGATGGGCGTCCGTACGGCTTCGACGATCACGGGTTCCGCGGCCATGGGGGCTCGTCCTCTCCTCAGGCCTGCCCGGCGGCCAGGCCCAGCTGACCCGCGCAGCGCGGGGCGTCCCGGCCCACCCACCGCGCAGAACTAGAACGCGTACCAGTTCTGCGTGCAGTTTGCTGAGCGGACCCCCCGCGCCGCAAGGGTCGTGCAGCTCCCGAAGTCGTGATCTGCACGAATCCCGCACGGAATTGGGGGCCCCGCGCCTCTTGCCACTTGTAGAACCCGTTACTACCTTCACGGCGATTCCCTGTTCCTGATGGACCGTCAGGACTGCTGCCAGGACTGCGGTCAGAACTGCCCTCAGAACCACCGGAGCCGCCCGAAGCATCGGGCCGTCACCACCGTAGGCGCGAGACCTGGAGTTGCCGATGCCCTGTCCAGCGCTGCCCGACGGGTTCGATTTCACCGACCCCGACGTACTGCACCACCGCGTACCCCTCCCGGAGTTCGCCGAGCTGCGCCGGGCCGAACCGGTCCACTGGATCCCGCAACAGCACGGCGTCGCGGGCTTCGGGGACGACGGCTACTGGGCCGTCACCCGGCACGCGGACGTCAAGTACGTCTCGACGCACCCCGAACTCTTCTCCTCGTTCCTCAACACGGCCGTCATCCGCTTCAACGAGCGCATCCAGCGGGAGCAGATCGAGGTCCAGCGGCTCATCATGCTCAACATGGACCCGCCGGAGCACACCCGGGTCCGCCAGATCGTGCAGCGCGGTTTCACCCCGCGCGCCATCCGCTCGCTGGAGGACGCGCTGCGCGACCGGGCCGGCTCCATCGTCGCGAACGCGCTCGCGCAGGCCGGCCCCGACGGAGCGTTCGACTTCGTCACCCAGGTGGCCTGCGAACTGCCGCTGCAGGCCATCGCCGAGCTGATCGGCGTCCCGCAGGAGGACCGCGTCAAGATCTTCGACTGGTCCAACAAGATGGTGGCGTACGACGATCCGGAGTACGCGATCACGGAGGAGATCGGCGCCGACTCGGCCACCGAACTCATCTCGTACGCGATGAACATGGCCGCCGACCGCAAGCAGTGCCCGGCGAAGGACATCGTCAGCACGCTGGTGGCGGCGGAGGACGAGGGCAACCTCGCCTCCGACGAGTTCGGCTTCTTCGTCCTGCTGCTGGCGGTCGCCGGCAACGAGACCACCCGCAACGCCATCACGCACGGGATGCACGCCCTGCTCACCCACCCCGACCAGTGGGACCTCTACAAGCGGGAGCGTCCGAGGACCACCGCCGAGGAGATCGTCCGCTGGGCGACCCCCGTCGTGGCCTTCCAGCGCACCGCGACCCAGGACACCGAGCTGGGCGGGCAACGGATCGCCAAGGGCGACCGCGTCGGCATCTTCTACTCCTCCGCCAACCACGACCCCGAGGTGTTCGAGAACCCCGAGGACTTCGACATCACCCGCGATCCCAACCCGCATCTCGGATTCGGCGGCGGCGGCCCGCACTTCTGCCTCGGCAAGTCGCTGGCCACCCTGGAGATCGACCTGATCTTCAACGCGATCGCCGACGCGATGCCGGACCTGCGGCTCTCCGGCGACCCGCGCCGCCTCCGCTCCGCCTGGCTGAACGGCGTCAAGGAGCTCCAGGTCCGACGGGCGTAGCGGTCGCCGCATCGCTCGGGCCGGCGGCCTCCCGGCATCCGCCGGCCCGTATCGCGGGAGGCAGGGGCATCCCCTACGCCCTGCCCCTGCCTCCCCCGCGACGGACGCCGAGGTCGAGGTCGAGCGCGGGATCGGCTCCGGGCCGCCGTCAGCTCCGGGGACGGCCCGTCGCCGGGACCGGCTGTTCACCGCCGACCTCGACCGGATTCATCAGGGTCCGGGGCCGGGGGCCCTGGAGGAGGTAGGTCAGTCCGAAGCCCGCGGCGACCACGGCTGCGCCTCCGACGGCGTCCAGGACCCAGTGGTTGCCGGTCGCGACGATCGCGCAGACCGTGAAGAACGGGTGCAGCAGGCCCAGCGCCTTCATCCACCACTTCGGCGCCAGGATCGCGATGACGAGCCCGCACCAGAGCGACCAGCCGAAGTGCAGCGAGGGCATCGCCGCGTACTGGTTGGTGAGCGCCGTCAGCGTGCCGTAGTCCGGCTTGGAGAAGTCCTGCACCCCGTGCACGGTGTCGATGACGCCGAGGCCCGGCATCAGGCGCGGCGGGGCGAGCGGGTAGAGCCAGAAGCCGACGAGGGCGAGCAGGGTGGCGAAGCCGAGGGCGGAGCGGGCCCAGCGGTAGTCGGCGGGGCGGCGGACGTAGAGCACGCCGAGGACGGCGAGCGGGACGAAGAAGTGGAACGACTCGTAGTAGAAGTCGAAGAAGTCGCGCAGGAACCCGATCGTGAACACCGCGTGGTTGACCCAGCGCTCGATGTCGATGCGCAGGAACCGCTCGATGGCGAGTATCTGGTCGCCGTGGTGCTCGGCGGCGGCCCGGCCACCCGCGTTGGTGCCGCCGGTCGCGGCGAGCCTGACCTGCTGGTAGGCCGAGTAGCCGACGCGGATCAGGAGCAGTTCGACCAGCAGGTTCGGACGGGCGAGGACGCGGCCGGGGAAGGGCAGCAGCGGCACCCGCTTCCACCGGGTGGGCGCGGGCTCGGCGTACTCGGTGGGGACCGGCGCCCGGTAGTACGCGGAGGTGCGGGACAGGAAGGGTACGAGGGTGGCGGCGGCCAGCGCGGCGATCAGCACCACGTTGTCGCGCACCGGGTGGAGCGCCGCCATGTTCGGCAGCATCATCTTCCCGGGCAGGGTCATGACCAGGACGACGGCGACGGGCCACATGGAGCGGTCCGAGGTCTTCCTGCCCACCCGGCCCACGACGGCGAGCAGCACCCACAGCAGCTGGTACTGCCAGGTGGTGGGTGAGACGGCGACGGCGACGCAGCCGGTGATGGCGACGGCGAGGAGGAGCTGCCCGTCGCGGGCGTAGAACACCGCGCGGCGCAGTCCGAGGACGGCGACGGCCGCGCCGAGGGCCAGGAAGAGCCCGATCTCCAGGGGGCCGGTCAGGCCGAAGCGCAGCAGCGCGCCGTGCATGGACTGGTTGGCGAGGTCGTCGGCGGCCCGGCCGAGGCCGACGCCCGCCAGGTGGTGCACCCAGTAGGTGTTCGAGTCGTGGGGCATCGCCGCCCAGGCGAGCGCGGTGAGGGCGGCGAAGGTGACGCCGGTGGAGGCGGCGGCCCGCCGCCGGCCGGTGAACCAGAGCAGCGGGGCGAAGAGCAGCACGGTGGGCTGGAGGGCGGCCGCGACACCGATCAGGACGCCGCAGGCCCGTTCCCCGCGGACGGCGAAGCAGCCGAGGAGGACGAGCAGGACCGGGATGATGCTGGTCTGGCCGAGGTAGAGGGCGTTGCGCACGGGCAGGGACAGCATCAGCAGGCTGATGGCGACGGGCGCGGCGAGCAACGACGTACGGCGGCTGACGGGCCGTGGCAGGGCGCGTGCGGTGACCAGGCCGAGGGCGACGACCAGCAGCAGGGTGCCGAAGGTCCAGCCCCAGCCGAGGGCCTGTTCGGCCGCCCGGGTGAGGGGCTTGAGGACGAGTCCGCCGAACGGGGTGCCGGTGAACTGCGTCGAGTCGTACAGCGAGCCCTTCACGTGCAGGACGCCGTCGGGTCCGACCCAGGTCTCCAGGTCCGTCAGCCGGTCGGCCTTGGGGGTGCCGAGGACGGCGGCGACCTGTCGTGCGGCGAGGAGGGCGGCGATCACCCAGAGTCCGACGCGGAGCGCGCGCAGCCGGGCTCCGGCCGTCTGCGCTCCTGCCGCGAAGGCATTTCCCGCTCGTCCGCCGTGCTCCACGTTCGCCACGCCCCGTCGACCCTCCCGCCCCGTTGTTCCGTTATGTCACGTGCGCCCTGTACGTCAGTCCTTATCAGGACCCTATGAGGCTTGCACCGCCCCCGCCGAGAGACGCAGGCGGCCCCCGCTCCACCCGACACCCTGCTCCCTTTTGTCCGAATGACGATAGTCGTCCGAGAGGCCGGTTCCGTCCGGGGGCCGCGACATACCTCACAGACGGGGCGTCCGCCGGGCCTCCCGGGGCGCCGCGTCCTGCCTGCATACACCGCCTTTAGGCGCATTCGGTGACCGGGCGCCCACTCCACGTCATCCGGACGAGTGGCTCTAAGGTCGCTTTTCGGCCTGCCTCCGGGCAGGCCCCGGTTCCGCCTCCGGGCGGGCCGCGTCCCTGTCCCCTGCGGAAGGAAGGCCCTTGCCCACCGCGACCCCCGTAGCCCCCGCGACATCCGTCCCGGCCCCCGCCCGCCCGGCATCACCAGAGGTCACCGTCACCGACCCCGCGCTGGTCAAGCGCGCTGTGAAGGCGGCAGCGCTCGGCAACGCGATGGAATGGTTCGACTTCGGTGTCTACAGCTACATCGCGGTGACCCTGGGCAAGGTCTTCTTCCCCTCCGGCAACCCGACCGCCCAGCTCCTGTCGACCTTCGGCGCCTTCGCCGCGGCCTTCCTGGTCCGACCGCTGGGCGGCATGGTCTTCGGCCCGCTCGGCGACCGCATCGGCCGCCAGAAGGTCCTCGCCCTCACGATGATCATGATGGCGGCGGGCACGTTCGCGATCGGCCTGATCCCGTCGTACGGCTCGATCGGCGTCGGCGCCCCGATCCTGCTCCTCGCGGCCCGTCTGGTGCAGGGCTTCTCCACCGGCGGCGAGTACGCGGGTGCCTCGACGTTCATCGCCGAGTACGCGCCCGACAAGAAGCGCGGCTTCTTCGGCAGCTGGCTGGAGTTCGGCACGCTCGCCGGCTACATCGGCGGCGCGGGTCTGGTGACCCTGATGACCGCGCTGCTCTCCACGGACGACCTGCTCTCCTGGGGCTGGCGCATCCCGTTCCTGATCGCCGGCCCGATGGGCATCATCGGCCTCTACCTGCGGATGCGCCTGGAGGAGACCCCGGCGTTCACCGCCGAGCTGGACAAGGCCGAGGCCGACCGCCCCAAGGTGCCGCTGCGCGAGATGATCACCGGCCAGTGGCGCGCCCTGCTGCTGTGCGTGGGCCTGGTCCTCGTCTTCAACGTCACCGACTACATGCTGCTGTCCTACATGCCGAGCTACCTGACCAGCGAGCTCAAGTACGACGAGACGCACGGTCTGCTCGTGGTCCTCGGTGTGATGGCGCTGATGATGATCGTGCAGCCCTTCGCCGGCGCGCTGACCGACCGGATCGGCCGCCGCCCGGTGATCGCCGCGGGCTGCGTGGGCTTCCTCGCCCTGTCCGTCCCGGCGCTGCTGCTGATCCGCCAGGGCAGCCTGGTCGCGATCGCCCTCGGCATGGGCGCCCTCGGCCTGCTGCTGGTCTGCTTCACCGCCGCGATGCCGGCGGCGCTCCCGGCGCTCTTCCCGACCCGGGTCCGCTACGGCTCGCTGTCCATCGGCTTCAACATCTCCGTCTCGCTCTTCGGCGGCACCACCCCGCTGGTGGTCACCGCCCTCATCGGCGCGACCGGGAACATGATGATGCCCGCCTACTACATGATGGCCGCCGCCGTCATCGGTGGTGTGGCCGTCTGGTTCATGTCGGAGTCGGCGGGCCGCCCGCTGCCGGGTTCCGCGCCCGCGGTGGAGCCCGCGCCCGCGCGCCACTGACGCCGCGTTCCACCGGCCGGATCCCGAAGGCCGCGGTCGCGGGGCACCACGCCCCGCGACCGCGGCCTTCGCCGTGCGTCCCCCCGTCGGCCGCCGTCGAACCGCCGGGCCCGAAACCGGCTGGCAGGCACCGGTGCGGGCGACTAGGTTTCCCCTGAGATACTTAGCGCATCTAACTAGGCATACGAAAGGCCCGGTGCATGAGCGAGTCGCAGGTCTGGATCGACGTCGACGACCACTTCACCACCCTCCTGGCCCCCGCCGACGAGACGCTGACCGCCGCGCTGCGCGACAGCGACGCGGCCGGACTGCCCCCCATCAACGTCGCCCCGAACCAGGGCAAGCTGCTCCGGCTGCTCGCCGAGATCCAGGGCGCCCGCCGCATCCTGGAGATCGGCACCCTCGGCGGCTACAGCACGATCTGGCTGGGCCGCGCCCTGCCCGCCGACGGCCGGCTGGTCACCCTGGAGTACGACCCCCGGCACGCCGAGGTGGCCCGCGGCAACCTCGCCCGGGCCGGCCTGGCCGAGCTCGCCGAGGTGCGGGTCGGCCCCGCACTGGAGTCCCTGCCGAAACTGGCGGACGAGAACCCCGAGCCCTTCGACTTCGTCTTCATCGACGCGGACAAGGTGAACAACGCGCACTACCTCGACTGGGCGGTCCGGCTCACCCGGCCCGGCAGCGTGATCGTCCTCGACAACGTCGTCCGCGGCGGCGCGGTCACCGACGCCACGAGCACCGACCCGAGCGTGCGGGGCACCCGGGCCGCGCTCGAACTCATCGCCGCGCACCCCCGGCTCGACGGCACGGCGGTCCAGACGGTGGGCAGCAAGGGCTACGACGGCTTCGCACTGGCCCGCGTACGCGCCTGAACCGCCCGGCCCGCCCCTGCCGATCCCGCCGGCCCCGCACCCCCTAGGGCTCGTGGTAGAAACCCACGTTCACGGTGCGGGGTCCGGTGCGGTCCTGGATGACGAGTTCGCCGGAGCCGCCCGCGGGCAGCCGGGCCGTGCCCCCGTACGGCAGCGGCTGCGGCTGCAGGCCCACCAGGGCCAGCCGGACCTCGGACGACGGCTCGGGGTGGGAGCCCTGCAGCCAGGTGACCTGCCAGGAGCCGTCGGGTCCGCACAGGAACTCCAGGTGGACCCGGGAGACGAACAGCCAGTCGTCGGGGGTCGCGAGCCGGCACACGGCCCGGTCCCGGCCCACCCGCAGCATGGCCCCGGGGTCGCTCGGCGCGTCGGCCATCAGCATCCCGGCCGTCGCGCCGGCGTCCCCGCCGGACATCGTGGCCATGGTGAGTTCGAGCACGCGCGCTCCTTCGTGAAGGGTGCTGGTCCCAGCGTCCTGACACGCGGTGTGGTTCCCACGCCGCCGCCGCATGATAATTCGACCATTCCCGTCCTGGTGCGGCCTCCGGCACAATGGATCCATGACGGAGCGCAAGCCACCCGGTGTCAGCTTCGAGTCCTGGGTCGACCGGCAGATCCGCGAGGCGGAGGCCCGCGGCGAGTTCGACGAACTCCCGGGCGCGGGGAAGCCGTTGCCTGCGGTCACCGACACGCCGTACGACGAACTCTGGTGGATCAAGCGGAAGATGGCCCGCGAGGGCCTGTCGGTGCTGCCTCCCACGCTGGCTCTGCGCAAGGAGGCGGAGGACGCCCTCGTCGCGGCGGCCGCGGCCCCCTCGGAGCGGACCGTGCGGCGGATCGTCGAGGACGTCAACGCCAAGATCCGCGAGGTCATGTTCAAGCCGCCGCCGGGTCCACCTCTCGGGCTCAAGCCCTACGACGTTGAGAAGATCGTCCAGGAGTGGCGCGCGGCCCGCGAGGGCCGGAGTACCGGGGTGGAGACGGAGCGGCGGAAGAGCGGCGGAACCGCCTGAGACCGCGGACGCCCGCGGCCCGGGCGGCAGGAACGGCGCGGTCGTCCCGGCCGCGCGAACGCCGTGAGGCCGCGTCCCGGAACATGGTCCGGGACGCGGCCTCACGGTGCCTACGGTGTCCGAGGGCGGCTCAGATGTGCAGCAGCCGTTCGGCCATCTCGCGGTAGTCCTGAAGGGCGAGCCGCAGCTTCTCGGTGTCGGAGGCCGACGCCTTGCCCTCACCGCCGGACTGCCAGGCGGTCCGCAGGGAACGGCGGCGCTGGGACACGGCTTCCGTGAACCGGCTCGCGAGCTCCTCGAGCACGTGGTCGGCCTCCTCGACGGACGCCTCGGGCCCGTCGACGAACCCGCCGACCGCGTGCCGCATCCGCTGCGAGAACTTGTCGTACTCGTCCCCCGGGAGCAGCCGCTCCCCGTGCTTCGCGGAGTCCTTGGCGGAGTCCTGGCCGACCTTGCCGTCCGTACGGGTCCCGGTGTCCGCGGAGCCGCTCGTGGGGAGCGCTCCCGCGGTGTCACCACGCCCGGTGTCGCTGTTGCGCTGCACTGAACCGGGCTTGACGTTGTCGGTGTCGAGGTCCGTGTCACGGGAGGTGACGGAGGGGCCCGTACCGGTGCGGCTCGTCCGGTCGTCGTGCGAGGCGGCGCGCTCGCCGGTACGGACGTCCGCGCTCTCGCGGGCCGGCGTGCCGGTCCCGGTCGTCCGGGCGGCGGTGTCGTCGCCGGTCCGGGCCGCGCGGGCCTTCGCCTCGTCACTGATGCCGGTGCCGGTGGTGGCGCCGGTGCCGGTGGTGGTGCCGGTGGTGGTGCGGGCCTTCGCCTCGTCACTCGTCGTGGCCGACCGGACCGCGGCGGCGCCGCCGGACTTCGCCCGGTCGCCCGGGGTCTGCTCGTCGGCCGCGGGGTCCAGGTGACCCTTCAGTGCCTCACGGCGCGACACGTCCTCGTCGGAGGCGCTGTCGGCCGCCTTCGCCCGGTCGTCCGCGGGACGCTCGGGGGGCACCGGGGTGACACGGCCCTTCATGGCCGCATCGCCGGACTGGTTGCGCTCAGGGTCCTGCTCGGGCTTCATCGCGTTCACCTTCCTCAACTCCCTTCGCCTGGAGCCTGGTGAAGGACCAGGGCAGGTGGGAGCGAGTGTCGTGGTTGAGGGTCTCTGGGCTGTCGGTGCGCGGCGGGTCCGCCGTGCTCCCGGTGCTCTGCGGGCTCGCGTGCTCGCGTCGCTGTGGACGGGCTACGCGGGCTCGGTGTGCCGGTCGTCCTTGGTCATGCCGAACCGCCGGGTGCGCTTGGAGCGGTCGTCCTGGGACTCGCTCACGTCGTCCGCGCCGTCCGTGTCCCGCACGTGAGCGGTGGACTTGTCCTCGCGGTTCGAGCTCATCAGGTCCTCGAACAGGACGCGGGCCTCCAGCATCGCCTCGCGCATCTGCTCGGTGTCGACGGTGCCGTCCTTGTCCGTACGGGCGAGCGCGGCCCGGTGCACCGTGCGGTAGCCGTGGACGTGGTGTCCGTGGTGCACGGACAGGGCGGAGACCTGCTCCTCGAACTGCTCCACGTCGGGGAACCCGCGTGCTCCGGCCAGGTCACCGAGCAGCCGGTCGGCCTCGGCCACCGCCTCGCTCGGGGAGTCGACGAAGCGCTCCTGCGCGGCGGTCCAGCCGGCCGTGAACCGCTCGCGGTCCGCGGGGTCGAGGGCCTTCTCACGCAGTCCGCCGTGCAGCTTCACCCGCTCGGCGAGATCGGCCTCGGCGGCCTTGGTGTCACCGTCGTGCCGGGCGACGGCACGGTCGTACTCCGGGCCGAAGCGCCGCCGAAGGGTACGGCCGCCGGGCGGCCGTCGGTTGAGGAGGGTCAGGGCGGCCGCGACGACGGCAACGGCCACCACGATCACGATCAGAGCGATGATCACGCCTGTGGACATGGATGCCTTCCGGGGTTCTCGACCCAACGGGCCGGTTCTTCACCCGGGTTGCCCGGAAGTCGCTCCTCAAACGGCGTCGGTCACGGCGCGTAGGGCCCGGGCCTCCACCCGCGCTCCCGCCCGCCCCTCCGCCACCACCCGCCCGGAGCCGTCACCCGCCCGGAGCCGTCACCCGCCACGACCGGACCGGCGACTCAGGCCGGCTCTCCCAGGCGCCGGACCGGTGTCGGCCCGTCCTCGTGCGGGCGTTCCGCGTCGGAGCCGCACATCTCCTCGTTCAACTCCACCACCAGCTGGGTGAGGTCGGTCGGCCGGTCCGGACTCCACCAGTCGCCGAGGAGCGCGGCGAGCGACTCCTCACGGGCCAGCGACAGCTTCCTGGCGGCGGCGCGTCCCTCGTCGGTCAGCACCAGGTCCAGACCCTCGCGCCGGGCGAGCCCGCGCTCCTCGATCTGGCGGGTGCCGGCCAGCACGACGCCCAGCGGCACGGTGCTCTTCTCGGCGAGCAGGGCGGGCTCCGCCCACCCGTACTTCTTGATGCGCAGCAGCAGCCAGCTCGCCGCCGGCAGCAGGTCGTAGCCCGCCCGCTCGGTGATCTCCTCGTAGATCTGGCGCCGCCCCTCCCGGGTTCCGAGCACGGACAGCGCCCGGCACACCTCGTCGTACGACGACCGCTCGACCGGATTGCTGGCGAGCGTCTCCGTGACGTCGGGTGCCGTGACCGAGCCGCGCAGCTTGTCCTCCCGCAGCAACCAGGACAGCGCGAAGCCGACCACGGCGACCGGGGCGGCGTACAGGAAGACGTCGGTGATCGACGTCGCGAACGCGTGCAGGACCGGTGGCCGCAGGTCGGAGGGCAGGGCGCCGATCCCCTTCGGGTCGGCCTTCAGTGAATCCGTCGTGATGCCCGGCGGCAACTTCTGTCCCGCCAGCGCCTTCGTCAGGTTGTCGCCGAGACGGCTCGCGAAGACCGTGCCGAAGATGGCCACGCCGAACGAGGCGCCGATGGACCGGAAGAACGTCGCGCCGGACGTGGCGACGCCCAGATCCTCGTACGACACCGCGTTCTGCACGATCAGCACCAGGACCTGCATGACCAGGCCGAGGCCCAGGCCGAAGACGAAGAAGTACGCGCTCATCTCGCCGGTGCTGCTGTTCTCGTCCATCTGGTGCAGCAGGAGCAGGCCGATGACGGTGATGCCGGTGCCCGCCACCGGGAACACCTTCCAGCGGCCGGTCCGGCTGACGATCTGCCCGGAGACCGTGGACGACAGCAGCAGTCCGAAGACCATCGGCAGCATGTGCACACCCGACAACGTGGGCGTCACACCTTGCACGACCTGGAGGAAGGTCGGCAGATAGGTCAGCGCGCCGAACATCGCGAAGCCGACGATGAAGCTGATGATCGCCGACAGCGTGAAGGTGTGGACGCGGAAGAGCTTGAGCGGAAGGACGGGTTCGGCCGCCCGCCGCTCCACCGAGACGAACGCGAAGCCGAGGACCACGCCGAGCACCGCGAGACCGATGATCTGCGGCGAGTTCCAGTCCCAGGTGGTGCCGCCCAGCGAGGCCACCAGGACCAGACAGGTGGCGACCGCGGCGATCAGGAACGTACCGAGGTAGTCGATGACATGGCGGGCCGACTTCTTCGGGATGTGCAGCACCGCGGCGATGACCACGAGCGCGACGGCGCCGACGGGCAGGTTGATGTAGAAGACCCAGCGCCAGCTCAGGTGCTGGGTGAACACCCCGCCGAGCAGCGGCCCGAGCACACTCGTCGCGCCGAAGACCGCTCCGAACAGGCCCTGGTACTTGCCTCGTTCGCGCGGCGGGACGAGGTCGCCGACGATCGCCATCGACAGCACCATCAGGCCGCCGCCGCCGAGTCCCTGCAACGCCCGGAACCCGATCAGCTCGCCCATGTTCTGCGACATGCCGCACAGCGCCGACCCGATGAGGAAGATCACGATCGCCGTCTGGAACAGCCGCTTGCGGCCGTACTGGTCGCCCAGCTTGCCCCACAGCGGAGTGGCCGCCGTCGACGCGAGCAGATAGGCCGTGACCACCCAGGACAGGTGCTCCAGGCCGCCGAGGTCGCTGACGATGGTCGGCAGCGCGGTCGACACGATCGTCTGGTCCAGCGCGGCGAGCAGCATGCCGAGCAGCAGCGCGCCGATGGAGACGACGACACTGCCGTGCACGCTGTCGCGGGCGTCCGTGGCCGCCGCCGTACGGCGCCGCACGGCGGACTCACTGGCCTCGACGGACTCGTGCGGGTTGATCGGACCGGTGAAGTCGCTCCCGCCGTCCTGCCCGTCGCCGTCGCCGCCGGTGCCACCGGCGCCCGTGCCGGTGGCACCGGTCGGCCCGTCCGGCCCGTCCGTGCCGCGGCCGGCGGGCGTCTGCGAACCGTGCGCGTCCCCGGTCATTCGGCCTCCCTGCGCCCCGAGGGTCTCGATCACCCCCCATCCTGATCGGTGTGTCCGGTTATGGCCTGTCGAGGCGTCCGGAATCCGGGATTCCGGGGGGCTCGTTGAAGGTTGCGTGAAGGATCTCCGGATAATCTCTGGAGTTCTCAGGGGGAGGGACCCACACGTGACTCAAGAGACCGGGCATGTCTGCCCCCGGTGCGCGGCCCACCGCGCACCGGACGGCACCCCGTCCTGCGCCTGCACCCGCCACGCGTCCGACGCCCTCCGCGACGCCCGCACGGCGGAGGCCGCGGCGGCGGAGGACTTCGACCCACTGCGCATACGCCCTTACGTGGAGCTGAGCCGGGACGGTACGGCCGGAAGTGTGCCGGGGGGCGCACCGCGGCCGGAGCCGACCGGGACGACGGCGGCGGGTGTCGCGGGGAGCGGAAGCGGGCTTGCGGGAACGGGCGGGGGCGCCGGGCCGGTAGACGGTTCCGGTGCGCGGCCCGGGCCGACGGACGCCGCCACCAGTTCCGGGGTCGTACCGCCGCCCGGAGGGGAGGACCCCTCGTCCACCATGCGACTGGCGGCCGTACCGGCTGACGCGGTCCTGCCGGCCGACGCGACCATGCGGCTGCAGGCGCTGCCGTCGGAGCCGCGGGCCGCCGACGTACGGCTGTTCCAGGAGCGCCCCTCGGAGTCCCGGGCGGCGGCCGCGGCGGCCGGCGGGCCGGGGCGCAGGCGGCGCAACGGGATCCTGGCCGCGGCCGGAGTCGTGGTGACGATGGTGGCGGCCGCGGGGTTCGCGGGCGGCCTGCTCTCGTACGACACTCCCGCGCGGGACGGGGCCCTGCCCGAGGACGTACGGGCGAGCGTGCCGGACGTGTCGCCGAAGGCGGCGTCGGTGGCCCCGTCGGCGAGCGCGTCACCCACGGTGTCGGCACCGGCGGCTCCGGCGTCGTCCCTGAGCGCGAGCCCCTCGCCGTCGGCGTCCGGGGCGAGCGCGTCGGCGTCGGCGTCGGCGTCGGTCTCGTCGTCCCCCTCGTCCACTCCTCCGACCGCGTCGGCCACCGCGACGGGGTCCGCGGGGGACACGGGGGGACAGCAGGGCCTGGGCCCCGCACCTACCCTGCAACGCGGCGACAACGGTCCCGAGGTGACCGAACTCCAGCTGCGCATGCGCCAGTTGAGGATGTACATGGGCGATGCGGACGGCCACTTCGACCGCCACCTCGAAGACGCCGTGCGCTGGTACCAGTGGGCGCGAGGCATCACGTCGGACCCGTCGGGCGTCTACGGCACCGCCACGCGCACCAGCCTGGAGTCGGAGACGTCCCCACCGTGAACCGGGGCTCGCCCTCGACGGCGGGCGCCCCGCGGCCGGGGTCCGGTGGGTGGGGCGGGGCTGTGCCGGACGCCGGGTGCGGGCCGCGCGTGGCCGGGTGCGTGGATTTCAGCCCCTCCGGCGTTTGAGGAGTGGGGTCTGGGGCGGAGCCCCAGGTACGGGAAGGGTAGGGGCGGAGGGGGCGAAAAAACCCACCCACGCACCCGGCACACCCCTCCCCCAACGACCCCCTCAGCCGATGTGAAGGCGAAGGGTCCCGTCGCCGAGGGACTCGACCCGCACCTGGGTGAGGTCACGTACGAGCACGTCCGGCGCGTGGAACCCGGCCCGGGGCCCGACCCCGACGACCCGCATCCCGGCGGCCCGCCCCGCGGCGATCCCCGCCCCGGAGTCCTCGAACACGATGCAGTCCTCGGGCGCGACCCCCAGCTCGGCCGCCCCCTTGAGGAACCCCTCGGGATCCGGCTTGCTGGCCCCGACCGACTCGGCGGTGACCCGCACGTCGGGAAGTTCGAGACCGGCGGCGGCCATCCGCCCGTTGGAGAGGGCCACGTCCGCGGAGGTGACGAGCGCGTGGGGGACGCCGGCAAGCGAGGCGAGGAACTCGGTGGCACCCGGGATCTCGACGACGCCGTCCATGTCGGCGGTCTCCTCGGCCAGCATCCGCGTGTTGTCCGCGTAGTTCTGTTCCATGGGCCGGTCCGGCAGGAGCACGGCCATCGAGGCGTAGCCCTGGCGGCCGTGGACGACCTGCATGACCTCGTCCCCGTCCAGCCCGTGCCGGTCGGCCCAGCGGCGCCAGCAGCGCTCGACGACGACGTCCGAGTTGACGAGGGTGCCGTCCATGTCGAGCAGGAGGGCGCGGGCGGTCAGAACGGTCGTGGCCGTCGTCATCGGCATGCTCCAGGGTGCAGGTAGGGGGTTCAAGAATCCCCCGGGAACAAGGCGGCCCCGCCCACCGGTCAGGGAGGTGCGGGCGGGAGCCACTTTGTTCCTTCACGATACAAAACAAGACCCCCTCGGCGCCACCGCCCCTGACCTGCCCTTATGTCATGCGGCCCACAGGGTCAACCCCCGACCCCCCAAAACGACACCCCCCGGCCACCCACCGGACACGAACCCGAAGCGCCCCTCGCCCCCTCCGCCCGTGGCCGACCCACGCCCGGGGCTCTCCGGCGTTCGAGGAGCTGGGTGGCCGAATTTCCCCGCCGGACCTTCCCACCGAAGGGATGGACGCACGGCCCGAACCCGACATCCGACGGAAGGGACGCACCCCAGCCCCAAGGCCCGCACTCGGCGTCCGGCGGGAGGGACCGTGCCGGTACATCGGATGCCCGTCGCTCACGTCCGGATCGAGCAGCCTGGCGCTGATGACCCAGGTCTGATCCAACGGCGACGGGCGGATGTACCGGCACGGCCCCGACCCACCCACCGGACCCCAGCCGGAGGCACCCGCACCGCCCGGCGCGCAGCCGCACCTCAGCCCGCGACGGCCTCGTACAGGCTCCAGACCCCCAGCCCCACCATCAGCAACGCGGCCACCTTGGTGATCAGCGACAACGGCACCCTCTTCATCAGCGCCTTGCCGCCCACGATGCCGAGCCCCGCGACCGCCCACAGGGCCAGCACCGCGCCGAGACCCACCGACAGGGGGTCGTCGTAACGCGCCGCGAGGTTCGCGGTCATGATCTGGGTGAGGTCGCCGAACTCGGCGACGAGGATGAGCATGAAGCCCGCCCCGGAGACCTTCCAGAAGCTCTGGTTCTCCGGATTGCGGACCTCCTCCTCGTCCTCGTCCTTCTTCATCAGCAGCACGGCCGCACCACCGAGGAACAGCACACCGGTGACCGCGTGGACGATCTGCTGCGGCAGCAGGGTCAGCACGCTGCCCGCCGCGACGGCGAGGGCCACGTGCACGGCGAACGCGGCGGCGACACCGGCGAAGACGTAGGAGGCGCGGTAGCGCGTGCCGAGGACGAGGCCGGCGAGGGCGGTCTTGTCCGGCAGCTCGGCAAGGAAGACGACACCGAAGACGAGCGCCATCACGCTGAAGCTGATCAAAATTCCTCAATCGGTCGGGCTGCCCCGCCGAGAGTGTTGCGACTGCGCGTGCTGTGACTGCGCGACACCTCGGCACGGCAGCGCACAGCGGCGCCCGCACCGAGAGGCGCGAGCGGAAGAACCCTTGCCGGAAGGCCCGGCGCGGGCATGTGCACTGCTTGCCGAAGGTCTCGCTGGCCGGCCTCGTGAACGAGGTCTGCCTCCGGGCGCCGGCTCAGACGAGCTGAGCAGTATGTCGACGGTCCGGCGAAGAGCTACTCCCCTTCTGCGCCGTTCATCATACGCGACCCGCGCAGCGACCCCGCAGGGCCGAAGGTCCCGCGACCTGGGAACACCCCGAGGAAGCTCCCCCCGGAAACCACCCCGGCGGCACAAGCGCGGCGATCACCGCAAGAGGTGAGCAAGCCCCCGAACGCCGCGAAACCGCGAAAAGCGCGAACGCCCCCACCCGCGCCCGCCGAAACTTCCGCCGCACACCTTGTCATGTCATGTACGCGTCACTAACTTCTAACCGCGTACTCACCTCCCGGTAACACACCCCCGCGAGCATTCGTTCGCTCGCACTCCAACGCCCCCACACCCCAAGGGAGTTCGCATGCCAAAGGTCTACGCGCGTCGACGGCTGAGCATACTCGCGGCCGCCACCGGACTGATAGCCCTGGCCGGTGTCTTCAACGGCCCGACCGCCTCCGCCGCCCTCCCCACCCCGGTCAGCGCGGCCACCGCGCGCACCTACCTCGCGTCCCTCACCGTCGCGACGGAGAACCGCACCGGCTACAACCGCGATCTGTTCCCCACCTGGATCACCATCAGCGGCACCTGCGACACCCGTGAGTACGTCCTCAAGCGCGACGGCACGAGCGTCGTCACCAACTCGGCCTGTACGGCGACCAGCGGGTCGTGGCACTCCGTCTACGACGGCGCCAACTGGACCGCCGCCTCCGACCTCGACATCGACCACCTCGTGCCGCTCGCCGAGGCATGGGACTCGGGCGCCGGCGCCTGGACCACCGCGCAGCGCCAGGGCTTCGCCAACGACGTCACCCGCCCGCAGCTGCTGGCCGTCACGGACAACGTGAACCAGTCGAAGGGCGACAAGGACCCGGCCGAGTGGATGCCCCCGCTCAGCTCGTACGCCTGCACGTACGTCCGTGCCTGGGTGCAGGTGAAGTACTACTACAACCTCAAGGTCGACTCCGCGGAGAAGTCCAAGCTCAGCTCGGTCCTGAGCGGCTGCTGACCCGAGCCGGCAGGGCCGTCCCGGACGCCCGCCTCCCCGTGAGATTCCGGGCACCGCTCCCCCCACGGCACCCCCGCGGTGTCCGGAAGCTCGCCATCGGCCTCCGTCGTTCCGTACCGTACGGGGCGACGGAGGAGGGTGATCATCATGGCCGAGCTGCGCCTGGGGCCGCTGCTGAGGTACGTCGACGGCTCGTCCGCGACCTTCTGGGTCGAGGCGAGCCGCCCGTGCACCGCCGAGGTGCGCTGCGCGGACGGGGCCTCGGGATCGGCCCCGACGTTCCAGGTCGCGGGCCACCACTACGCGCTGGTGGCGGTGAGCGGGCTGACGCCCGGCACGGTGACCGCGTACGAGGTGCTGCTCGACGACGTGACCGTGTGGCCGCTGCCCGACTCCCCCTTCCCTCCCTCGGTGGTCCGCACCTTCGCGGGAGACGAGGCGGCGGTCCGGGTCACCTTCGGCTCCTGCCGCTGGGCGGCGCCGCCCGCGGACGAGAAGGACCCGGTCGGGCCCGACGCGCTGGACACCCTCGCGGCCCGCATCGCCGCGGACCCGGACGGCGAACGCCCGGACGTGCTGCTGCTGTTGGGCGACCAGGTGTACGCGGACGAGGTCTCGGACGCGACCCGCGCGTGGATAGCCTCCCGCCGGGGTCTGGCGGATCCGCCGGGCCATCAGGTCGCGGACTACGAGGAGTACACCCGGCTCTACTACGAGTCCTGGCTCGACCCCGAGATCCGCTGGCTGCTGTCCACCGTGCCCAGTTGCATGATCTTCGACGACCACGACGTCATCGACGACTGGAACACCAGCGACGCCTGGCTCAAGGACATCCGCGCCACGGCGTGGTGGCGCGAGCGGATCCTGAGCGGCCTGATGTCGTACTGGGTCCACCAGCACCTCGGCAACCTCTCCCCCGACGAGCTCGCGGACAACCCGCTGTACGCGGCGGTGCGTGAGACGCCCGACGGCACGGACGTGCTGCGGGCCTTCGCCGCGCAGGCGGACGCCGACGCGGCCTCGGTCCGCTGGAGCTACCGCCGTGACTTCGGTCGGACCCGGGTCCTGATGGTCGACAGCCGGGCGGCCCGCGTCCTGGACGAGCAGAACCGCGCGATGCTCGACCCCGGGGAGTCGGCCTGGCTGCGCGAACAGGCCCTGGACGCGCCGGAGAGCCTCGACCACCTGCTGATCGGCACGTCGCTGCCCTGGCTGCTGCCCCCGCTGATCCACCAGGCGGAGGCGTGGGACGCCGCGCTGTGCCGCGGGGAGCGGGGCGCGCGCTGGGCGCGGTTCGGCGAGCGGCTGCGGCGCACGGCGGACCTGGAGCACTGGGCGGCGTTCCCGGAGTCCTTCGAGGAGTTGGCCGACCTGATCGCCGACGTCGGGTCCGGGGAACACGCTCCCGCGACCGTCTGCGTGCTGTCGGGAGACGTGCACCACGCCTACGTCGCCGAGCCGGTCTGGGCCGAACCCGCACGGCAGCCGGCGGCCCGGGTGGTCCAGCTGACCTGTTCCCCCGTCCACAACTCCGTCCCGCCGCAGATACGGCTCGGCTTCCGCTTCGGCTGGAGCCGCCTCGCGCGGGGGCTCGGCAACCGCCTCGCCCGGCACGGCCGCTGCGCGCGCCCCTCGGTCGACTGGAACCGGTCGGGCGGCCCCTGGTTCGGCAATCAGCTGATGACGCTGACCCTGCGGGGGCGTTCGGCGTCGCTGCGTCTCGAGAAGGCGGTGCGGAGTCGCGGCGACAGCGCCGGCGGGACGGTCGGGGGCGTCCGGCTGCGGACGGTGCGGGAGTCCGTACTCGCCCCGCAATAGGGCCTTTTCGCACGGTTGTTGTGCCGTTTGTCCCCGATGATCGTGACGCATCCCACACCGGGTGCCGATCCTTCGCTCCGGGGCTCGGTTCGCACAGCGCCCGGCGGCATGATGAGGCGGACCGTCCGCTTCCAGTGGGCGGTCCGCCGTCCTGCGCCCCCACGCCCGGGAGTCACACCTTTGTCTGCAGAGCCGTCCCCCCAGTGCTCCGCCGCGCCCGTCGCGGCGGGGTTCCCGGCGCCCGCCGGGTCCCCGCGGGTCTCCGTGGCCCTCGTCGGCGCCGGCCCGCGCGGTACGAGCGTCCTGGAGCGCCTCTGCGCGTCCGCCCCCGAGCTCCTCGCGCCGGGCGCACGGCTGACGGTCCATGTCGTCGACCCCTCGCCACCCGGCCCCGGCCGGGTCTGGCGCACCGGCCAGTCCCCGCATCTGCTGATGAACACCGTGGCCTCGCAGGTGACCCTGTTCACCGACGAGAGCGTGGACTGTTCGGGGCCGATCCGGCCGGGGCCGAGCCTGCACACCTGGGCGGGCGGCGAGCTGGGCCCGGACGTGTATCCGACCCGCGCCCAGTACGGCCGCTATCTGGAGTGGGTCTTCGGCGAGGTGGTGCGCGGGGCGCCGCCCGAGGTGCGGGTCGAGGTGCACGCGGCCCGGGCACTGCGGCTCACCGACGGTCAGGGCGGCCGTCAGACGTTGGCCCTGTCCGGCGGCCGCACGCTTGACGACCTCGCCGCCGTGGTGCTCGCCCAGGGACATCTGCCGGTGGTCCCGGACGCGGCGCAGCAGCGGCTCTCCGCGTACGCGCTGCGGCACGGTCTGCTGCACGTCCCGCCGGCCAACCCCGCCGACGTCGACCTCTCCCCCGTCGCACCGGGCGAGCCGGTCCTGCTGCGGGGACTCGGACTCAACTTCTTCGACCACATGGCCCTGTTGACGGAGGGCCGCGGCGGGCGTTTCGTGCGCGAGGGCGGGGGGCTGCGCTATGTGCCGTCGGGTGACGAGCCGCGGGTGTACGCGGGTTCGCGGCGCGGCATCCCGTACCAGGCGCGCGGTGACAACGCGAAGGGCCCGTACGGGCGGCACGTTCCGCTCGTCCTGACCGACGAGGTGATCGGGGGGTTCCGCAAGCGCGCGGACTCCGGTGACGCGCCGGACTTCCTCCGGGAGATATGGCCGTTGGTCGCCAAGGAGGTCGAGACGGTCTACTACGAGCGGTTGTTGGCGTCCTCGGGACGGGCCGGCTCCTTCCGGGACCGTTTCCTGGCCGCCCCCCATCGCGCGGCCGAAGAGGCGGCCGTGCTCGGCGCGTTCGGGATCGGGGAGGCGGAGCGCTGGTCCTGGGACCGCGTCTCGCGCCCGTACGCGGGACGGGACTTCGCCGATCGCGCGCAGTGGCGGGAGTGGCTGCTCGGCCACCTGCGCGAGGACGCCGCGCAGGCCGCGCTCGGGAACGTGGCCGGCCCGCTGAAGGCGGCGCTGGACGTGCTGCGGGACCTGCGCAACGAGCTGCGGCGGATCGTGGACCACGGCGGCCTGGCGGGAGCGTCGCGCCGGTCCCATCTGGACCGCTGGTATACGCCGTTGAACGCTTTCCTCTCCATCGGGCCGCCCCGGCGCCGGGTCGAGGAGCTGGCCGCCCTGATCGAGGCGGGCGTCGTGGAGGTGCTCGGCCCGCGGCTCGACGTGCGGGCCGAGGACGGCGCGTGGGTGGCGCACTCACCCGACGTGCCGGGCTCCGCCGTCCGCGCGACGGCTCTCGTGGAGGCGCGGCTACCGGAACCGGATGTGCGGCGGACCGGCGACGAACTCCTGGCCCGGCTGCTGAAGACGGGAGAGTGCCGGCCGCACACCGTGGACGGCTACGAGACCGGCGGCTTGGACGTGACCGAGCGACCATATCGCCTGATGGATCGTCAGGGCCGGTCGCACGCGCGGCGGTTCGCGTTCGGCGTGCCCACGGAGGGCGTGCACTGGGTGACGGCGGCGGGCGCGAGACCTGGAGTGGATTCGGTCACGCTCTCGGACGCCGACGCGGTGGCGCGAGCCGCGCTACGTGCGGCGACGGCCGAAGCGGAACCGCAAACGGAGGCCCGGCCGTGGCCGAATGTTGAACTTGCAAGCATAGATTAGGCTCACCTAACGTAGGTGACTCACTCGGTTCCGTCCCCACGGTCCGGCCCGCCGCGGCCGGATCAGACCGAAGGAGTTCCCCACATGACCGGACGCCTCAACAGCGCCCAGCCGTACGCCATAGCCCTGTTCCGCATCGTCGTCGGCCTCCTCTTCTCCGTGCACGGCACCGCCTCGCTCTTCGGCGTGCTCGGCGGCGCGGCGGGCACCGACGGCGGCACCGTCGACGCGGGCACCTGGCCCGGCTGGTACGCGGCCGTCATCCAGCTCGTCGCCGGCGCCCTCGTCCTCCTCGGCCTCGGCACCCGCGCCGCCGCGTTCGTCGCCTCGGGCTCGATGGCGTTCGCCTACTTCGACGTGCACCAGTCGGCCGCCCTGTGGCCGATCCAGAACGGCGGCGAACTCTCCGCGCTGTTCTGCTGGGCCATGCTCCTGCTCGTCTTCACCGGCTCCGGCGCGCTCGGCCTCGACCGGCTGCTCACCGCCCGCACCTCCGCGGCCGTGGAGGAGCAGCGGGCCTCGGAGCCCGTCACCGTCTGACCCACGGGCACCGCGCCCTCACCCGCACGACAGCGCCCGCCCCCGGTCACGGGAGGCGGGCGCCGCCGTGCCCGGCCGTGACCGGAGCGTGCGGGAAGGTGAACGTGATGTGACCGACACATGCGGCCCCCGTGGATCTCCGGCCGGGCCCGCGGCGTACGCTGTATGGCTGTACTGGCCGCCCCTGCCGCTCCCCGCGACGTCGCGGCAAGGTCCGTGCCTACGGGGGATTCCGGGGGAGTGTTTCGGTGCTGGAGAGTGTGGGGTCGCTGACGGGCAGCCCATGGATCTACGCGGCGGTCGCCATGTCCGTCGTCCTTGATGTGTTCCTGCCGGTCCTGCCGAGCGGGGTGCTGGTGATCACCGCGGCCACGGCCGCGGCGGGCTCCGCCACCGGCGCCGTTCCGCACGCCGTCCCCGACCTGCTGGTGCTGACCCTCTGCGCGGCCACGGCCTCGGTGCTCGGCGACCTGGTGGCGTTCCGCCTCGCCTGGCGCGGCGGCGAACGCCTGGACCGCGCCATCGCCCGCTCGCGCCGCCTCACGCAGGCGCAGGAACGTCTCGGCGACGTACTGGCGCGCGGCGGCGGGGCGCGCGGTGTGCTCGTGGTCGTCGCCCGTTTCGCACCGGCCGGGCGGTCGGTCGTCTCGCTCGGCGCGGGGGCGGCGCACCGCCGGATCCGCGAGTTCCTGCCCTGGTCGGTGCTCGCGGGCGTCGCCTGGGCCGGGTACAGCGTGGGCCTCGGCTACTTCGGCGGCCAGTGGCTGGGTGCCACCTGGCTGGCGACGGGCGTCTCGTTCGGGGCGCTGTTCATCGCCGGGGCGGGCGCGGCCTACCTCGTGCGCAAGCCCGCCGTACGCGAGCAGGGCACCGGCGCCTGAGCGTCCGGCACGCTATCCGGCCCGCCGGGCCGGCACGCCCCGTACCTCCAGGCTGTCGAGGAGGTCGGTGGTCGCGGCGGCGACCGCCTCGACGGCGCGGTCGAAGGCCTCCTGGTTGTGGGCGGCCGGGGCGCGGAACCCGGAGACCTTGCGCACGTACTGCAGAGCGGCGGCGCGGATCTCCTCGTCGGTCGCTTCCTCGGGGATCGACGGCGGACGGAGTGTCTTGATGCTGCGGCACATGAGTCCAGTGTCGCGCGGACGGCGCGATCGTGTGGCCCCCCGCGCGAACCCGCGGGCCCGGGGAACGCGAAACCCGCAGGCCCGGGAATAGCGTCACCGGTCCCGCGGATTGTGTTGATCATGACCCGGTGGCTCTCCTCGGGTCCCGTACGGAGGATCGAGGACCTATGGCGAACGACCGGCTGACCGTGGCGGTACTGGGTCCGGGAGGGGTCGGCGGACTCCTCGCGGCGGTGCTGGCCCGCGCGGGCCACCGGGTGATCTGCCTGGCCGGGGAGGACACCGGGCGGGTCCTGGCAGACGACGGCATCGAGGTGCGCAGCGCCCTGTTCGGGGACTTCACGGCCCGGGTGTCCGCGGACACCGAGCTGCGGGAGCCGGTCGACGCGCTGCTGATCGCGGTCAAGGCGACCTCCCTGGACGCCGCCCTGGAGCGGGTCCCGGCGAAGGTGCTGGGCGAGGAGGCCCTGATCGTCCCGTTCCTGAACGGCGTCGAGCACCCCGCCCTGCTGCGCGAGCGCCACCGCCCCGAGCAGGTGGCCCCCGCGGTGATCCGCGTGGAGTCGACGCGAACCGCGCCGGGAGTGATCGAGCACGGCAGTCCGTTCGCCGATGTCGACCTGACCGCCGAGACGGCGTCCCGCTCCCGGGTCGACGCGCTCGCCGCCGCGCTGGCACAGGCCGGGGTGGGCGTCCGGGTCGAGGCCGAGGAGGCGGCGACGCTGTGGGCGAAGATGTCGTTCCTCGCGCCGTTCGCGCTGCTGACGACGCGCTACGGACTCCCGCTGGGTGACGTACGCACGCTGCACCGCGACGAGTTGACCGCGCTGGTCGAGGAGACGGCGGCGGTCAGCCGGGCGTCCGGTGCCCCGGTCGATCCGGCGGCCGCCCTGGCCCGCTACGACGCGTTCCCGCCGGGCGCCAAGTCGTCGATGCAGCGCGACGCGGAGACCGGCCGCACCCTCGAACTCGACGCCATCGGCGGCGCGTTGCTGCGGGCCGCGGATCGCGCCGGGGTGCCGGTGCCGGTGGCGTCCGGTCTCGTACGGGACCTGACGCCGTCCTCCGGATCAGCCGGCTAGCCGCGCGCTCCTGCCCCGAACACCCGGGCCGTGGCCGGCCTCGATCAGGGACTGGTTGCGGCGCGAGAG